>NZ_JBVVQQ010000013.1:0-196718 GCF_055811135.1 Mesorhizobium sp. WSM4817 | reverse complement strand
CGCAGGCCGTATGTTTTCACCCACGGGCCCCCCCCCCCGCCTAACCCTACAACCCCTAAAATCGGGGGGTGCTATGGCACAACCGGGGTGACGGCGTGGCCATTGCCCGCGCCCGGGGGGCCGGGGGCGTCGACGCCCAGCACGGCAGTGCTGCCGTCGGGATGGTTGCCGGCGACCTCTTCGGCCGAGACATCGACCGGCACGGTCGCGTTGCGCGTTCCGACGTCGACGCGGGCGACAGCAGCACCGGTGGCTGCGACCGCATCGGCCAGAAAGGCGAGTTCCTCACCCTTGGTGTCGGCGGTGCCCACCACATAGACGCGCTTCATTGCGTTTCCCCAGGTTCGAGGCGCACTCGGCGTTGCTGCCGGCCGCTCTTTTGCCCCGGCCGTTCGGCAGCGCGAAAGGCCATTGCAATTTTTTGAGACGTGCGTATCATATTGACATGAATGTCTCACGTCAACCAGCGGCAGTGCCCGACGATGCCGGTTCTGGAGCGGCGCGCGGGCCGCGCGCCCGCACAAGGCGGTTGATGCTGGAGACGGCGACAAGGCTGATGCAGGCGGGCGCCACGCCCTCGGTCAGCGAGGTCGCCGAAGCGGCGGAAGTCTCCCGCGCCACCGCGTATCGGTACTTTCCAAGCCAGGCGGCGCTGGTGCAGGCGGTGGTCGACGAAGGGCTGGGGCCGATCCTCACCTGGAAATCGACCTCGGCCGATCCCGAGCGCCGCGTCGTCGAACTGTTCGACACGGCCATGCCACGCATCGAAGCCTTCGAGGCGACGTTCAAGGCGGCGCTGAAGCTGTCGCTCGACCAGTGGGCGCGGCGGCAGGCCGGCACACTCGACGGCGAGCCGGCCTTCACGCGCGGCCATCGCATCGATCTGCTCAAGGACGCGATCGCACCGCTCAAGCACCGGCTGCCGCCTCGCGAATTCAACCGCCTGGCACAGGCCCTGTCGCTGATATTCGGCGTCGAAGTGCTGATCGTGCTGAAGGATATATGGGGGCTGGACAGCCGCAAGATGATGTCGGTAGCGCAATGGGCAGCCGGCGCCCTGGTGCGGGCTGCAGTGATGGAATCGATGGCTGGAGGAAACAGACGTGCGCCGGCGACAGCTGCGGAATAGTATGGATCTGGTTCGACCAGATGGGGATGCCTCCTACTGACAATAGTCGGGGTTTCGTCGCGCGAACAAGGGCCTTGCGTATCAACGAGTAGGAAAATTTAAGAAAAACAGACAGATGTTGCTGGAATCTGCTTGTCTGAGGCCCTGCCATCGTCCAAGAAAGAGCTTGACGTGCGTCCGAAATTGGTAATACCAGATCAGGACAATATAGCGGGTCAAAAGTGAGGCTGCGATCCATTTCCGGTTGGGCGAGGAGGCTCAAAAACCGGAACGGCGCCATCACGGAAGGAACTACCAGGGCCGGCCTCGCCGCCGGCTCGGATGATACGGTAGAATGCGCACAAGGGAGGAAATCATCATGCGCAAGACAATGACCAGCATGCTTGCTGGTATCGGCTTAGTGCTCGCCTGCGGAACGTCCGTCTACGCGCAGGATAAGGAACTCACCATATTCTGGGCTGAATGGGATCCGGCGAACTATTTGCAGGAACTGGTCAACCTTTACGAGGCCGAGAGCGGCGTGAAGGTCACGGTCGAGACGACGCCGTGGGGGGATTTCCAGACCAAGGCGTTCACCGAATTCAACGCCAAGGGCAGCGCCTACGACATGGTCGTCGGCGATTCCCAGTGGATCGGCGCCGCCTCCGAGGCCGGTCACTATGTCGACCTCACTGACTTCTTCAACAAGCACAATCTGAAGGAAGTGATGGCGCCGGCGACGGTGAAATACTACGCCGAATATCCATCCAACTCCGGCAAATACTGGTCGATTCCGGCCGAGGGCGACGCGGTCGGCTGGTCCTATCGCAAGGACTGGTTCGAAGATCCGAAGGAGATGGAGGCCTTCAAAGCCAAGTACGGCTACGATCTCGGCGTGCCGAAGGACTGGAAGCAGCTACGCGACATCGCCGAATTCTTCCACCGTCCCGACGAGAAGCGCTACGGCGTCGCCATCTATACCGATAACTCCTACGACGCTCTGGTGATGGGCGTCGAGAACGCCATCTTCTCCTTCGGCGGCGAGCTTGGCGACTATGCCACTTACAAGGTCGACGGGATCATCAACTCCGAGCAGAACGTCAAGGCGCTCGAGGCCTACAAGGAGCTCTATTCCTTCACCCCTCCTGGTTGGGCCAAGAGCTTCTTCATCGAGGACAACCAGGCGATCACCGAGAACCTGGCGGCGATGAGTATGAACTACTTCGCTTTCTTCCCGGCGCTCATCAACGAAGCCTCCAACCCGAATGCCAAGGCCACCGGCTTCTTCGCCAACCCTCCTGGACCGAACGGCGATCAGTTCGCCGCGCTCGGCGGCCAGGGCATCTCCGTCGTCTCCTATTCGCAGAATCAGGAAGAGGCGATGAAGTTCCTGGAATGGTTCATTAAGGACGAGACGCAGAAGAAATGGGCGGAACTCGGCGGTTACACGGCAAGTGCCAAAGTGCTCGAGTCGCCTGAATTCCAGAACGCCACGCCATACAACAAGGCCTTCTACGAAACCATGTTCAAGGTGAAGGACTTCTGGGCGACGCCGGAATATGCCGAGCTGCTCATCCAGATGAACCAACGCGTCTATCCCTACATCACCGGCAATCAGGGCACGGCCAAGGAAGTGCTCGATGCGCTCGCCGCGGATTGGAACGCGACGTTCAAGAAATACAACCGCGTGAAGTAAACGGCACTAACGCTCGGAGGGGGCGGGAGCCGCCCCTTCCGTTTTCTTTTCCGGACAAGGAAGGAACGGGCCTTGGCCACTGCAGTCATGACCACGCTGGATCCCAACTCGCGCTCCGCCGCCCGCGGCATGAGCGACCTTACGATCCGCAATCTCTTCATCATTCCGACGATCGTTTTCCTGATCGTCTTCAACATCTTTCCACTGCTCTATTCGCTTGGCTATTCGTTCACCGACTTTCGCGCGTCGAGCCCCGCGGCGGCCAATTTCGTCGGACTGCAGAATTACCGCGAGCTGCTCAACGACCCGTTCATTTGGTCGAATTTCGCCATCACCGCCAAATATGTCATCGTCTCCGTGGTCGGCCAAGTCATCGTCGGCTTCGGCGTGGCGTTGCTGCTCAATCGCGATATCCCGTTGAAGGGCCTGCTGACGACACTGCTGCTGTTGCCAATGATGCTGTCGATGGCTGTCGTCGGCCTGTTCTGGAAACTGCTCTACGATCCGTCCTTTGGCATCATCAACTATACGCTTGGCCTCGGCTCCTTCGAGTGGCTGTCCAACCCCGACATGGCGCTCTACGCGGTTGCCATCACCGACATCTGGATGTGGTCGCCCTTCGTCATGCTGCTGTCGCTTGCCGGCCTGTCTGCAGTGCCGAAGCACCTCTACGAAGCGGCCGCGATCGACCGCGCCGGGTCGTTCTATACCTTCTTTCGCATTACCCTGCCCCTGGTCGCGCCGATCCTGATGATCGCGATCATCTTTCGCACCATGGAGGCGTTCAAGACATTCGATCTCGCCTACATCCTGACCAGCCAGCCGACCACCGAGGTGATCTCGATCCGGCTCTACAAGATGGCGTTCCAGGAATGGCAGACCGGGCGCTCCTGCGCGCTCGCCTACATCGTGCTGATCATGATCCTGGCGATCACCAACATCTACGTCAAATACCTGAACAAGGTGAAGGAGCGCTAACATGGCCGCTGTCACCACCTCTGCCGAGCGTTCGCTCAACAAGCTCGCCATCGTCGGCGTGCTGATCGTCACGATCATCTTCCTGGCGCCGATCTACTGGATAGCCTCGACGGCGTTCAAGCCGCGCAACCTCGCCACCACCATCCCGCCGACGGTGGTCTTCCAGCCGGAGATATCGCCCTTCGTCAAGCTGTTCACCAAGCGCTCGCAACTGCGCACAGCGCCGACGCCGGAACAATATGCCGCCGCCCCGTGGTGGGAGCGGCTGGTGTTTGACGGCGGCGAGAAGGTGGTGCGCTCGGGCAGGGGCGAGGTGCAGTGGTCCGGCTATCCGAGCCGCTTCATGAATTCGCTGATCGTCGCCATCACCTCGACGATCCTCGCCGTCGGCATGGGCACCTTCACGGCTTACGGGTTCTCGCGCTTCAAGATAAAGGGGGAACAGGACCTGCTCTTCTTCATCCTGTCGACGCGCATGCTGCCGCCGGTGGTAGTGGCGATCCCGATGTTCCTGATGTACCGGGTCGTCGGCCTCAACGACACGCATTGGGGCCTGATCATCCTCTACACCGCCTTCAACCTCAGCTTCTCCGTATGGCTGATGAAGGGGTTCATGGACGAAATTCCGAAGGAGTATGAGGAGGCGGCGCTCGTCGACGGCTATACGCGCATGGAGGCCTTCTTCAAGATCGTGCTGCCGGAAGCGGCCACCGGCATCGCCGCCACCGCCGTGTTCTGCTTCATCACCGCGTGGAACGAATATGCCTTCGCGCTGATCATGACCAACCGCCGCGCCCAGACGGCGCCGCCGTTCATTCCAAGCCAGGTCGGTTCCGGCCTGCCCGACTGGACGGTCATCGCCGCCGGCACCTTCCTGTTCCTGCTGCCGGTCGCCATCTTCACCTTCCTGTTGCGCAACCACCTCCTGCGCGGCATGTCCTTCGGAGCGATCCGCAAATGATCCGCCATGCTACAATCCAGCGCACAGCCGAGATCGTGATGGTGCTCGGCATCATCGCGCTCTGCCAGCCGTGGAACCTCTTTCTGCACCGCTACGGGCTGACGATCATCATTGTCGGGCTGCTGACGTTCATGATCACGGGCTGGGTCGGTCCAAGGCAGGAGCCGAAGGCGACCGGCGCACCGGAAAAAGAAGGTCAGGCATGACCCAGATCGAGCTTCGTGGCGTCCAGAAATTCTTTGGCGCCGTCCAGGTCATCAAGGACCTCAATCTCAAGATCGACGACAACGAGTTCATCGTGCTGCTCGGCCAGTCGGGCTGCGGCAAGACGACGACGCTTCGCGCAATCGCCGGGCTGGAGACGATCGACGGCGGCGATGTCCTCATCGACGGCAAGCCGGTCCAGCATCTCAAGGCTGCCGACCGCGACATCGCCATGGTTTTCCAGTCGTTCTCGCTCTATCCGCATATGAGCGTCTACGAGAACATCGCTTTTCCGTTGCGGGCCATGCGCAAGAGCAAGGCGGAGATCGACGGCGAGGTGCGCTCGGTCGCCAAAGTGCTGCAGATCAACGATCTGCTCGGCAAGAAGCCGTCGGCGCTGTCGGGTGGCGACATGCAGCGCGTAGCAATCGGCCGGGCGCTGGTGCGGCGGCCGAAGGCGATGCTGATGGACGAGCCGATCGGCGCGCTCGACGCCAAGCTGCGTGAGGAGATGCGCGCGGAGATCAAGCGGCTGCACATCAAGCAGGGCTCGACCACCATCTACGTCACCCACGACCAGATCGAGGCGATGAGCCTTGCCGACCGCATCGTCATTATGCATGAGGGCGTTCTGCAGCAGGTGGGCAGCCCATCGGAAGTGTATAAGCACCCGGCCAATCTGTTCGTCGCGCAATTCGTTGGCTCGCCGGTGATGAACGTTGCCAATGCGGCGGTGACGATGAACGGCTCCGGCGCCAGGGTCACCGTCGATGGGGCCGCGGAAGGGTTCGTTTTCCCGGCCGAACTGGTCGGCCAGCTTGACGCCGCGAACGTCGGGCAGGACCGCCTTGCGCTCGGCATCCGCCCCGAAGGCGTGATGGTCTCGCGCGAGCCGGCGGACGGTTATCTGCCGGTCGAGGCGCACATCATCGAACCGCTTGGCTCCTACGACATCGTCGACCTCAAGGTCGGGGCACAGATGTTGCGCGCCCGGACCCGTTCCGGTTTCGTCGGCAAGCCGGGAGTCCAGGTTTTCGCAAAGCTCGACCCGGCGCAGGCGCATTTCTTCGACACGGCAAGCGGCAATTCGCTGGGGGTGAGACTCTGATGGCCCATATCCAGCTCAAGAACATCTCGAAGACATTCGGCAATCACACCGCATTGACCGGGCTCAATCTCGATATTGCCGACGGCGAGTTCTTCGTCCTGCTCGGCGAGACCGGCGCCGGCAAGACGACGACGCTGCGCATGATCGCCGGCCTGGAAAAGCCGGACGAGGGGCAGATACTCATCGACGGCGCCGATGTCGCTGACTGGGGTGCGGCCGAGCGCGACGTGGCGCTGGTGCTGCAGCAATACTCGCTCTATCCGCGCTACACGGTGCGCGAGAATCTCGAATTCCCGCTGAAGCCGAAAATCCGCCGCATCGAGCCTGACGAGATCAAGACGCGCGTCGACCGCGTTGCCAAGACGTTGCGTATCGAGCATCTGCTCGACCGCAAGACGGATCGCCTCTCTGGCGGCGAGATGCAGCGCGTCTCGATTGGTCGCGCCATCGTCAGGAAGCCGCGCGTATTCCTGATGGATGAGCCGTTGTCGGCACTCGATGCCAAGCTGCGCGAGGCGCTGCGCACCGAGCTGAAGAACATCCAGATGAACCTTGGCCAGACCTTCCTGTTCGTCACGCACGATCAGATCGAGGCGATGTCGATGGGCGACAAGGTTGGCGTGCTCAACCATGGCCGTATCGTCCAGACCGGCACGCCGTACGAGATCTACAACAATCCGCGCGACACATATGTGGCGAGTTTCGTCGGCTCGCCGCCGATGAACCTCATCGACGGCAAGCTCGTCGACGGCCGCGCGGTGATGGCGCCGCTGAATTTCGAACTGCCTTTTGCGGGGGGGGCCAGGACGAGCGCTTCGACCGACGGTCGCCCGCTCGTCTTCGGTATTCGTCCCGAGGATGTCTATCTCGAGAGCGGGGCACCGGTGGAAGCGCGCGTCCACGATGTCGAGAACCATGGCGTCGAAAAGATCCTGACGCTGCGGGTCGGCGACGCCATGCTGCGGGCCACGGTGCCGGCCAGAACCGATGTCGAGATCGAGCAGCCGGTGCGCTTTGCCTGGGATCCAGACAAGGTGGTGCTGTTCGACAAGGGTACCGGGATAAGCCTTCGTCACGCAGGCTAAGGCGCGTCTACGGCTGGAGCTGTGGTCAGGCTTAGCCGGCTTGACGGGTCTCAGCCTGTTCCTCGGCGCGAAAATGGCTGGGAGCCGATCCGATGACGCGCTTGAACGCCCGACTGAATGACGCGTCGGATTCATAGCCCAGGCGTGCTGCGACGACGGAAATCTTCAACCGGTCGCGGACCAGCCATTGCCGTGCCTGGTGCATTCTCACCTGGGTGACATATTTGGCCGGCGTTTCGCCGACGATCGTCGCGAAGCGCTCGGCGAAGCCCGACCGGGAGGCGCCCATCATCCTGGCCAGGGTCTCCACCGTCCAGTCGCGGTCCGGTTCAAGATGGATCGCGGCCAGCACGCGCCCGATCTCGCGATCCCTCACCGCGGCGATCCATCCGGACGAGTCGCCGCAGCCGCGCTCGACCCAGGAGCGGATGACGGTGGCGGCCAGCACATCGGCAAGCCGTGCCAGAATGCCGCCTGAGCCGACGCGCTCCATCGTCACTTCGCGGGCCATCGCCTCCAGCAGATGCGGAATGCCGGGCTCATAGGCCTCCAGTTCGTGCGCGCGCATCACGTCCGGCATCATGCCGAGCAATGGGTGCAAACCGTCGAGATTGAAATACATGCTGCCGAAAAACAGCAGCGTCCCCGGCCGGCGACCTTCATTGGACATGCAATAAACGTCCTTGCAAACCTCGGCGACCTTGTAGCCCTGGATCGGCGAAGCCTCAATGCCCGGGTCGCTCACCAGGACGTGTGCTGCGCCGCGCGGCAGCAGCACCGCGTCGCCCGCCTTGAGCTCGACCCATTCGCCGGACGGCTGCAGTAACCAGCATCCCTTGCGGCCGATGAAATGAAACCGCGCCCCCGTCTGGGCCGGAAACTGGAGGCCCCAGGGCTCCTGCATTTCACAGCGGCCGTATTCGACGCCGTCGAGCCTTAACCCGCGCAATATGTCCGTCAGCGGATCACCCGTGATCGGAACTTTGGA
The DNA here is from genome assembly GCF_055811135.1 of Mesorhizobium sp. WSM4817. NCBI lineage: Bacteria > Pseudomonadati > Pseudomonadota > Alphaproteobacteria > Hyphomicrobiales > Phyllobacteriaceae > Mesorhizobium > Mesorhizobium sp. WSM4817. Next base: position 188,590 of record NZ_JBVVQQ010000013.1, on the reverse strand, counting down.
CGAATAGTCAAACATGATGGTGTTTTTAGCATGGAAACTCCAGTCGGTCACTCCCTATGTTGCACTGCAGCCAGATGTTGCGCTGCAACCAGATCGGAGATTCCATCATGACCGAACCTGCGACAGGCGTCATGGACGCCGTTCTCGATCCCGCGGAAACCGACGAACGAGCCGAGCCTGCGTGGGGGGCGGTCGTATCGCTCGCGCTCGGTGTGTTTGGGCTGGTGACCGCGGAATTCCTGCCCGCCAGCCTGCTGACGCCGCTGGCGCAAGACCTAGGCATATCGGAAGGCACTGCCGGCCAGGCGGTGACGGCAACCGCCGTCGTCGGCGCGATTGCCGCCCCGACCATGGCCATCGTCACCAGGCGGCTGGATCGCAGGCTGGTGATGTGGGCGCTGACGGTGCTGCTGATCCTGTCGAACCTGCTGGCGGCGTTTGCGTCCTCGCTTTCCATACTTCTGATCGCCCGCATCATGCTCGGGATCAGCCTCGGCGGCTTCTGGTCGATGTCGGCAGCCATGGCGATGCGGCTCGTTCCGATGCGGCTGATGCCACGCGCCATGTCGATCATTCTCACCGGCGTCTCGGTGGCGACCGTCTGCGCCGCCCCGGTCGGCGCCTATGTCGGTGACATCTGGGGATGGCGAACCGCCTTCATGATCGCGGCTGTTGTCGGCGCTCTGGCGCTGCTGGTGCAGATCGCCACCCTTCCGAAGCTGCCGCCGGCGGGCGTGGCAAGTGTTCGGACCTTGCTGGAGGTCATAAAGCGGCCGATGATCAGGGTTGCGCTTCTGGTGGTCCTGCTGGTCGCCTCGGGACACTTTGCCGGCTTCACCTATGTCCGCCCGTTTCTCGAGAAGGTGCCCGCGCTGGACATCGAGACGATCTCGCTTGTGCTGCTCGCCTACGGCATCGGTGGCTTCTTCGGCAATTTTGCCGGCGGGTTCATGGCTGAACGCAGCCTCAAGACCGCGGTGGGCCTGGCGCCACTGCTGATTGCGGTCGCAGCGCTTCTGCTGCTGACCATCGGCGCCTCGCCAGTCGTTGCGGCGATAGCGATTGCCGCCTGGGGCTTTGCCTTCGGCGCGGTCCCGGTCGGGCTGCAGACGTGGCTGGTGCGAGCCGCTCCCGACCAGGCAGAAAGCGCCGGCGGGCTGATGGTCGCCACATTCCAGGTGGCGATTGCACTGGGCGCGGTTTTCGGCGGCCTGCTGGTCGATAATGCCGGCGTTGCCAGCGCTTTCACCTATTGCGGGATCGCGACATTGCTGGCGGCCTTGGCGGCGTTCTTGCTCGGCCCGAGAAGCGCGACCTAAGCCATCTGTAGGTGCGTCCCACGTAGGACGCCTCCAAGAAATGGCCCGAAAATCGGTTACGGTTTTCGGGCCGTGGCGATTGCGACGACGAAACGGCCCAGACTGTCTTCGACATAGGATGCAACTTCGACTTTCGGGTCGAAACTCCACCAAAGCAGCGAACCTTGCCAGTGCGATGCCATCAGCAGGCCGATGTCTGACGGCGTGTTGGCGACCGAAGCAAAGCAAGAGTCGAGGATGCTGCACAGAGAGGCCTTCCACGACGCCCCGCGCGCGCGAAGCACCGGATCGCGCAGATCTTCGCGCAGGACGAGCAGGCCCTCGGCATAGGATTCGATGCCGCCATAGTCCCGCGATAGCGCCACCAGCAACTCGATCGCGCCAGCAGGGGTTCTCTGTATCGTGTCTGCGAGCCTTGTCGTCTTCTCGTCCAGCCTGTCCCAAGCCTGCAGCAAGGTTTTTTGCCTGAGCGTAGCCTTGTTCTTGAAACGCTGCACCAGGGTCGAGCCGGAAAGTCCGCAAGCTTTGGACAGCCGTTCGAATGTGAGGCTCTCCGGGCCATGGTTGTGGATCAGCCGGTGCGCCGCTTCCAGAACGTGCTCGTCGGACTGCGTTTTTTGCCGAGGCATCTTGACATCCATTTATAACCGAATGATCATTTATATATTACGGCTTTGCAGAATGCCAGCGTTTGGTCAGGGCGTTGATAGGTCGAGTCTGGAGAGTTCAATGTCGCTTGCGGGAAAAGTCGCTTTGGTCGCTGGCGCAACGCGCGGTGCGGGGAGAGGCATTGCGGTCGAACTGGGTGTCGCCGGCGCGACGGTCTACGTCACCGGGCGGACAACGCGCACGCATCAGTCCGAATACGCCCGCCCGGAAACCATCGAGGAAACGGCCGAGCTTGTTTCAGCGCAAGGCGGCCATGGCATCGCTGTGCAAGTCGATCATCTGGTTGCCGAAGACGTGTGCAAGCTGGTCGACCGGATACGTGCCGAGCAGGGCCGCCTCGATGTGCTGGTCAACGACATCTGGGGCGGCGAGAAACTGTTCGAATGGAACAAGCCGGTCTGGGAGCATGATCTCACGAATGGTTTGCGCATGCTGCGGCTGGGCATCGACACGCATCTGATCACCGCGCATTACGCGCTGCCGCTTTTGATTGAGCGCCCGGGCGGGCTGCTTGTCGAAGTCACCGATGGCACAGCCGAGTATAATGCAGACCACTATCGGCTTTCGCCGTTCTACGACCTCGCCAAAGTGTCGGTGACCCGCATGGCCTGGGCCCATGCCCAGGACCTTGCCCCGCACGGCGCCACCTCGATTTCGCTGACACCCGGCTGGCTGCGTTCGGAAATGATGTTGGAAGCGTTTGGGGTGACCGAGGATAACTGGCGTGATGCGAAAGCGAAAGTGCCGCATTTCGTCATTTCCGAGACCCCGCGTTTTATCGGGCGCGCAGTGGCGGCGCTTGCTGCGGATCCGGACCGTTCGCGCTGGAACGGGCAGTCGCTGTCGAGTGGCGGGCTGGCGCAGGTCTACGGCTTTACCGATCTCGACGGCTCGCGGCCCGACGCGTGGCGCTACGTTCCGGAAGTTGAGAATGCCGGCATGCCAGCAGATGCGACGGGGTACCGTTAGACCACTCGAACGCTGGGAGCCGGCAATAGTTTCGGTTTCAGGCCGCGCGGCCGTCGAAGTCGAGAACCGGCACAGCGGCGAGGTCCAATCCGTCGATGCAATGGATGTTGACGTAGGCGCTTCGCTCGCTCCCTTCGCTGACGTCCTCGGCGAAAGGATGGATGCTGCAGGTCCGGCAGAACCGGTGGGCAATGACATGATTGCCAAAAGTGTATTTGCCAAGATCGTCGCCCCAGGCAAGCACCCGCAATGCCTCGTGCGGCACCGCCCATAGCAACGCGCCCTTGCGTGAGCAGATCGAGCAATTGCATCGCACGGCGCGGGTCAGATCGCCTTCGACCTCGAAGGCGATCTTGCCGCAGTGGCAGCTGCCTTTGTAGAGCATCGGTGTTCTTCCCTTCCATATTCCTGGCGTTTGGCAGGCGTACAAAAATCGCCCGCGCCGGATTAATTCTTGGCGCATGCGCTCGCATTGCCCTTAAGACGTTCGACACGTCCGGAGTCCGACACCGAAAATGCAATCAGCCCGCGATCGCCTCGAAGCCGTCCTTTCACGTCTCGCCGTTCGCGCCGACAATGAAAGCGTGTTTGTAAAACTCTATCCGGAAGCCGCGCGAGCAGCAGCCGACGCCGCCGATGCCAGGCGCAGAGCCGGCGTGACGCTCGGGCCGCTGGACGGCACAATTCTGTCGATCAAGGACCTGTTCGATGTCGCCGGCGAGCCGACCACGGCCGGTTCGTTGCTGCTCAGGACCGCGGCGCCGGCGCTGCGGGATGCCGTCATCGTGCGGCGGCTGCGGCAAGCGGGCGGGGTGATCTTCGGCAAGACCAACATGACCGAATTCGCCTTCACCGCAATCGGCGTCAACCCGCATTACGGCACGCCCGGCAATGCGACCGACGCCGGCCGGATCGCGGGTGGCTCATCCTCCGGCGCCGGTGTTTCCATTGCCGAAGGCACGAGCGAGATCTCGATCGGTTCCGACACCGGCGGCTCGGTGCGTATTCCGGCGGCGCTGAACGGTGTCGTCGGCCTCAAGCCGACGGCGCGGCGGGTACCGCGCGATGGCGTCTTCCCGCTGTCCGGCACGCTCGACTCCATCGGCCCGCTTGCGCGCACCGTCGCCGGATGTGCGGCAGCCGATGCGGTGATGGCGGGCGACGATTTCGCGGCACTTGTTCCGCTTTCGCTTGCCGGACTGCGCATCGGCTTTCCCTACGGCGTGCTCTTCGAGGATACGGAAGAAGAGGTCGCGGCGGCGCTCGAGCGATGTGCTCGCAAGCTGGAACGCGCCGGTGCACGCCTTGCCGGTCTGTCCATCGATGACCTCCTTGCCGATTTGCGCGCGGCAACCGGGCGGGCCTCGATCGCGGCAATGGAGGGCGCCGCCGTCCATGCAGATTGGCTGGCAGAAGGTGCGGCGACGCCGGTCGATCCGCGGGTGAGCGAGCCGTTGTCGCGCGCTGCTGCCGTTCCGGCCACGGCCTATATCAGGGCAATCCGCCGCCGCACGGCGCTTGTCGCCGCCATGGACGAGCGGCTGGCGTCTGTCGATGTGCTGGCCCTGCCGACCACGCCGGTCACCGCGCCGACCATCGTCTCGATGACCAGCGACGAAGCTCTGTGTGAGCGCACGGAAGGCCTTCTGCTGCGCAACACGCAGGTCGCCAACCAGTTCGACCTCTGCGCGATCTCGCTGCCGATGCCGGGAATGGCGCGCCCGGCAGGGCTGATGCTGGTGGCGCGCAACGGCGACGACCACCGTCTGCTGCGCATCGCGGCGGGAGTCGAGGCACTGCTTGGCCGTTGAAGATGTGAAAAAATTATTGCGACGAACAGTGGCCGCGTTCGCTGTCCCTGGACGCGCGTTCGATACCGGTCGCGACCAGCCATGGCAGTTGTATTGCTTGCCGTTGAGGGTCTGGGTTCGGTTCTCGATTGAGCCAACAACGACGACCTTGCCGGCGTAGAGCTTGTCCGAAAGATCGAGCGCCTTGTCCTGCTGCGGCAATTCCTCGATGTCGATCGACACGCCCTTGATGATCTTGCCCGTGGCAAGATCGAGCGCGCTGTTCGACGGACAGGGCGCCATCACGCACCGCAGGCCGTTGTCGCAATAGACATAACTGCTGTCGGCCGCAGCGACCGAGGGCAGGGCGCAGATCGAAAAGATCGCAACAAGCAGCGGCGTGCGGCGAAAAACGAGCATGGGGAGCAGCGTCGTGCAGAAATTGGGCGAAACGGCGGTAGCGCTACGCGTCGGCCGGGAACCGCCGCCGATAGTGCTCAACCACTTCGGGATTGCGCAGGTTGATCGGCAATTTGTTAGCCAGCACCAGCAAGGTTTCATCAGCCGAACCGATGCCCATGCGCATCATCGACTGCTCGGTGATGCCGGCCATATGGGGCGTGACAATGACATTGTCGAAGCCGAAATAGGGGTGATTGGGCGGCAGCGGTTGCGTCGCAAAGACATCGAGCGCGGCACCGCCGATACGGTCCTTCTGCAGCGCTTCGATCAGCGCGTCGTCGTCGATCACCGGCCCGCGCGAAATATTGATCAGCAGCGCGTGCGGCTTCATTCGACCGATGCGCTCGCGGTTGATCAGGCCGCGCGTCTCCGCTGTCAGCGGGCAGCACAGAACGATGATGTCGCTCTGCTCGACCAGCGCATCGATCGACAGGAACCCCACCCTGTCCGGCGCCGGCCTCATGCTGCGCGTCGTCGCCACCACGTTCAGCTCGAAACCATGCGCCGCGATATGGCCGACTGCCTGTCCGATGGCGCCGAAGCCGACAATGCCGATCGTCTTGCCGGCGAGTTCGCTGGCGAGAATGGTGTGGTCGCGGCCGGCCAGCCAGCCCTTCGCCCGCAAGTCGCGGTCGACCATGCGGAAGCGCCGCAGCAGTGCCAGCGCCGCGAACATCACGTATTCGGCGACCGAGCGCGCATTGACCGCCGGCACGTTTGCCACCAGCACGCCGGCTGCCGTGGCGGCTTCCATGGGAACCATGTCGAGCCCGGCGCCGTGGCGGATTGCGGCCCGGAGCTTCGTCGCCCCTTCGAACAGCGCTGCTGGCAGCGGCGCGCGAACGATGATGATGTCGGCATTCCCAGCCTCAGTCGCCAGTGTGTCCGCATCGAGGGCGGAGGCGACGACGAGTTCGCCGGCGCCGGTCAACATGGCAGAGGCGCGCGGGTGCAGCGTGTGTGTTGTCAAGATCTTAGGCATGTCAGACCGGTTCGAGCGCTGGGCTGTGAGGTTCTGCCCCGCCGCCCTCGATCAGGCCTTTCCAATAGCTTTCCGCGCCTTGCAGATGGGCGCTCATCAGCGCCTGGGCGAGGTTGCCGTCGCGGCGCAGCAGCGCCTCGTAGATCTGGATGTGCTCGGCATGCGAGCGCATGCTGCGTTCGGGATCGTTGAAGTAGATCGGCAGGCGTTGCTCGCCCATCAGGTAATAGAGGCTGCATATGTTGTGAAAAACGCTGTTCTTGGTTGCCCGCACGATCTCAAGGTGAAATTCGCGGTCCTCCTTGGCGAGGCCCTCGCCCGCCGCAATGCGGTCTTCCGAAGCTTTCAGGATTTCGCGCAGCCGCTCGAAATTTTCCTCGGTGGCGCGCGAGCAGGCAAGCTCGGCAGCCTTGATCTCGTGGATCTTGCGCAACTCGACGGTCTCGTAGATCTGGATCGGATCGAGCGGCAGGCCGGCCTTGGCAAAAAGCGCCATCGCTTCGACGCTGGCCTGCTTGGTGTCGATGTAGATGCCGGACTTGGCCCGGCGCTCGACGATGCGCATGGCTTCGAGGATCGCCAGCGCCTCGCGGATCTGGCCGCGGCTGACGGCGAAATGCTCCGCCAGTTCTCGCTCCGACGGCGTCCGGCCGGTCGCCTTGTCGGAGTGCGAGAACAGATAGGCGGCGAGTTCCGCGAGAAGGTTCTTTTCTTTCATGATCAGCCGCGTAGCGCGTGCGCCTCCAGGAACCGTTCCGAAAGGGTGAATCCCAGTCCAGGCTTCTCGGGAATCGCTATCATGCCGTCCTTTGCTTCGACAGTCTCCTCGATCAGATCGTGGATCATCGGATTGGCGCCAAGCGAATATTCGACGGTAAAGCTGGCCGGCGAAGCAGCGCAGACATGCAGCCCGGCAAAGAAGCAAGGCGCGCCGGCCCACAGATGCGGCGCGAAGCGCAGATTGAAGGCGCTGGCGATGGTGCCGATCTTCATCGCCTCGCTGATGCCGCCGCAGAAGGCCGGGTCCGGCTGGAAGATGTCGGCAGCCTTGAGTGTGGCGAGGTCGCGGAAGGCATAGCGCGTCGCTTCGCTCTCTCCGGTGGCGATCGGGATGGAGCCGGACGCCCGCACTTCGGCCATGCCGGGCTTGTCGTCGGCGATGACCGGCTCCTCGAACCAGGCCAGATCGAGGTCGCCGGCGAGTTGGATGAAACGTTTGGCTTCCGCCACCGTATAGGTGCCGTGCGCATCGACCATCAGGTCGACTTCGGGCCCGAGCGCCTGTCTTGCGGCGCGCACGCGGGCGGCGGAATTGTGCGGAGCGCCGTCCATCGCACCGATCCGCATCTTCAGCGCCTTGAAGCCGCCCTTGGCGATATAGGATTTCAACTGCTCGCCGATCGCCTCGGCGGAGGCCCAGCCGCCGGAGGCGTAGGCCGGCATGCGATCAAGCTTGCGGCCGCCGAGCAGCCGCCAGACCGGAACCCCAAGCGACTTGCCCAGAATATCCCACAACGCGATATCGACGGCGCTGATCGCGGCGACGCTGATGCCGCGCCGCGCCAATTGCGGCATGGCGTGGCCGTTTTGCGCGGCGCTGTCGTGGCGCACGCCATTGTAGAGCATCTCCCAGATCACCCCGATGTCGGCCGGATCGCAGCCGATCAGCTGCGGGCCGACCTCGTGGTTCAGCATGTGGACGAGGGCGCCATAGCTGCCGTTGCTGCCGGCGGCATTCTTGCCTTCGCCCCAGCCGACCAGCCCATCGGCGGTCTCGATACGCAGGATTGCGGCGTCGAACGTCGTCACCTGACCGAAGTCGCTGCGGTGCTGCCGCGCGGCTTCGATCGGTATGCGGATCCACCAGGCTTGGACCGTCTTGATGCGCATGTTCATCCTCTGCCTTGCCGCCGTGGGGCCGCCGTCGGGCGGAAAGGCTCGTTTCCAGAGATCGATTACTTGATCAGCGGCAGCAGCGTTTCGGCGGTGATGCGCATCTGGTCGGTGTAGAACTTTTCCGTGAGCACGCTGGAACCGTGGTCCTGGATGAATTTGAGCTGCTCCGGCGAGATGTCGACCGGGTTGCGGTCGACCATGTCGGGATAGGGAGCAGCCGGCGTGCGGTCGACTGGGGCGACGAACTCGTTGGTCAACGCGCCGTCGTAACCGACTTCCTTCAGGGTGCCGACGATCTTCGGCCAGTCGATCTGTCCGAGACCGGCGGCGAAGCGATTGTTGTCAGCGACATGGAAATCGAACAGGCGGTTTCCGACCTGCCGGATGGCATCGTAGACGTTGAACTCCTCCATATGAAGGTGATAGGCGTCGAGGCACACACCGCATTCGGGGCTGACCGCATCGGCCAGCGCCAGTGCCTGGGCGCCGCGGTTGAACAGATAGGTCTCGAACCGGTTGAGCGGCTCGACCGCGACCTTGACGCCCACTTTCTTGGCATGGGTAAAGCATTCCCTGGTGGCGTCGACCACCCATTCCCATTCTTCCTCCTCGGTGCCGTCCGGCACCACCTTGCCGACCGTGGCGGGAACGAGCGTGATGATCTCGCCGTCAAGTTCGCTGACCATCGTCAGCACGTCCTTGACATACTGCACCGAGCGCTCGCGCTGGCCCTGGTCCCTGGCGGCGAGATTGCGCTCGCCCAGCATCAGCGTCACCGCCCCCCAGCAGCGTATGCCGTGCTCCTTCAGGAGCGCGCGTGTATCATTGATCTTGTATTGCGCGGGCTCGCCGGAAATCTCGATCGACTCATAGCCGAATTTCTTGATGCGCTTGAGCGTCGTTTCCAGCGGTTCCGCCCGCATCCAGTTGTGCGTCGAAAGATGCATGGTCTGTCCTTCCCAGAATTCGCCTGTAACAATTCGCCTGCGACGCACCCCGGATTGCGTTGCATGGTTCCTCCCCAAGGCGCTCCAGCATTTCTCGTAACTGGTTCGACCAATTGGGCGTGAAAAGAGGTCTACAGCAATTTCATCTGGACGGCAAGAAATCCTGCAAGGCAGCCCCGGCCCATGATTATTTCTTTGATTAAACTGGCATATTTGCCCGCTTCCCGGCAATTTGCGCAGCGCTGGTTGTGCGCGGCAGCGCTTGACCAAATGAGCATATTTGGTAATACCAGAATAGCGGTGCGCACTAGCGCCTGTCGAGAAAAGACCAAAGAGGCTGGCCCTGCTTTCAATCGGCGCTATGCTTGGTCGTGGATAATGAGGGAGGATGCCGATGCCGTCGACAATGAAAGGTCCTGGGCTGTTTCTAGCGCAGTTCGCGGGCGATGCCGCACCGTTCAATTCGCTGCCGTCGATCACCAGATGGGCGGCCGGGCTGGGCTACAAGGGCGTGCAGATCCCGACCTGGGACAGCCGGCTGTTCGACCTCGAGAAAGCGGCGTCTTCCCAGGCCTACTGCGACGAGGTGAAGGGCATCTGCAGCGATGCCGGCGTCGAGATCACTGAGCTGTCGACGCATTTGCAGGGGCAGTTGGTGGCGGTGCATCCGGCCTATGACGCGCAGTTCGACGGCTTCGCACCGCCTGCGGTGCACAACAATCCGAAGGCCAGGCAGCAATGGGCGGTCGAACAGATGAAGTTCGGCGCCAAGGCTTCCAAGAACCTCGGGGTCAAGGCGTCGGTGTCGTTTTGTGGAGCGTTGGCTTTTCCCTACCTTTATCCGTGGCCGCAACGGCCGGCGGGATTGATCGAGGAAGCGTTTTCCGAACTGGGAAAGCGCTGGAAACCGATCCTCGACGTCTATGAGGACAATGGCGTCGATGTTGGCTACGAGATCCATCCGGGCGAGGACGTCTTCGACGGTGCGACATTCGAGATGTTCCTTGACGCGGTCGGCGGCCACAAGCGCTGCAACATCAATTACGACCCGTCGCATTTCCTGCTGCAGCAACTCGACTATCTCCAATTCATCGACATCTATCACGAGCGGATCAAGGCCTTCCACGCCAAGGATGCCGAGTTCAATCCGACCGGCCGGCAAGGCGTCTATTCCGGTTATCAGAGCTGGACGAACCGGGCCGGGCGTTTCCGCTCGCTGGGCGATGGCCAGGTGGACTTTGGCGGCATCTTCTCCAAGCTCGCCCAGTATGACTACGATTCATGGGCGGTTCTGGAATGGGAGTGCTGCCTGAAGCACCCCGAGGATGGCGCGGCCGAAGGCGCGCCCTTCATCCAGCATCACATCATCAGGGTGACGGAAAAGGCATTCGACGACTTCGCCGGCGGCGCGACCGATAAAAAGGTGCTGCGCGCCATGATGGGAATCTAGCACCGCTTTCCCTCCCCCTCGAGGGGAGGGTCGATCCGCGCAGCGGATCGGGGTGGGGTCGCTGAGCGTGGAGCTCGGCATGAACCGACCCCTCCCGGCCCTTCGGGCCACCCTCCCCTCAAGGGGGAAGGATATTTCAGACGAGGGAGAAAAATCATGGTCGGCGCATCGAAGTCGGAAACGGGAGGCGGCCCGATCCGCTACGGCATGGTCGGCGGCGGGCAAGGCGCCTTCATCGGCGCGGTGCACCGGATTGCAGCGCGCATGGACAATGAGTTCGCGCTGGTCGCCGGTGCCCTGTCATCCGACCCGGCGCGTGCCAAGGCGTCGGCCGAGGAGCTTGGGCTCGATCCGGCGCGCAGCTACGGCTCGTTCGCCGAGATGGCCAAGGCCGAGGCCAAGCGGCCGGACGGCATCGAGGCGGTGGCCATCGTCACGCCAAACAATGTGCATGTGCCGGCGGCGAAGGCGTTTCTCGAAGCCGGCATCCACGTTATTTGCGACAAGCCGCTGGCGACGACGTTGGCGGAAGCGAAGAAGCTGGCGGCACTGGTTGAAAAGACCGGCAAGGTCTTTGTCCTCACCCACAACTACACCGCCTATCCGATGGTGCGGCAGGCGCGCGAGATGGTAGCCAAGGATCAGCTCGGCGACATTCGCATCGTGCAGTCGGAATATCCGCAGGACTGGCTGACCGAGGACCTTGCCGCCACCGGCCAGAAGCAGGCAGCGTGGCGCTCGGATCCCAAACAGGCCGGCGCCGGCGGCGCGCTGGGCGACATCGGCACGCATGCCTACAATCTGGCACGCTTCGTCTGCGGGCTTGAGCTTGATGCGCTTTCCGCCGATCTCGACGCCTTCGTGCCGGGGCGGCAACTCGACGACAATGTCAATGTGATGCTGCGCTTCAAGCCGGTGGGCAAGTCGCACCCTGCCAAGGGCATGTTGTGGGCGAGCCAGGTGGCGCCCGGCCACGAGAACGGGCTGAAGCTGCGCATCTACGGCTCGAAAGGCGGGCTTGAATGGGTGCAGGCCGATCCGAACTACCTCTGGTACACCCCGTTCGGCCAGCCAAAGCAGTTGATCACTCGAAATGGCGCCGGCGCGCTGCCCGTCGCCGGGCGCGTCAGCCGCGTTCCGTCAGGCCATCCGGAAGGCTATCTCGAAGGCTTCGCCAACATCTACCAGGAGGCGGCCCGCGCCATCCGCGCGGCGCGCCGGAAGGGTGGCAAGCCGGCTAAGGATGTCATCTTCCCGACCATCCAGGACGGTGTCGAAGGCATGGCCTTCATCGAGGCCTGCGTGAAGTCGTCGAGGAAGAACGCAGCCTGGACGAAGCTTTGATCGCTGCGCCCCCTCACCCGGATTGCCAACCGAATTGCAAGGGCAATTCGGGGCAATCCGACCTCTCCCCGAGGGGAGAGGAGACGCCGGCGCTGCCGTCTGCCTCTTCTCCCCAGCGGGGAGAAGGTGGCCGCGAAGCGGCCGGATGAGGGGGCTTATGGCGAAGTCGGCGGAGGAGCCAGCCGGCCGTCAAAAAGGGAGGGGACGTCGATGAAAATCGGCATGTGCATGTTTTTGTGGACGACGGCCGTGTCGAAGAAACACGAGCCGCTGCTCAGGGATATCAAGGCGACCGGCTTCGACGGCGTCGAGATACCGATTTTTGCCGGCACGCCGGACGACTATAAGAAGCTCGGTGCGCTGCTCGACCGCATCGGGCTGGAGCGCACCGCCGTATCGGCGATGGGCGATCCGGCGATGAATTTGATCTCGGCCAATGCCTCAACGCGCAAAGCCGGCATCGACTATATGAAATGGGCGATCGACTGCACACAAGCGCTTGGCGCCAAGACGCTGAGCGGCCCGCTGCATTCGACGCTCGGCGCCTTCTCCGGCAGCGGACCGACGGCGGCGGAGAAAAAGCGCTCCGTCGCCTCGCAACGCGCCATCGGCGATCATGCCGGCAACAAAAACGTCACCATCGGGCTGGAGGCGCTCAACCGCTTCGAATGCTATCTGCTCAACACGATGGACGATCTGTCGGAGCATGTCGACGCAATCGACCGGCCGCACATCAAGGCGATGTACGACACTTTCCACGCCAATATCGAAGAGACCGACGCGATCGGCGCCTATACGCGCAACCGCAAAAATGTCGTCCATATCCATATTTCGGAGAATGATCGCGGCGTGCCGGGGCGCGGCCACATTCCGTGGCAAGAGACGTTTTCGGCCATCCGCAAGAGCGGCTATGACGACTGGCTGACGATCGAGGCCTTCGGCCGCTCGCTGAAAGATTTGGCGGCGGCTACCAAGGTCTGGCGCGATTTTTCGGAAAGCACGGAAGCCGTCTACCGCGACGGCTACAAGCACATCAAGAGCGGCTGGAAAAAGGCTGGTGCCTGGACGCAGCCTTCCTCTCAGGCGATCTGAGCTGCCGGCGGGCGGGCGGAAACGCGCCGCTCATCATTGCTGTTTGCGACGGTCCCCATCAGCTTGCGGCGGAGGTAGCTGGAGATGCTGTCGAAGATAAAAACGACAAGCAGGATCAGCAGAACCATGTAGAAAACATTGGCCCAGTTGGTGTTGGTGCGCATGGCCTCCCACAATTTCAGGCCGATGCCGCCGGCGCCGACAGCGCCTATGATCGTCGCTGACCGGGTGTTGGATTCCCAGAAATAAAGGGATTGGCTGAGGAATACCGGCAGAACTTGGGGCAGCACGCCGTAGCGCTGCACCATTGCCGGGGTGGCGCCGACCGAGCGGATGCCCTCGCGCTGCTTGTCGTCGATGTTCTCCAGCGCCTCGGAATAAAGTTTGCCCAAGGTTCCGGTGTCGGTGAAGAAGATAGCCGACATGCCGGCCAGCGGCCCAGGACCAAAGCCGCGCGTAAAAAACAGTGCCCAGATCAGCATGTCGACCGAGCGCAGGAAATCGAAAAAGCGCTTTGTCACCTGGTTGGCTATGCGGCTCGGCGTGACGTTGCGCGCAGCCAGGAAGGCGAGCGGAAAGGCAACGATCGAGGCCAGCACGGTGCCGACAAAAGCCATGACGATGGTCTGCAAGAGTTTCAGCCAGACGTCGCCGTGCTGCCACTCGGCGTTGTTCAAAATGTTGTCCCAGGCGAGCGCCGCGTTTGACCGCGACGGGTCGATGCGAGCCCCGGCGACGATCAGTGAAGCGACCTCGCTGAACGGCTTTCCCCAGAATGGCGAGTTCGTGTCGAACACGAAATTGGCCCAGCCGAAGAAACGTCGCCAGGCGACTACCTCGTCGTTCTGCACCTCAGCACGGCCGAGAAATCCGAACGAGACATAGGCTGTCGAGCCTGGCCTGCGTTGCTCGATCCAGTCAGGCAGCGGTGTGCGCGGTGTCACAGAACTGCCCTTGGCGATCTCGAAGACGACGGTTTCGGCGCCGCGCGTCACGGTGACCAGGTTTGGCGTGACGGCTATCTGGCCATCGGCAAGGGTGACAGTCGCCGCCACGACAGCGTTTTCGCGCACCGTTTCAGGCACCGCAGCAGCGGATTGGCCCGACGGGGCGGCCGGGTTCTCGGCAGTTGGCGCACCAGGCGCCATGAACGAATCCTGCGACGACTTGTTGGTCGCGATCGCCGGTGCCGGCGCTGCCTCGACCTGCCGCTCGATGACGGCCATCTGCTTGGCGACCCAGTCGGGATCTGGATTGGATCCCAGCTTGGAGAAGCGGGAGTAGTCGATCGTCAGATGATTGTGCTTGAATTCGATGTCGGGCCGGATTTCGTAAGACACCCAGTCGGCGAGATAAGCGTCGGCAAGATTCCAGTTCGCCTTTTCGAGAACGGCGGCGACCGAGAAGAACCACGCGCAGTAGAAGGTGTAGAGAATGCAAAGAAGGATGCCGATCGGGGTAGCGTAGCGCTTCCACAGCGAGCGCCGGAACGCGTCCGGGTGGCGAGCGGCGATGTCGTTGATGGCAGCGGCGTTCATTGCACTACTCTCCGCGCCCGTATGCAAACGCCTGCCGGCCGACAAGACGATGTCTCAGCCATGCCGAAAGCTGGTCGACGGCGACAATCGTGCAGAACAGCAGGAAGACGATGGCAATGGTCTTGGCCTCATGGCCTCGGCCGATCGAAAGACGCAGGGATTCGCCGATGCCGCCGGCGCCGACGGCGCCGAGAATGGTCGAAGCGCGCACATTGATCTCGAAGCGGAGCAGGAAATAGCTGATGAAGTTGGGCAGGACCTGGGGCACGATGCCGAACCACACCCGCTCGACCCAATTGGCGCCCACGGCGCGCAAGCCTTCCTCAGGTTTCATGTCGGCATTTTCGACGACTTCGAAGAACATTTTTCCGAGCGCGCCGACGGTATGGATGCTGACCGCAATGATCGCAGGAATCGGCCCTAGCGAGAAAATCGCCAGAAAAAAGCCGGCAATGACAATTTCCGGAAAGGCGCGGACAATTTCAAGGAAGCGGCGGGTAGCGAAACGGAGCCAGCGGCTGGCCGTGATATTGCCTGCAGCGAAGAAGCAGAGCAGGAAACCGAATGTGGCGCCCACCAGCGTCGAAAACAGGGCGATGTTCAGCGTCTCGATCATCCGGTGGAAATACTCCGGAATGTAGATGCCCTGGGTCAGGTAGACCCGGCCTTCCGGGTAGTCGAACTTGAGGCTGCCGTCGTCATAGGGGGACGGCAGGTCGAACAGCGCACGCGCCGGGTCGAACCAGTCGCGCGGCTTCAACTCGGCGAAAAAGTCGGCGACGTAGGGAAGGCGGTCGAAGAACTTTCCGGCGTTGGTTTCGTTGGCGAACCAGAGCGAGCCGGAGAGTGCAAGAAACAGGAAAACCAGGCCGCCGATCGTGTAAAGGCGCCGGCGGGCGGCAAGATCGCGCCAGTGCCGCTCGACGGTGGCTCCCTCCGGTGAAAGCGCGGGCGCGCGGTAAATTTCGGTCGCACTCATCGATGTTTTTCCCGGCCCCTGATGCGGCAACGCCGCCGGCGGCACATGGCCCCGGCGGCGTTGTGGCAGTTTGTTTCTACGAGCCGATCTTCGCCTTACGGGCGTCGATGATCGGCTGGTAGAATTCCGGGGTAACCGGCGAATAGCCCTTGTAATCGCCGCCTTGAATTGCCGAGAAACAGGCCGGATCGGTTTCCGGAAGCTTGGTCAGGAAATCGGTGATCTTCTGCCTGGTGCCGGCGTCGATCGACGTACGCAATACCAGCGGGCCGTTCGGGATCAGGGGCGACTGCCACAGTTCGACGAGGTCATCCATCTTGAGGACGCCCTTGTCGACCATCTTGCGCAGATTGCCCGAGCTGTAGCCGTCGTTGAAGTCGCCGACGCCGGAGGCCCAGGTGGTGCCGGCATCGAACGTGCCCTTCAGGACTTCAAGGACAAGCTGTTCATGGCCGCCGCCGAAACCAGTCGACGCGAAGTAGCTCTTCACATCCATGCCGATGTCCTTGGGCAGTGACGTGACCGGGATCAGGTAACCAGAAGTCGAATCGGGATCGGCGAAACCGAGTTTCTTGCCCTTCATGTCGGCGAGCGTCTTGATGCCGGAATCAGCTCGGGCGACCATGACCGCACGGTAGCCGGTCGAGCCGTCGGTCTGGATCGTCGTCAGGATCGGTTGAACCGCGTCCTTGTTTTCGAGATAGACCTTGGCGTAGGCGGAAGCGCCGAGCTCGGCAAAGTCGAGCGTGCCGCCGAGCAGGCCCTGGATGACGCCGTCGTAGTCGGCGGCCGGGAACAGCGAAACTTTTTCGACGCCGAGGACTTGCTTGATGTGGTCAGCGAAGCACTGGTAGTTGCGCAGGCGGTCGGCTTCGTTCTCGCCGCCCAGAATGCCGACGCGGAATTCCTTCAGGTCCTGTGCCTGGACTGCGCCCATCGCCATGGCGAGGATGGAAACGGCACCGAAAAGTATTTTTCTAAACATTTCGCGTCTCTCCTGTTGGTTCCGGCATCGCGCCGGCAGCGTTCGAATTTTGACGGCGCTTTTTTTATGCCCGGCCTTGATGCGGACTGACGGTCCAGGGCGCTCTTTCGTCGTCTGCTTTTCGTATACTCGTATACCGGTATCCCTTGCCGGATCGTGGACCTAGTAGCCGGGAAATGCGGGCTCGAGGAGTCCGGCGGATGCGACGATTTTTTGCTTGATGGTGACGCTGGTCGAAGTGATCGCCTCGGAGATTTCGCCGCCATTGCTGTCAGCGCCATAGACCATGCGCACGGCCTCCCGATTGAGCTCTTCGGGCGGGCCGTCGAACGCCACCTTGCCGGCGGCCATGCCGATGATGCGGTTGCAATAGGTGCGCGCGGTATCCAGCGTGTGCAGATTGGTGACGACGGTGAGGCCCTCGCGCAGATTGATGTCCTGCAGCGAATCCATCACCACCTTGGCGTTGAGCGGGTCGAGCGAGGCGATCGGCTCGTCGGCGAGGATGACTTTCGGCTGCTGCATCATGGCGCGGGCAATCGCCACGCGCTGCTGCTGGCCGCCGGACAAGGTGCCGGCCGGCTGCAGCGCCGTGCGGGCGATGTCGAGGCGTTCGAGCGCCGCGATCGCCTCGGCCCGTTCCTCGCGGGAGAAGACACCGAGCAGATTGACAATTGTCGAGCGGTGATTGAGCCGGCCGAGCAGCACATTGGTCAGCACGTCGAGGCGCGGCACCAGGTTGAATTGCTGAAAGATCATGGCGCAGTCGCGCTGCCAGCGCCTGAGCAGCGAGCCGCGCAGGCTGGAGACTTCGGCGCCGTCAAAGAAAATCGACCCTTGGCTCGGATCGATGAGGCGGTTGATCATGCGCAAAAGCGTCGACTTGCCGGCGCCCGATCGGCCGATGATGCCGACCATTTGGCCGTGCGGGATCGAGATGTCGACATTGCTGACGGCGGTGTTCCTGCCAAACCGACGGGTGACGCCGCGGATTTCGAGCGTGGCTGAGGTTGCTGACATAGGCAAGTTCCAGTCCAGTCGCGTTTCGAAGGTCTGTTAACCTTGGCTAGCGCAGCCGCGTGAAACCGCGGTGTCGGATTGATGTCAGTTTTGTTACCGTCCACAGCCTGAAAGGGGCGAGCCGGCGGCCGCTGTTCGATCAAGTGAATGGTGAATGGTGAATGGTGACAAGAACGGCTTCCCTGCCGCCATTCACTATTCACCATTCACCATTCACTAGCCGCCGTATTTTTCCAGAAATGCTTCCGCCGAAAGCGCGCGAAAATCGTCGAGCGCGGCGCGCAGGCGGGCGTGGTCCCAATCCCACCAGGCAAGTGCCTGATAGCGTTCCGCCGTGCGGCGGTCGAAGCGTTCGCGGATCGGTTTGGCCGGCACGCCGCCGACGATGGTGTAGGGCGCGACGTCCTTTGACACCACGGCGCCGGCGCCGACCGTCGCACCATCGCCGACGCTGACGCCGGGCAGGATGGTCGAGCCGTGGCCAAGCCAGGTGTCGTGGCCGATGGTGGCCCGTTTGGCGCGGCGCTGCGCAAAGAATTCGCTCTCGTGCTCGGCGTCGTCCCAATAGTCAGAGGCGCGATAGGTGAAATGGTGCAGCGTCGGCCGCCAGGTCGGATGGTTGGTGGCGTTGATGCGCACACTGGCGGCGATGTTGGCGAATTTGCCGATCGTCGCGCACCAGGCGCTGCAGTCCTGCATCATGTAGGAATAGTCACCGAGCGTACTTTCCGAAAGCCGGCAGCGTTCGGCGATTTCGGTCCAGCGGCCGAGCGTCGAGTTGTCGACTTCCGCTGTCTCGTGGACAAGCGGCGTTTCCGACAGTTTTCGGGTCATGCGGCCATTTTCCCGGCGGCAAAAGCGGTCACGTCGATGACGCGGTCGGCCACTGCCTCGCGCACGTCGTGGTCGTGGAAGATGCCAAGCAGGGCGACGCCGGCCGCCTTCTTGGCCGCGATCAGTGCAATCACCACGTCGCGGTTGCTGGCGTCGAGCGAAGCGGTCGGCTCGTCGAGCAGCAGGATCGGGTGCTCGGTGATGAAGCCGCGCGCGATGTTGACGCGCTGCTGCTCGCCGCCGGAAAAGGTCGCCGGCGGCAGCATCCAGAGCTTTTCCGGCAGGTTGAGCTGCGCCAGCAAGGCGCACGCCTTGCTGCGCGCGACCTCACGGTCCTCGCCGCGCTCGACCAGCGGTTCGGCGACGACATCCAGCGCCGAGACGCGCGGCACTGTGCGCAGGAACTGGCTGACATAGCCGATCGTGAGGCGGCGCACGGCAAGCACGGTGCGTGGGCTGGCCGTCGCCAGATCGATGAGCCCGTCCTCGTGCTGGACGATGATCTGGCCTGCATCGACGGCATAGTTGCCGTAGAGCATCTTCAGGATCGAGCTCTTGCCGGCGCCGGAGGGGCCGCCGAGCACGGCGCATTCGCCGCTCCTGATCGAGAACGACACGCCGGCGACGACAGGCAGTTTGATGCCGTCGCGCAGATGCATGGTGAAGCTCTTGGCGACATCGGAGACGACGAGCGGGGTTGCCATGATCACACCTGCAGAATGGAAGAAACGAGAAGCTGGGTGTAGGGCGCACGGGGATCGTCAAGCACGCGGTCGGTGAGGCCGCTTTCGACGACGCGGCCGTCCTTCATCACCATCATGCGTTGCGACAGCAGACGCGCCACCGCAAGGTCGTGGGTGACGACGATCGCCGCCAGGCCGAGATCGGTGACCAGGCCGCGCAACAGGTCGAGCAGGCGCGCCTGCACCGAGACGTCGAGGCCGCCGGTCGGCTCGTCCATGAACACCAGCCGCGGCCCGGTGACGAGGTTGCGGGCGATCTGCAGGCGCTGGCGCATGCCGCCGGAAAAGGCGCGCGGTTCGTCGTCGATACGGTCCTCGTCGATCTCGACGCGCGACAGCCAGTCGACGGCGGTAGCGCGGATTTTGCCATAGTGGCGGTCGCCGACCGCCATCAGCCGCTCGCCGACATTGGCGCCGGCCGACACCGTCATGCGCAGCCCGTCGGCGGGGTTCTGATGGACAAAACCCCAGTCGGTGCGCATCAGGAAGCGTCGCTCGGCCTCGCTCATGCGGTAAAGCTCGCGGAACTGGCCGTCGCGCATGCGGTAGCTGGCGGTGCCGGAGCTCGGCAGCAATCTGGTCGACAGGCAGTTGAGCAGCGTCGTCTTGCCGGAACCGGATTCGCCGACCACCGCCAGCACCTCGCCCGGCCACAGGTCGAAGCTGACGTTCTCGCAACCAATGCGCGAGCCGTAGAACTTGGACAGCGCGGAAACGCGCAGCAGCGGTTCGTCGGTCATTGCGCCGGCTCCCTTTTTTCCAGGGCAGGAGGGGTCTCGGGCGCAAGGTGGCCGCGATGGCCTTGCTCGCGCCGCTTCTCGCAATGGTCGGTATCGGAGCAGACGAACATGTGGCCGCCATGGTCGTCGAGGATGACCTCGTCGAGATAGACGTTTTCGGCCGCGCACAGTGCGCAGGGCTGGTCGAAGGTCTGCACCTCGAACGGATGGTCCTCGAAGTCGAGGCTGACTACGTCGGTGAAAGGCGGCAGCGCATAGATGCGCTTTTCGCGGCCGGCACCAAACAGTTGCAGAGCCGGCGAACGGTGCATTTTCGGGTTATCGAACTTCGGCGTCGGCGACGGGTCCATCACATAGCGACCCTCGACCTTGACCGGATAGGCGTAGGTGGTGGCGATGCGGCCGTGCCTGGCGATGTCTTCGTAGAGTTTTACATGCATGAGGCCGTATTCCTCCAGCGCATGCATTTTGCGCGTTTCCGTCTCGCGCGGCTCGAGGAAGCGCAGCGGCTCGGGGATCGGCACCTGGTAAACCAGCACCTGGCCCGCGGTCAGCGGATGTTCGGGGATGCGGTGGCGGGTCTGGATGATGGTCGCCTTTGCCGTCTCGGTGGTGACGGCGACATTGGCGACCTTCTTGAAGAAGGCGCGGATCGAGACGGCATTGGTGGTGTCGTCGGCGCCCTGGTCGATGACCTTCAGCACATCGTGCGGGCCGATGATCGAGGCGGTGACCTGGACGCCGCCGGTGCCCCAGCCATAGGGCATCGGCATTTCGCGCGAGGCAAACGGCACCTGGTAGCCAGGAATGGCGATGCCCTTGAGGATCGCGCGGCGGATCATCCGCTTGGTCTGCTCGTCGAGATAGGCGAAGTTGTAGGTTGCGATATCGGTCGGTTGTGCGGTCATTCCGCGGCCTCCCTTTTTTCTTCGACCTTGCCGGCATTCTCGCGGGCGTCGTGCTCGGCGCGCATGCGGCGCACCAGGTCGAGCTCGGCCTGGAAGTCGACATAGTGCGGCAGCTTCAGATGCTCGACGAAGCCGGTCGCCTGGACATTGTCGGAATGCGAGATGACGAATTCCTCGTCCTGGGCAGCGGCGACGACATCTTCGCCGAATTCGGTTGCGCGAAGCGCGCGGTCGCAGAGCGCCATGGCCATCGCCTTGCGCTCGCTCTGGCCGAAGACGAGGCCGTAGCCGCGGGTGAATTGCGGCGGCGCCTTGGCCGAGCCCTTGAACTGGTTGACCATCTGGCACTCGGTGACACGCACAGAACCGA
Source organism: Mesorhizobium sp. WSM4817 (assembly GCF_055811135.1). Classification (NCBI taxonomy): domain Bacteria; kingdom Pseudomonadati; phylum Pseudomonadota; class Alphaproteobacteria; order Hyphomicrobiales; family Phyllobacteriaceae; genus Mesorhizobium; species Mesorhizobium sp. WSM4817. Next base: position 167,553 of record NZ_JBVVQQ010000013.1, on the reverse strand, counting down.
GCGGTACGCCGAATGGCAGCTCCGGCACGTCGAGTTCCAGGTCGACCTCGCCGATGCGAACCTCACCGACGAACGGATGGTTGCGGGCATAGCCGCGCTGGGTGGAATAGCCGAGCGCCAGCAAAAAACCCTCGTCGCCGCGTGACAGCGCCTGCAGGCGGATGTCGCGCGCCATCGGAAATTCCAGCGGCTCGCGGGTGATGTCGCCCGGGATATGGTCCTGCGGCATGTCGCCATCGGGCTCGATCTGGCCTTCGCGGGCGAGGATGGCGGAGACACGCGGCATGGCGTCCGCGTCGCTGGCACGCTGCAGCGGCTCGGCGACGCCGCCGCCGGCGGCAAGCTCGGGATCGAGCAACCTGTGCGTGTAGTCGAAGGTCGGGCCGAGAAGCTGGCCGCCAGGCAGATCCTTGTAGGTCGCCGACACGCGCCGCTCGACCAGCATCGCGCCGGTGTCGATCGCCCTGGTGTAGCCGAAGCGCGGCAGCGTCGTGCGATAGGCGCGAACCAGGAAGATCGCCTCGATCATGTCGCCGCGCGCCTGAACGATGGCCAGCGCCGCCAATTCGCGGTCGTGGAGCGAACCTTCGCTCATCACCCGGTCGACGCCGAGCGCCAGCTGCTCGACGATCTGGTCGAGGCGAAGCGCCGGCACGGAACGGTCGCCGCGGCGGCGGTCGGCGAGCAGGGCGTGGGCGTTGGCAATGGCCGCTTCACCGCCTTTTACCGCGACATACATATCACGCCTCCATCGTCTTGATGCGCGTCGTGCGCGGCAGGCAGGCAACGCCTTCCGGGGTGGCGAGGATAATGTCGACACCACGGGGAAAACGCTGATTGTTCTGCTTCCATTGTTCGACGAAGTGGCGCGGCATCTGCGCCGGCGCGATTGTCGCGGTTGTTTCGATGCCGGGACCTTCGAGCAGCAGCGGGGCGCCTGAGACGAGATCGCTGACCTGCAGGATCAGCGTCGTCGAGCGGTCGGGATAGTCCTGGGTGCCTTGTGAAAAGCCGTCGAGCGCCATCATCTCGGCCGGCGTGGCGATCAGCGCGAAATGCGCATCGGCTGGCGTGTGGGCCAGTGGCGCGCCGGTGTGGAAGCCGAGCCAGGATTTCACCGCTGCTGGGGCCTGCAGAACGAGGTCGAGCCAGAGTGGCGTGTCGTTGTCGCACAGCGCCAGCGCGATGGCGCCCGCGGTGGCCGACAGCGGCGCCGGTGGGCGGGCAAAGACCGGCAGAGGCTGCAGGGTGCCCGGCCGCGCCATTCCGTCCATCACGGCGCGGAACACTGTCTGGGCGTCGAACACCGGATTGGCAAAGCCGCCCTCGATCGCTTGCGTTGCGATGTCCATCAGTCTTCTCCGCGTACCATGGTGAAGAAATCGACCTTCGTTGCCGCCGTCTCGGCGCGCCGCCGCTCACGTCGGCTGGCCAGTGCGGCCTGCAGCGGCGCAATGAGTTTGCTCTCGACCTCGTTGCGGCGGGTGGGATCCTGCCAGAGCGCGTCGGCGATCGCCGCCAGTTTTGCTTTCTGCTTGTCACGGCCGAGCGCATAGCAGTGGCCGACTTCTCCCGAGGCAAGCCGCACAGTCGCGCGGGTGACCGTCGCCTCGCCGAGGTTGAATGGTGCGCCGCCGCCGCCGATGCGGCCACGCACGGTGACCAGGCCGGTTTCAGGGCCGCGCAGGAGTTCTGCTTCCGAAGGCAGGCCGGCTTCGTTCCAGAGGCGGACGATATCGTCGCCGGTCGATTGCGCCAACGTCGCCATGACGGCCTTGCGCTCAAGCTGCTGATCGCGCGCTTCCTGTCCTCGCATGGTTGACATTCCCTTGCATCGAAAATTCGTCTATTGATATAGACAATTATACAAATTATATCTATTTTCTAAAGCGTGTCCATGACGGACGGATGACAGCGCGAAAAAGATCGGGGCAAAGAAATGATCGGTCAGCAGATGGCCAGCAGCTTGGAGCGGCGCAGCGGCGTCTCGCTGTGGCGGCAGATCGCCGACCAGATCCTGCATTCGATCGCCGTCGGCGACTTTGCCGAGAATGCTGCATTGCCACCGGAAGTTGCACTGGCCGAGCGCTATGGCGTCAACCGCCATACGGTGCGCAGCGCCATCGCCGCACTGGTGCAGGATGGCGTGCTCAGGGCCGAACAGGGGCGCGGCACCTTCGTGCTGTCGCGCAAGCGCCTGTCCTATCCGATCGGCGCCCGCACCCGTTTTTCGGAGGGCTTGCAAGGGCAGGCGTCGGAGCGCCGCAGCGTGCTGCTCGAATCGGCGGTCGAGCCGGCCAGCCGGCGCGTCGCCGAAGGGCTGGGGCTTGCCAGGGGTTCGACTGTCATACGCCTCGAGACACGCGGCGAAGCCGATGGGCAACCGGTCTCGCGTGCGACCGGCTGGTTCGACGCGGCTCGCTTCGCCGGCATCGATGCCGCCATGGCCGAAACCGGATCGGTGACCGCCTCATTCCGGGGTTTCGGCATCGGTGACTATCTCAGACAATCGACGGTGTTGTCGGCCCGCCACGCGGACGCCGCCGACCTTGCCGATCTTAATCTGCAGCCCGGCGCTATCGTGCTGGTCACGGTCGCCGTCAACGTCACGCCGGACGGCCAGCCGATCCAGTTTGCCGAAACCCGGTTTCCGGCTGAGCGGGTCGAGCTCAAGATATCGGCGCTTTAAAGTCCGGTTCATCCGACCTGGATGACGGCCTTGATCAGGCCGGATTTCTCATGCGCCCAGCGGGCGAGGTCGCGCGGCGTGTCGCCAAGCGTCGTGCGATGGGTGACGAGCTTTGCCAGCGGCACAGCACCATCGCGGATCGAGGCGGCGACATGGTCGAAGTCGACGCGCAGAGCGTTGCGGCTGCCGATCAGCGTCATCTCGCGCTTGTGGAATTCAGGATCGGAAAAGACGATGTCGTCCTTGACGACGCTGACCAGGACCAGCGTCCCGCCATGCGCGACATGGGCGAAGGCTGACTGGACGGACTGGGTGTTGCCGGTGGCATCGAAGACCGCGTCAAAACCTTCGCCGTTGGTCGCCTCGCGAACTAGATCGGTCGCAGACTGCCGTGATGCGTCGAGGGTGGCGAAGCCGAGTTCGCTTGCGGCGAAGCCAAGCCTTTCCGCGCTCATGTCGAGCAGCGTCACGTCGAGACCGGCGATGCGGGCAAACAGCGCCGTGCCGAGGCCGATCGGCCCGGCACCGATGACCAGCGTGCGCGCGCCGGGATCAGCCAGCGAGCGCCGCACGGCATGCGCCCCGATCGCCAGGAATTCGACGGCGGCGGCATCGGCCAGCGACAGGCCGTTGGCCGGATAAAGATTTTGCGCCGGCACCAGGATCCGTTCGCACATGGCGCCGTCGCGGTGGACGCCGAGCACCTCGATCCTGACGCAGCAATTCGGCTTGCCTAGGCGGCAGGCGCTGCATTTGCCGCAAGCGAGATACGGGTTGATGATCACCGGCTCGCCCACCGGCAGGTCGACGCCTCCGCCGGCCTCGATCACGGTGCCGGAGACCTCGTGACCCATGATGCGGGGATAGGCGAGGAACGGATGCTTGCCCTCGAAGATGTGATAGTCGGTGCCGCAGATGCCGACATGACTGACCGCGACCAGCGCCCAGCCCGGCGGTGGTGTGCCCGGCGCCAGGCGGTCTTCCACAACAAGATCGCCGGGCGAACGGCAGATGACGGCTTTCATGCTTTGATCCAGTCGGTTCATGGCACCGCCGGCCCGATCGCCGGGCCGGCGGTTGTTAAGATGGTCTACTTGCCGCGGCGGCGCAGGCCGTCGAAATAGACGATGACGATGATCAGCACGCCGGTAATGATGCGCTGCCAGAAGGCATTGACGTTCAAGAGATTGGCGCCGTTGTTGATGGTGGCGAGGATGAAGGCGCCAAGCAGCGGTCCGTGCACCGAGCCGACGGCGCCGAACAATGAGGTGCCGCCGATCACCGACGAGGCGATCGCCTGCAACTCCCAGCCCTCGGCCTGTGTCGGATTGCCGATGCCGATGCGCGAGGCAAGCAGCACGCCGACAAAAGCCGCGCAGAGGCCAGACAGCGTATAGGCCATGTAGATGGTGCGCTGGACGTTGACGCCGGACAGACGCGAGGCCTCGGCGTTGGAGCCGACCGAGAACAGATACCGGCCCCAGCGGCTGTGATGCAGGAAGATGTAGGCAGGGATGCCGACCAGGATCACCATCCAGAACAGATTGGGGACGCCGAGGAACGAGCTGCGCGAAAACAACTGGAAGGCGTCGTTGTTGATCGAGATCGAGTTGCCATTGGTCATCAAAAGGCCGATGCCGCGCAGCGAGGTCAGCGTCGCCAGCGTGATGATGAAGGGCGGCAGGCCCATCTTGACGATGCCGAAGCCGTGGAACAGGCCGATGGCGACGCCAACCAGCAAGGTGATCAGGATGGCGAGGTAAATCGGCACGCCGGCATTGATCAGCATCGCAACGATGACGGTGGCGAAGCCAACCACGGCGCCGACGGAAAGGTCGATACCGCCGGTGATGATGACGAAGGTCTGGCCGACCGCCAGGATGGCGATCATCGAACCTTGCCGCAGCAGGTTCGAGATGTTGTTGGCGGAGGCGAAGCTCGGCGTCGCCACCGACAGGATGACCCACAACAGCACCAGCAGCGCCAGCAGCGTCAGCCCGAACAGCGCGTTGTAGTTGCGTTTCGGCCTTTCGGCCGCGATCGCCTCGGTGCTCATATCTGTCCTCCCGGTTTTTCTTGTTTCTCGGCCAGCGCCTGGGTGAGGATCTCCTCATGGTCGGCAGTGTGGAAACCATGAGTGGCCACCAGTTTGCCGCGCCGGAACACATGCAGCGTGTCGGCCAGTTCATAGACCTCGGGCAGATAGGACGAGATCAGGATGATGCCGGCGCCCTTGGACAAAAGCGCACTGAACAGGCGGTAGATCTCGGCCTTGGTGCCGACATCGACGCCGACTGTCGGCTCGTCGAAGATGAACAGCTTGGCGCCGTGCGCCAGCCATTTGCCGATGACGATCTTCTGCTGGTTGCCGCCGGACAGGCTGGAGGCGAGGGCGTGACGCGTCGGCGTCTTGATCCTGAGATTGGCGATCTGGCGATCCGCCTCGGTCTTCTCCTGTGCGCTGGAGATCAGCAGATTGCTGGAGATGCGCTTGTAGATCGGCAGATTGAGATTGAGGCCGACCGGCAGGTTGAGGCAGAGGCCCTGGTCGCGGCGGCTTTCCGGCGCCAGCGCCATGCCGAGCCTGATAGCGTCATGCTCGGAGTTGACCTGAACCTCCTTGCCCTCCCAGAGGATCTGGCCGGCCGACTTGCGGTGACGGCCGTAGAGCGTGGTGACGAACTCGCTGCGCCCGGCGCCGATCAGCCCGTAGAGCCCGACGATTTCGCCGGCACGGACCGTCATCGAGACATTTTCGAAGCCCTTGCCGGAGAGATTTCTGGCTTCGAGCAGCGTCGCGCCCGGGGTAAAATGCTCCTTGTGATAGACTTGCTCGATCGAGCGGTTGATCATCATCTTGACCAGCTCGGCGTCGTTGGTCTCGGCGATGTTCCTGGTGCCGACAAGCGTGCCGTCGCGCAGCACCGAGACGCGGTCGGCGAGCTCGAATACCTCTTCCATGCGGTGGCTGATGTAGATGATGGTGACGCCTTCGCCCTTCAGCCGGCGGATCAGCGTGAACAGCTGGTCGGCTTCCTTGCGGGTGAGATAGGCAGTCGGTTCGTCGAAGATCAGGAACTTGGTGCCGCGCACGGTGGCGCGGGCGGCGGCGATCAGCTGCTGCTGGCCTATGGTCAGGTCACCCAGCACGACATGCGCCGGCAGATCGAAGCCGAGATCGTCGATGATCTTCTGCGCTTCCCTGACCATGGCCCGCTGCTGCAGTATGCCGAAGCGGGAATCCTCCTCGCCGAGGAACATGTTGGCCGCGACAGTGAGATGGCGGCACAGAACGACCTCCTGGTGCACGGCATTGATGCCGAGCGCCATCGCCTCATGCGGCGTCGCCAGCGCTGCCGGCTTGCCCTCCCAGATGACGTCGCCGGAGGTGCGCGGCATGACGCCGGTCAAAAGCTTGATCAGGGTGGATTTGCCGGCACCGTTCTCGCCGACAATGGCGTGGATTTCGCTGGCCTTGAAGGCGAGGTCAACCGGCTTCAGCGCGTGCGTGCCGGGATATCGCTTCTCCAGTCCCTTGAGTTCGAGGATCGTCCTGCCCGGTTCCAGCGTTGGGGCGGGATGCAGTTCCTGCGCCGTCGACGTCATGACGTTCCTCCCAATTGGCCTCCCAGATTGGCCTCCCAGATCGGCCTCACGAGTGGCACGCGTGTAGGTCGTTTCCGGGGCAAAAAGCCCCGGAAACGGTGTGCCAATGCCGGTGCTCAGTCGAGCTTCGGATTGAGCAGCGCGTCGATCTTCGGATCTTTCATGTTAGCCTTGGTGACGAGGTTGGCGCCGGTGTCGACATTGGCCTCGACCTTCTCGCCCTTCGAGGCAGCGAGCGCCGTCTTGATGCCGTCATAGCCCATCCGGTACGGATCCTGGACGACGAGGCCGGAAATGACGCCGTCATTGAGGAACTTGACCAGCTTCTCGTCGCTGTCGAAACCGATCAGCCCGACCTTGCCGGCAAGGCTGTTCTCGGCGATCGCCTGACCGACGCCCTGCGCCATGATCAGGTTGGAGGCGAAGATGCCCTTGAGGTTCGGGTTGGCGGTGATCAGGTCGGTTGCGATGTTGAGGCCGGTGGTGGCCTGGCCGTCGGCGTATTTGTCGGCAATGAGCTTGAGGCCGGGATATTTGGCGGCAAGCTGTTCCTTGAAGCCCTGGGCGCGCTGCTCGAGCGAGCCGGCACCCGGAAGCGCGGTGATCAGGGCGACGTCGCCCTCGATTTTGCCGCCATTGGCTTCGCCGATCGCGGCCGCCAGCCCGTCAGCGGCGACGCGGCCGCCCTGGATATTGTCGGTGGTCAGGAACGAGGTGAAGGCCTTGGAGTCGGCGCCGGAATCGATGCCGATGATCTTGACGTTGGTGGCTGCCTCGTCGATCGGCTTGCCGAGCGCCTTGGCCTCGGTTGGTGCGATGACCACGGCAGCCGGATTGCCGGCGACGGCGTTTTCAAGGATCGAGATCTGGCCGTTGACGTCGGTCTCCGCCTGGGCGCCGAGTTCCGGCACGTTGACGCCGAGGTCCTTGCCGGCCTTGCGGGCGCCGGCCAGGACGATCTGCCAGTAAAAAGAGGTGGTGTCCTTGACGATGATCGGAATGGTTACGTCCGCCGCCGAAGCCGGCGCCGAATGCATCACGCCGGCAAGCATCGAGGCGGCGGCGAGCGCCACGAATGCGCGGCGGTTGAGAATGCTGGTCACGAATTTCATTAGACTTCCTCCCTAAGTCGCCCGGTGAACGTAGCGGAAGCTCGGTTTGGATAGGCGCTGCCCAAACGGAACTTTATCAATAAAAAACATTTACCGGATTTTGATAATGCATCGGTCCGGTCGACGCAAGCGGTGTTTCGTGTCGTCCTGCGTATGCCTCGACCGGAAGGGAGTGCCGATCCCTCTCATTGCCAAACCCCACAAATCCTCTCCGAAACGGCATGGAATATTAATTCCATCTTCCCGTCAAGATGGAATATTTGTTCTTTTTTGAGGCGTAAGGTGGGGCGCCTCCTGATCGCACCGTCCGCCGTTCAACCGGCGAAGGCCGCAGCGCATCAGCCGAGTTTCTGTACGACCGTGTAGGGATCATATTTGGCGAATTCTGTTTCGGGCACCTGGATGTCGAGCAGTTGCAGATTTCGTTCCAGATTGGCCGGTTTGGCGGTGCCCGTCAGCACAGAAGCCACCACAGGCTCGTGCAGCGGGAACTGGAACGCCGCCGCGGCAAGCGGGTAGCCGCCCTCGGCGGCGATTTTTTCCATGGCGCCGACGCGGTCGAGAATGTCGCCGGTGGCCGGCAGGTAGTCGAAATGCGCGCCCGGCACCGGGCCGGTCGCCAGGATGCCCGAGTTGAAGACGCCACCGATGATCAGCGAGGTCTGCCGTTGCCGGCAAAGCGGCAGCAATTCGGCTTCGGCGGTGCGGTCGAGCAGCGAATAGCGGCTGGCGAGCAGGATGCAGTCGAGCGGCGCCCGGCGCAGCACATCGAGACAGATCTGCACCTCGTTGACGCCAAGGCCGTAGGCGGAAATGACCTTGTGCGACTTCAGCTCTTCCAGCGCCTTCAGCCCGCCATCCATAAACTGGCGGAAATGCAGCTTCGTTTTCTCGACGCCATGCGTATAGACGCCGATGTCGTGAACGAACAGGATGTCGATTCGATTGAGGCCAAGCCGCGCATAGCTGAACTCGACGGAGCGCATGATGCCGTCGTAGGAATAGTCGTAGTCGGGCGCAAAGGGCAGCGGATCGACATAGGAATGGTCCGGAATCCGGTCTTCCGGCACCGGCCGCAACAGGCGCCCGACCTTGGTCGACAGCATGTAGGAGTCCCGCGGCTTGTCGCGCAGGAAATCGCCGAAGCGGCGTTCCGAAAGGCCGAAGCCGTAGAAGGGCGCGGTATCGAAATAGCGCACGCCGGCATCCCAGGCGACCTGCAGCGTCTGCATCGCCGTCTCGCGTGGGCAGGCTCGGTAGAGCCCGCCGACCGCCGCGCCGCCGAAGCTGACCTCGGTTATTTCCAGCGCGGTGCTGCCGACACGGCGTTTCTTCATGCAAAGCCTCCCACCGGCCATTTGCCGGCCCCGTCCATGTCTTAAGTCAGTTGGTGGCTGTTCTAGAGGGTCGCTCCGAGGTGCCACGGCACGAACTCGTTGTCGCCGTAGCCGAACTCCTCGCTCTTGGTCTTGCGGCCGGAGGCCGTCTCGACGATCAGCTCGAAAATCTCGCGGCCCATGCCGGCAATGGTCTTTTCGCCCGAGGCGATGACGCCGCAATTCACGTCCATGTCCTCTTCCATCGTGTGGTACATGGTCGAGTTGCTGGCGACCTTGATCGACGGTGTCGGCCGGCAGCCGAAGCAGGAACCGCGGCCGGTGGTGAAGACGATGACGTTGGCGCCGCCAGCCACCTGGCCGGTGGCGGAAACCGGGTCGTAGCCGGGCGTGTCCATGAACACCAAGCCGTGGCCGCTGACCTTCTCGGCATAGCCGAAGACGCCGTTGAGCGGCGTTTGGCCGCCCTTGGCGACGGCGCCAAGCGACTTCTCCAAAATGGTGGTCAGGCCGCCGCGCTTGTTGCCGGGTGACGGATTGTTGTCGATGGAGGCGCCATGCTTGGCGACATGATCTTCCCACCACTTTACATAGCCATCGAGCTTGGCGGCGATCTCCGGGGTCGCCGCGCGATAGGCGAGCAGATGCTCGGCGCCGTAGATTTCCGTCGTCTCGGAAAGGATGCCGATGCCGCCGACGCCGGCCAGGATGTCGACGGCGGCGCCCAGCGCCGGATTGGCGGTGATACCGGACATGCCGTCGGAGCCGCCGCATTGCAGGCCGACGACGATCTCGCTGACCGGGATCGGCTCACGCTCAAGCTTGCCGACCTCCTCTGATATCTCGGCCAGCACGACCAACGCCTTCTCGACAGATTTGCGCGAGCCGCCGGCTTCCTGGATGTTGAAATGGCGCTTTCCCGCGGCGACGCCCTTCTGGCCATAGAGGGTGAGCTGGTTGACCTCGCAGCCGAGACCGACCATCAGCACACCGCCAAAATTCGGGTGACGAGCATAGCCGGCCAGCGTGCGGTGCAGCACCATCATGCCGTCGCCGGTGGCGCTCATGCCGCAGCCCTGGCCGTGAACGATGGGAACGAAGCCGTCGATCCCCGGATATCTGGGCAGCAGCGTCCGGTTCGCCTCGTCGGCGATGGCGTGGCAAACGGTGGCCGAGCAATTGACGCTGGCGAGAACGCCGATGAAGTTGCGCGTGCCGGCACGGCCGTCGGCGCGGCGGTAGCCCATGAAGGTGCGGGCGCGATCGGCCTCTGTGGCGTGCACGGCCTCGCTCGGCGGCACCACCGGCAAACGCCCGGATTCGAAGACCAGATTGTGCGAATGGACATGCTCGCCGGGCGCAATGGCTTCAGTGGCGCGGCCGATCGCTTGGGCGTATTTGACCACGGCCTCGCCGGCGGCAATCGGCTTGATCGCCACCTTGTGGCCGGGTTCGATCAGCGCCGTGGCAACGGCGCCGCCCGGCAGCACCGCGCCGATCTCGATGCGGCCGTTGGCGACCGCGACATTGTCGGCGGGGGACAGAAGAATGCTGTTTGCGGTGTTCACGGGCAATTTCCTGGGTGTTCCTGGGATCGGCAAGCGATTGACACGCGCCTGTTAACAGTTAATGTCTTTTATCGTGAAAAAACAGTTTTGCGTCAATTGTTTTTTCGTGACGAAGCCGCGCGTTCTTGCGGATGCGCAGAGGACCGGACGCTGGAACCAGGCCTGACTTCCGAAAAGCGATTCCGCTTCCCGGGAGCCTGCGCCAGAAGCATCTGCATATCGCGCTTCAAGCCGGCCGCCGCAAGCGCCGGCGCGCAACGGGGCAGGGGATGTCGAAGAGCAACAACGTCTATAAGGACGCCTACAATCGCGGTTTGCGGCTGCTCGACGAAACGAAAAGCCTGCCGTCGGAGCCCGAGCTGGGCACCCTGCTTGGCGTCAGCCGCACGACGATCCGCACCATCCTTGCGCGCATGGAAGAGACCGGGCTGATCGCCTGGAACAAGCGCAGCAAGACGGTTTTGCGCGTGCCGCGGCCGGACGACTTTTTTCCCGAGGAAGAAACCGACACGCTGTCGCAGATCATCGAGCGCTCCTTCATGCGGCGGCTGCTTGCGGGCGGTGCTGAGCCCGGCATGCAGATCAACGAACTCGAGCTGGCGCGCGAGATCGGCGTTGGCACCACCAGCGTGCGCGAGTTCCTGATCCGCTTTTCCCGCTTCGGGCTGATCGAGAAGCGCCGCAACAGCCATTGGGTGCTGAAAGGTTTTACCCGCGCTTTTGCGCTGGAACTGACCGAAATCCGCGAGATGTTCGAACTGCGCTCGGCCGCCGCCTTCGCCGCGCTGCCGGAAGACAGCCCGGTGTGGGCCGACCTCGACCTGCTGGAGGATGAGCATCGCCTGCTGGCGCGCGAGATCGCCATGCGCTTCAACGAATTCTCGGAGCTCGACGAGCGCTTTCACCGGCTGATCCACCGCGCGTCGCACAATCGCTTCATCGTCGATTTCTACGACGTCATCGCCATGATCTTCCACTACCACTATCAGTGGAACAAGGCGCAGGAGCGCGAGCGCAACGAAGTGGCGGTCGCGGAACACCTGGCCTATATCGCGGCGCTCAAATCGCGCGATCTCGGCAAGGTCGACGCCGCCTGCCGCAAGCATCTGAAGTCGGCGCGCAATACGCTGTTGACGTCGATTCCAGAAGGCCAGCAAGCGTAGCGAGCTTTAGGTTGTTGTTTTATGCATGTCGTTATCGCAAAACCGCTGCACACTTTTGCGCGACATGCATTAAAGCGCCGCGTTGCCGCAGTGGTGATTTGGCGATTTTCCGACCGCCGGCCGCGTGCTAGATATCTTGCCGTTGCTGCGTGAAGAGGCAGGCATTTGAATATCCGGCGGAGACGATGGAGCATGCCGGCGGCATTCGCCGCGGCCTATTTGCTGGTGCTCCAGTCGGTGCTTGGCGCATTCGCCTTCGGCATCGGGCCGGATGCTTCGCAACGCGACGCTTTCGGCAACGTCATCTGCACCCAGGAGGGCGCTGCCCAGCGTCCCGGCGGCGATCCGCACCAGCAGCACATGCCGGCTTGCTGCATGCCTGGCTGCGGCATGGCTTCGGCTGTCTACGCGCCGCCGCCCGCTGCCGCCACGCTGTCCGGCAATTTTTCCGTCGAAACCGTCGCGTTTGTGCTGCCGGCGTTCAGGCATCTCGACTTTGCCCGCGACCGCTCTCCGTCGAATCCGCGCGCGCCTCCGGTGACGGCCTGATCCGTCCCGGTTCGCCATGCGGAATTTTTCGCGGGCGAATTCGTTCAACATCGAAACTGTTCGCGACTGGCCGACGGCGCGATTTCTCAGGTCCTGGAGCTATCATGTCTCACACTTTTCGCGTGCGGCTCGGCCGCAACAGCCGCTTCCTGCGCAGCTTCGAGGAGCGACTCGGCGTCACCGTGCTCCTCCTCGCCCTGCTGTTCGTCAACGCCCAGGCCGTCTTCGCGCATGAGTTCAGGGTTGGCGACCTCGAAATCGTGCATCCCTGGTCGCGCGCCACGCCACCGGGCGCCAAAGTGGCCGGCGGCTACTTCACCGTGACCAACACCGGCAGTTCGCCGGATCGGCTGCTGTCGATCTCCTCCGATGTGTCGGACAGGACCGAACTGCACGAAATGGGTGTCAAGGACGGCGTCATGACCATGCGGCCGGTCAGCGGCGGCCTCGAAATCCCGGCCGGCGGCAAGGCCGCGCTAGCTCCCGGCGGTTATCACTTGATGTTTATCGGCCTCAAGCGTCAGCCCAAACAAGGCGAGAAGTTTTCCGCTGCGCTGACCTTCGAAAAGGCTGGCACGGTGGCCGTCGAGTTCACGGTGGAAGGCATGGGCGAAACGGGCGGCATGCACGACCATGCCAATTGATCCGGCCAGATCCGCACAATTCAAACTCGAGGAACCATCATGAGCAATTATCTTCTGTCGGCCGGCGTGTTTTTCGTCCTGGGGACCAGTGCTGCCTTTGCCCACATTACGCTGGAAGCGCAGGAGGCGGCGGTCGGTTCAACCTACAAGGCCATCCTGCGCGTGCCGCATGGCTGTGAAGGCAAGGCGACGACCGCCGTGCGCGTGCAGATCCCGGAGGGAGTGATTTCAGTGAAGCCGATGCCGAAGGCCGGCTGGACGCTGCAGGTCAAGAACGGCAGATACGAGAAATCCTATCAGCTCCATGGTCAAGAGGTGTCCAGCGGCGTCAAGGAAGTCAACTGGAGCGGCGGCAGCCTGCCGGACGAATTCTACGACGAATTCGTCTTCCGCGGGACACTGGCGGCGGATCTGCCGGCAGGCCAAACGCTCTACTTCCCGGTGGTGCAGGAATGCGACGGCGCCGCCGAACGCTGGATCGAGATTCCAGCGGCCGGCCAGGATGAGGACGCGCTGGAATATCCGGCGCCCGGCCTCAAGCTTGCGCCGAAGCTATGATTTTTTGGCGGCGCGCCTTGTTCGAAAGAGTGCGCCGCTGTTTTGTGCCGTGACATGAGTGCTGCATCCCTGCTGCGAACGGTCTGCACAACCGGCCGATTTGCGATCTGCCTGCTGGCTGCGATCGTGCTGCTTGCCGCCATTGCCGCGCCAGGTCAGGCCTTCGCCCACGCGGCGCTGGTCACAACCGAGCCGACGGACGGCGCCGTGCTGGCGCAGAGCCCCGCGCAGTTCTCGCTGACCTTCAGCGAGCCGGTGTCACCGCTGATGCTGACCTTGGTGCGGCCCGATGGAACGCCGGTTCCGCTGACATCCTTTCGGCTCAATGGCCAGACGCTCGACATCGACAATCCGCAACGGCTCGGATCCGGCACGCATGTGCTGAGCTGGCGGGTGATCTCCGCCGATGGCCATCCGGTTGGCGGCTCGGTGCTGTTTTCGATCGGCGCGCCGAGTGCGGCGCCGGCCGTCGCCGAAGCTGTCGACCGGGGTCTGAGGTCGGCAATCTGGACCGGCAAGGTCTTTCTCTGTTTCGGCCTGTTTCTCGGCGTCGGCGGCGCCTTTGCCATCGCCTGGCTGGCGAAGGGCGGGCGTTCCGGCCGGCGCTTCGTCATCGCCGCGATCCTGTGCGGCCTCGTCGCGGCGCCGTTATCGCTCGGCTTGCAGGGACTGGACGCGCTCGGCGCACCGTTCGTCCGGCTGGCGCAGCCAGGCGTCTGGCAGGCCGGGCTCGGCACCAGCTTCGGCTGGACAGTGCTGGTCGCGCTGGTGGCGCTCGGGCTTGGCCTGCTGTCGCTGGTCGGGCCGCGCGGCGGCGCAAAGCTGTTTGCCTTTGCCGGCCTGGCCGGTGTCGGCGCCGCCCTTGCCGCCAGCGGACATGCAAGTGCTGCCGAACCGCAATGGCTGACAAGGCCGATGGTGTTTCTGCACGGCGCCGGCATCGCGTTCTGGGCCGGGGCGCTTGCGCCGCTCGGTCTCACTATCAGGCGGAAGCCGGCCGAGGCCGCACCTTTCCTGCATCGGTTTTCCCAGGCGATCCTACCTGTCGTGGCCGTGCTTGCGGCCACCGGCTTCGTGCTGGCTGTCATCCAGGTACAGGCGCCCGCAGCTTTGCTCGAGACCGCCTATGGCCGGCTGCTGCTGGTCAAGCTGGCGCTGCTGTTGTTTCTGTTCATTCTGGCCGCCATCAACCGCTGGAAGCTGACCGGTCCCGCGGAAGCGGGAGAGACGGAAGTACAGAAGAGGCTGGTCCGCTCGATCGGCATTGAGATGCTGATCGTTCTGGCGATATTCGGCGTTGCCGCCGGCTGGCGCTTCACGCCGCCGCCACGCGCCCTGGCGATCGCAGCGGCGCAGCCGGCTTCGGTGCATATCCACACGCCGAAGGCGATGGCCCACCTCAGCATCACACCCGGCCATGTTGGGCCGGTTGCCGCCTCGATCGTCATCATGACCGGAGATTTCGGCCCGCTCGACGCTGAACAAGTGACGCTGGTGCTGTCAAAACCCGATGCCGGGATCGAGCCGATCAAGCGCGCGGCGAAAAAATCAGGCGACGGCACCTGGCGCGTCGACGGTCTCGTCGTCCCGGTTCCCGGCCGATGGACAGCACGGCTCGATATTCTCGTCTCGGATTTCGAGATCGTGAAGATAGAGGCGCCGATCGACATCAGGCCTTGAGGACCAGCCGGCAGTCTGCGCAACACATTTCGGCGAGGCGGTTGACGCGGCCTTGAAGGCCCGTCATTCATTTCGGCAAGATTGGCATCTCGACAAGAATGGCATCCCAAGAAGAATGGGCACCGCTACAAATCGCGCCTCAACAAAAGATCCGAAAGCAGGGAAGAAACGATGGAAAAAGCCGAAATCGGCCTGATCGGCCTCGGCACGATGGGCTCCAACCTGGCGCTCAACATCGCCGAGAAGGGGCACCGCATAGCCGTTTTCAACCGCACCGCGGCACGTACCGACGCCTTCGTCGAGAATGCCGGCGCGCTGAAGGACATGGTTGTTCCCTGCTACAGCCTGGAGGAACTCGCCGCCGCCATCCGGCCGCCGCGACCGATCATCATCATGGTGCTGGCCGGCAAGCCGGTCGATGAGCAGATCGCGGCACTGCGCGGCGTGCTGTCGGCCAACGACATCGTCATCGATGCCGGCAACGCCAATTTTCGCGACACGATGCGGCGCTTCTCCGAGCTTTCCGATTCGGGTCTCACCTTCATCGGCATGGGCGTGTCCGGTGGCGAGGAGGGCGCGCGCCATGGACCGTCGATCATGGTCGGCGGCACGGAACAGTCCTGGAAACGCGTCGAAAAGGTGCTGACCGCAATTTCGGCCAAGTTCAGGGATGAGCCCTGTGCCGCATGGCTTGGCACCGATGGCGCCGGGCATTTCGTCAAGACCATCCATAACGGCATCGAATATGCCGACATGCAGATGATCGCCGAGATCTACGGCATCTTGCGCGACGGGTTAGGCATGGGGCCGAAGCAGATCGCACAGGTGTTTGCCGGCTGGAACAAGGGCCGGCTCAACTCCTACCTGATCGAGATCACCGCCAAGGTGCTGGCCGCCGACGATCCGAAGACAGGCAAGCCGGTGGTCGATATCATCCTCGACCGCGCCGGCCAGAAGGGCACCGGCAAATGGTCGGTCATCGAAGCGCAGCAGCTCGGCATTCCGGCCACCGCGATTGAGGCCGCGGTGGCGGCGCGCGTGCTGTCGTCGATCAAGGACGAGCGGCTGGCCGCCGAAAACGCCTATGGCAAAGGCGGCGTGACCACCATTTCCGGAGACAAGGACGCGCTTCTTGGCGATCTCGAACTGGCGCTGTTCGCCGGCAAGATATCAGCCTATGCGCAAGGCTTCGCGGTGATGAGCGGCGCGTCGAAGGAATTCAACTGGAACCTGCCGATGCCGACCATCGCCAAGATCTGGCGGGCAGGCTGCATCATCCGCTCGCAATTGCTGGACACGATGGCGGAAGCCTTCGGCACCGGCGGGGCGGCCACCAATCTTTTGATGGCGCCGGCTTTCATTGCAATGATGCAGGAAGCGCATCCATCGCTGCGGCGCATCGTGGCAGGGGCGTCGGAAGCCGGCTCACCCGTGCCGGCGCTGTCGTCGGCGCTTGCCTATTTCGACAGCTACCGCCAGGGCCGCGGCACCTCGAACCTGATCCAGGCGCAACGCGATT
This sequence comes from Mesorhizobium sp. WSM4817, assembly GCF_055811135.1. NCBI lineage: Bacteria > Pseudomonadati > Pseudomonadota > Alphaproteobacteria > Hyphomicrobiales > Phyllobacteriaceae > Mesorhizobium > Mesorhizobium sp. WSM4817. The sequence goes on along the minus strand of NZ_JBVVQQ010000013.1, from coordinate 151,128 downwards.
TCTTCGGCGCGCACGGCTTCGAACGCATCGATGGGCCGGGCGCTTTCCATGGCCCGTGGGGCAGCGGAGCGGCAGCTTAGCGCCTGATATCGGCCGTTGAGCAGACCTCAGCCGCATCCCAAAGCGGACATCCGGCCGCGCTGTCCGCCGGCATCTGCCCCGATGAGCCCAATGCAGCTTGTATGACTTGAAGCTAATATGCTATTCTACGTGATGCGCGGACTGCTGGCACTTACTATGCTGGTATTGGCGGCTACAAGAGTAGTCGCAGGTGAGCCGTTGTTCGACTCCATCGCTGCCGGCGACAAGAGTGCCGTGGAGCAAGCCTTGGCAGGCGGTGCCGAAGTCGACAGCCGGGCACGCGACCAGGCAACGCTCCTCATCGCTGCTGCTCTCGACGATCAGCTTCCCATTGCGGAATTCCTGCTGAGCAAGGGCGCCGACATCATGGCGCGCAATTCCGGTGGGTTTACCCCCCTCCACGCGGCTGCGTTTTCTGGAAGCCTCCCGATCGCCAAGCTGTTGCTCGAAAAGGGCGCGGTGCTCGAGGACTCGGCTAACAAGTCTGGGGTCACACCCTTGGTGATAGCGGGTGAGGAAAACCATGTCGAACTGGCAGAATTCCTCATTGCGCAAGGTGCGGATGTGAACCGGGCCGAGGGTCATGGCTATATGCCGATTACCCGCGCGTTCTGGAAGGGTAATACCGACATCATAAAACTATTCAAACGGCATGGCGCCACGTGCCAGGCGAAAGTCCTTGGCGAAGCGAACGCTGCGAAGTGCGACGCTATCCACGATTGAACGGAGAACGCAGATGAACATATTGATCACGAGGAGACTGGTTCGCAATTCGGTCTCGGCAGCCGTATGTTCGCTCACCCTGATGGCCGGTGCAGGCTCTGCCTTCGCCGACGACTCAGTGAACACTGGCTACTTCGGCGGCGTGGCGATCATGGGCTACGACACGGTCGCTTATTTCACCGATGGCAAGGCCGTAAAGGGTTCCGAAGAATTTTCCCATGAGTGGCTTGGCACGCCGTGGCATTTCGCCAGCAAGAAACACAAGGAAATGTTCATGAGCGAACCTGCCAAATACGCTCCTCAATACGGTGGTTACTGCGCGGGCGAGGTCGCACTCCATGAATCCGTCACTGTCAATGTCGATCCGGAAGCGTTCAAGATCATCGATGGCAAGCTCTACCTGATCTACGACGAAGGGAACGCGGCCGCTTTTGCGGACAATGCCGATGATTTTGTTCCGAAGGGCGATGCTAAATGGCCGGTTGTCCAAGCAAAGTTGGCAGTCGATGAGCCGGATTGGAACTTGATCAATAACCCCTGAGACTTGCGAGCTCAATTCACTGTCACGAAGTGAAACACCATACCTACATTGACATAAGAATACCCGTTGCCGGCAGCGTCCCTTCGTCTGTAGACGGGACCACAGATGGGGCGCCCAAACAAATTTTCGCTCTGCTCACATAAGAGGTCGCGATCAACGTAGACCCTCACGGTGATCATTCGTGTCATAGTGCGGAAGACTGCCGTGCCGTCCTGTTCGATCTGCATAATGGCTGGAAGCCCGTCGGGTTCGAGGTTGCCTTTCAAGGTCTTGCCAACCACAAGAGATGCGATTTCCGCGCCGTTCAACCGGGCATGTTCATCAGCGGTGAAGCCGAACGGCCATTCGGGCAGTCCTGCCTGGCGTAGGGCGTCGATGATCGGCGACAGATCTTCAGCGTTGCGAAGATGGGCATAGAGATTCCGAAACGCTTCCAACGACCGCAGTCGAGCCGAGGATTCGGTCCTCGCCACCAGCCGGAGGCCGTCCGCAATCGCCGCTTTGGCGTCCTCTGAGCGGCCGGCGCGGGCATAGGCCGCGGCGAGCAGAATCCTAAGGCTGCCCGCCTCTGGAGCATCGTCGCGAGCGCGCTCGAGAGTCTCAATGGCTTTCTTGGTGTCCCCGAGCAAAAGAAAGACAACTCCGACAACCTCGCGGTCTATCGGAGCCAGATTGGGATCAAGCTTCAATGCCGTCTCGACGGCTAATGCCGCTTCGTTATGATTGCCGGCGAACAGCTGGATATAACCAACGGCAATTTGCGTCGCAGCGTCTCCGGAGCCTAATGCGACCGCACGCTCCGCCGAGATGATCGCATCTTCATAGCGGCGATCCATGACCTGCATAATCCCGAGAACGGCGTAGGGCGATGAAAACTCCGAATCGAGCTCCAAAGCACGGCTTGCCTTCTCATATGCTCTCTTTCGCGCAAGCGCGCTCTGAATGATATCATCGGAGGCAGTGCGCCAAAGATAGACACTCAGCCGTGCGTCGGCGGCGAAGGCCTCGGCGAAGGCAGGGTCGAGCTTCTGCGCCTTCTCATAGAGCGCAAGCGCCTCGCGCAATCCGTCGCCTCGACCGGTGCGCGCCTCCCGCTCCGCACGCAGGTAGGTATCATAGGCTTCGAGATTTGCAGTCGGCGGGCGTGCCATTCGCTCGCTCTCGGCTGCCGAAGCTTGGACGCCGAGCGCCTTGGCGATTTCCCGGCCCATCTCGTCCTGGACGGCAAACACTTCCGCGATGCCGCGATCGAACCGATCGGCCCACAGATTGTCGCCAGTGGCTATGTCGATTAGCTGCGCATTGAGGCGGATTTGATCGCCGGTCCGCCTTACACTGCCGTCAACGACAAACCGCACGCCAAGATCGCGTCCGACATCTTCCAAAACGAGGGGCTTTCCTTTGTAGGCAAAAACCGAATTGCGAGCGATGACATCGAGGCCTGAAAGCTTGGCAAGGTCGGTAATCAAGTCCTCGGTGATGCCGTCGGCAAAATAGTCCTGGCTCGGATCGCCGCTCAGGTTTGCAAATGGCAGGACCGCAACGGATGGTCGTTGAAGCGCGGAGGGCCTCTGCCAGGCAAAGATGCCTACAACCAAGCCGATCAACAGGACCGCCGCGATTCCTGCCAAAATCATGATCCAGGAGCCCGGCCGGTGTGGCGGGGCCACGATCTTCCCCGATTGTCTGGGATCTAGCAGGACCCGATAGACGCGAATCGGATCGGCGATATTCTTGAGGCGCTGCTCTCCCAGACCGGCAAAGCCTACATCCACTTTGTGCGCTGCGTGATCGAACGCCGTGCCGGAGATGCAAATTCCGCCGGGCTCTGCGATCGCCTGCAGACGGGCGGCGATGTTTACCCCGTCGCCGTAGATATCGTCGCCCTCAACGATGATATCACCGAGATTGACACCAATGCGAAACCGGATTTGCCGGGCTTCGGCGGTGCCCTTGTTGCGGTCGGCCATCCGGCGCTGGATTACAGCAGCACACTGGACGGCATCGACGACGCTGGCGAACTCGACGAGCGCGCCGTCGCCCATGAGCTTGATCATGCGGCCGTGGTGCTTCTTGATCTCGGGGTTGATCAGTTCGCGACGGCAGCTCTTCAGTCCCTCGAGCGTGCCTACCTCGTCCTCGCCCATGAGGCGGCTGTAGCCAACCACGTCGGCAGCAAGTATTGCCGTAAGCCGTCGGTCCATACGTGCCGTGCGCCTTCCCTGGTCGGTCGTAGCGGCTTTACCTTTCACCCTATTCTAGTCCTGCTTCGGACGCGAGCGTGCTTTAGCTATAGCTAGGCGGATGGCGGGGTTACTCGGCATACGCAACGCGCCGGTCCTTCCATCCACGAGAGTTCTGAACGGAAAGCTCTCTCGACAAGATGTCCGCTTAGGTCATCAGCGCCGGCTTGGCTGAGTGTCCGCTTTGGAGACGCCGAAATGCTCTGGGAATGACCGGAATGGGTCAGATCGCGTCGATGCTCCCCAAGGTCCTGAATGTCCGCTTCCACCCCTTTAACGGCTGAAAGCCGACCGTCCGCTTCCGGCCCCATAGCTGTCGACTAGACTAAGCACGCCCGGCCTCCCATTCAGCACTATCAGGATTGGCTTACCATCCACTTAGCAAGGCGTTGATACCTAAACATCAGTTTTGCTGCCGACCTCCCATTCTGGCCAGGGAAGCATGAAGAAGGCGACCATGGCCAGCAGGCACGCCGCGGCGATGAACGCGAAGACAGCAGCGAATTGATTGACGCTAAACGTGCTCGCGGTGGACGCCACCCATCCAGTTGCGCCCTGCAAGATGGCAACGCCGAGGAATGCAGCTGTGTTCAGAATTCCGAATGCCCGGCCGACGACCTGAGGATCATATGCACTCTTAGTGTCTGCGAACTGCAGGATCGTGAAGCCGGTGAGCGCCCCAAGCGCAACGCACATCGTAGCATCGACGATCCAGTTGGCGGAGATTGCAAGGATAAGGAAAATCCCGGCGGAAGTGGCCATGCTCGCGCAGATCAGGTATCGCCGTGAGCGTCCTTTCGCCCGCACCAGACCGAATAGCGGTGGGCCAACCAAGGTCGCGACCGACGAGGCGAGAAGCACATTCCCGACGCCCGTCAGTGTGAAGCCGTGTCGCTCCATGAACAAGGGTGTCGCCCACAGGCCCCTCAGCGCGATGTAGGACGGATAGCCAACGAGCGCGAGCGCAACGATGCCCTTGGTCTGCCGTTCTTTCAAGATTGCAAGCGTCTCTCGAATTGCGCCTGGGATGTCGCCTGAGTTCTTGCCGTGATCATCCCGAACGAGGACCAGGATGCAGACCAAGTTTGCCGCCGCAACGACGCCTGTCACCACAAAAGCGCTGCGCCAGCCCCAATGTTCGACTACCCATGCCAGCGGCGTGCCAGTGGCCAGTAACCCAAGGCCGCTGAAGCTGAGAACCAAGCCCGATACTCGGGCAAAACTCTTTTCAGAAAAATGTTTGCTTACAAAGAACAGCGATCCCACAAAGGCTGGTGCGCAGCCGATGCCAATGAGCAACTGCCCCAGCATCAAAACCGGGAAGCCGGTTGCAATGAACGACAGGAGCGCTCCCGCTACTGCAAGGAGGAAAGCCGAACCAACGGTCTTTCTCACGCCATAAAGGTCAAGCGCTAGGCCCATCGGGATCTGGGCGAGGGCAAAGGACAGATGGAAGGCGCCGGCGTAGATGCCGAGTTCTTCGGTCGAGAGTCCGAATTCACGTTGCGGTCCGGGGGCGACGATGGCCGCAATAGTACGAAACACCTGACTCATCGCAGCCACGCCAACAAGCGTCGCGAGCATGACTCCGGCCGCACCGGCCTTGTCTGCGTTGAATACTTTCAGCCTACCGCCCTCCTTCCGGCCAAGCCGCAATGCGATCGATAACCTGGTATCCCGTTGCACCTAGGGGCAAATCTCTCCCATGGGAATGCGGCCTCGTCTGCCTACGCTGTCCGCAACTCGAGCATCTCGACGTAGTGCGGATTGTACATGATACCCAATACGTTGCCGAACGGATCAACCACCGAGGCGGTGACGAAGTCGCTCTCGCGCTTGGTGATCGGATCGTACTCCGTGGCGCCCATGGCCTTGAGCCGAGCGAACGCCGCCTCGATGTCGTCGACGTGCCACAGCAGTGTGGCGCCGCCCGGACCGGGCTGCATCGTTGCTGGTGAGTAGCGGCGGTCGATGATGCCGAACTCGTCCTCGTCGTCGCCGATTCGGAACTCGACATAGGCGGGGTTTTCCGCATCGGGCCGCTGGAAGTACGCCTCGACGCCGAACAGCTCCGCGTACCAGTCGCGCGCCGCGGCCACGTCGTCGGCCCAGAAGTTCACCGTGGCCATGCCACGCAAAAAGTGCTTGTTGTTCATTGTCGTAACCCTTTCCTTGATTGCGATCGGACGGCCAAATGATGCGCGATAGTGTAAAGCCCGTATTTCAAAAACCCGCAGACGGCTACGAGCCCCATGGGCGCCTCGATCCGGCCGGTTTCGACCGCCAAGGAGCGCGGTGTTCCGAACCTCATCGGGGAAGCGGGTAGCAAGGCCTGCTACTGACTCATCTTAATTGCACGTCTTAGGCGGGTGTAGTGACTTTGGAGGCGAGGCAGCCTCCAAACCTGGCGCTTTCCGGGTGGATCTGACAGGCAAGCTCGCGGGTGTCGGTCATCAGGCGCCCGTTGGGCGCCAGCTTGCTGGATGATCTGCTCCCAGCGGTCGGTCCGCATCCGGCCCCGTCCAGAAGAGCCGAAAGCGGTTTCACTTAGATGGAAAGGGAAGGGCCAGTTTCTGCTGGACCGGCCCAAGGTATCAAGGATCCGTTCTCTGCGGGCAAAATGCTCGTAGGTGATTTGCCACGGATCGTTGCCGGACGATCTTTCCTCGCCGATCCAATGGAAGCTGTCGGCCGCGATCTCGGTGAAACGCCACCGCGCTTTGAGGCCCCGCGAATCCTCGCCGATCTGGACAATGTCCTTACCCTCGGCTCGTCCAATCTGGCGCGAGTAGTCCTGGTTGAGCGGGTCGTTCCAGATGATGTGCCAGCCCCCGATGTCGGGATCGAAGATACGCAAGGTCGTGCCATACATGGTGGACGGCGCAGGGCGTCTGGGCCTGATCCAGATATCCTGAATGGCGCGACCTTCCAGCACCCAGCCGAAATGGATTTCTCCGGTTGATTCCTCGGTCGTGCCGTCATCGAGATGACGTATGGTGTCCATTTCCCAGCTTCCGATCAGCCACCCGTACAGGTGCATGTCTTTCGCCCCGTCGGCTGGCGGAGCCTTGGATCCGAGAGCGGCGAGAAACGGCGATATCGTCATAGTCAAAGACCTTTTGTTCTTCAGCAATCGTGGCAGAAGTTTAGCACGGCCCTCCTGACAGGGAGCCGTCAGGAGATCGGGCCAAACGTCGGGCTGGGCACGTCAGCCGAACGGCGGCTAACCGCTGAACTCACCCTGATTGCAGACAGACGGCTCACGGCCCCAAGGCTGCCAGTCAGCAGCGCGCATTTTGCAGCCAAGTGGAATCACTCGGCGTCGCGGAAATGCGGCTAAGACAAATAGATGGAGCGGGATGGCCCAGCTCAATTTGACCGCATCCGCTCTAGTCGGGACGGCGATAGGCCATAACCCCGGTCGGCTTGCTCAGGCTCTGCAAGGAGCCGGGTGCCGCGCCGCCGATCCAGCCCAGCACCGAGCGGGCGAGCTCCGCGCCGGCCAGCCGGAAGTTCTCGTTGACGGCCAGCAATTCCCTGCGGAACAGGTGCAGCAGGTCGGACGACTGCTTGGACACCGCGTCGACGTCCCGGCCGAGCCTGAACCTGGACATTCCTCGACCGCCTTGGTCGTAGCGAAGAAGTGCCAGCGCAGTCCACTGCCGGATTGCCTTCAAGGAGACAACCGGCAGTGGTCTGCGGAGTCGGAGAGAAACACTCTCGAAACAAAACCGCCGGATGAGCCATCCGGCGGCCGTATTTTTGTTTTTGACACTTTAAAGCTCGAAATGTGCGCATACGGCGCGTGGCCGAACTATCGGGCTTCGACAGATCCTTGCGGGCAGCTTCGTCGATCACGTCAGCGACGACCTTTGGCTGAGTCATAAAGACCCCATGGCTTGCCGCGACCTCCGTGATCGTCGCGCCGATGCGCTTCGCCATCGCTTGCAACATACGCTGATCGAAGGCCTTGTCGTCGGTTGCAATCACTGCCCAGCTCGGCTTGCTTCGCCATGCGGCATGCTCAAGCTTGGTTGCGAAGGCGGACATGTTTATCGGCACCTGAGAGTCCCGCATGAAAGCGGCATCCGCGTCCGTCGTGTCGTTGGCGAAGCCGATCTTGAACCTGTCGGGAGAAACGAAGCCGAAGCCGTCCGCGGTAGTTTCGATGACAAATTCAGGCGGGGTCTGGTAGCCCTCGTACTGCTGCGCAGTCGTCTCTCCGGCATCTGGCGACAACGCCGATACGTAAACCAGGCCTGTCACGTTTGAATGGGTACCTGCTTCCGTTATCACCGTGCCGCCCCAGGAATGTCCCACAAGGACCGCAGGTCCATCCTGACGGTCAAGAATGCGTTTGGTTGCGGCAACGTCGTCCGCAAGCGAGGTAAGCGGGTTCTGGACGATCGACACACGATAGCCGCGGGCGGTCAGTTCGTCATAGACGCCGCGCCAACCCGATCCATCAGCGAACGCGCCGTGCACCAGCACCACGTTCCGGACGGTCTGGTTGTCGGGAATTATCTCGGCAGAGTGAGTGGCCGTGGCTGCGGCAAGTCCTGCGACGGCGGCAGTTGCGGCCAGAAGGTTGGTCGTCCTGGAAGTCATGCTGATCTCCTCTTGTCTATCGATAACAATTATCGCGATATCTTTATCTACCGCTCCAGCCGCGACATGTCCAGCATAATTTTTATCGCGATATTCTTTTGGGATCGGGTAGGCTACATCGGGTCCAAGGAGAGCCACCCATGCCAGCGAAAAAACTCAACAACCCATTGCCGCTCGACGATCAGCTCTGTTACGCGATCTACTCTGCCGGCATGGCGATCCAGAGGGTGTACAAGCCACTTCTGGACGATTTGGGCCTGACCTATCCCCAATACCTCGTACTCAATGTCCTCTGGCGCGAGGACAAGCTGACCGTTGGCGGCATCGCCGAAAGGCTCGCGCTGGAGTCGAGCACCCTGACGCCCTTGCTCAAACGGCTCGAAGCGGCAGGACTTCTGCGCCGGACACGGAATCCCGCGAACGAGCGGCAGGTCGTAGTTGCGCTGACTGACAAGGGACGCGAACTCAGATCTCGTGCAGGCTGCCTTGCTGACGCTCTGCTTTCCTCCTCGGGACAAAGCCCAGCGCATCTCAACCAGATCAACCGTGACGTCAGGGAGCTACGTGACGCAATCTATGAACATACGGGCGTCTGGAGGAGTACGGCCTAAGCCGGCAAGCATGGGCGGCTTTTTTTACACTATAGGCACGGTTCCTCCGTCGATTAGGTACTCCGCACCCGTGATCGAAGAGGCACGATCGGAAGACAGAAAGGCAACGAGATTGGCGATCTCGGCCGGGCTTGAGGGGCGACCGAGGGGGATTCCACCGAGGGAGTCCATGATGATCTTCTTGCCGCCTTCGACGTCGGTGCCTGCCTCATCCGCGAGACGTCGGGCGAGCTTGACGGAGGCCTCGGTTTCAATCCAGCCTGGTGACACGCGAACGACACGCACGCCTTTCGGCGACACCTCCTTGGAGAGGCTTTTGCTGTAGGTCGACAACGCCGCCTTCGCCGCGGCGTACGCGGTCGTGGCTTCCGGCAGGGGAAGCAGCCTCTGGATGGAAGAGACGTGGATCACCACGCCGCTTCCCTGCGCGATCATTCCCGGTATCAGTTCTCGGTCGAGCCGCACGGCGGGAAACAGGTTGAGATCGAGTTCCTTGTGCCAATCACTGTCGCCCAGCGCCGAGAAGCCGCCTGCCGGCGAGGAAGAACCGCCGAGCATGTGAACGATAATGTCGACGCCGCCCAACTTACCCCTGACAGCTTCGGCCACCGTGAAGCAGCCTTCGCTGGTGGAAAGATCGGCAGCCACGAAAAGCTCCGCCGAAGAGTTCGCGGGGAACGAGCGGGCCGTCGTCAGTACACGCGCGCCGAGTTTGCGGAACAGGTCGACGGTTGCGGCACCAGCTCCCTTTGTGCCGGAAGTGATCAGGGCGCGCTTGCCTGACAGGTTCAGGAAGTCGCTCATGCGCCGATCTCCAAGGTTGCGATCTTGTCGCCCATCAGACGGAAGACGTAGGTGAGACTTACAGGGCTGCCGGGAAACTCGCCGGTGACTTTGGCGATCACCTTCGTCCCATGCTCGTCAGTGAGGGCTTCGAGCGGATCGGCGACATGCCGATACCTGGCTTTCGACCATTCCCACCAATTGCCGATGGCATAGTGCCCGGAGTAGGAGCGGCCCTCGTCATGGACAGCGGCCGTCTGCGCGAAGCAGGCCAGCAGAGCCTCGCAGTTGTTCTTCCGATCCGCTTCGAAATAAGCCTGGATCGCCTGAGGCAGTTGCATCTCTCATCTCCTCTGGGGAATTGTTCGCTCCACAATTAGGCGTATTTCGATGTTCGGATAATTGGGATAAATATGGATGTCGAATTGCGGAAAGTGGGATAATGGCGAGACCAGGCCTTCACGATCTGGAAGCTGTCGTAGCCGTTGCTCGCAGATCCTCTTTCCGCGGCGCGGCGCTTGAACTGGGAATGTCGACGACTGCCCTTAGCAATGCCGTCGGCAAGCTGGAGGCCCACCTTGGCGTTCGCTTGTTCAACCGAACCACCCGCAGCGTATCTCTGTCGGATGCCGGTCGCCTGTTCGTCGAGAACGTCGGTCCTGCGTTGCAAGACATCCACGGTGCCATGGATGCAGCGCGCTCAAAGCAGGCAAACCCCACGGGAACGCTCCGCATCAATTCCTATGCCACTGCCGCGCGAGAAATCCTTTCACCCCTGCTTCTGGAGTTCATCAGGCGTTACCCGCAGGTCCATATCGATCTGGTCACCGAGGGACGGCTCTTGGACATCGTCGCGGAAGGCTTCGACCTGGGCGTGCGTCGCGCCACCCTCGTGCCGAGTGACATGATTGCGATCTCGCTGGGTCGGCCGCAGAGAAATGTGGTCATAGGCTCGCCCGACTATTTCAAAAGCTATGGTACGCCTTCCACACCGACTGACCTCCTTCAACATCGGTGTATCCGTATCCGGCTGCCGAATGGCGCGCTCTTTCGCTGGCGCTTCGAGAAGGATGGGGAACCGCTATTGATCGATGTGAACGGACCGATGACTTTGGATGAGGCAAGCCTGTCCCGCGGCACAGTGCTCGAAGGCGTGGCGCTGGGCTACGTAATGGAACGTGACGTGCGCGAGGATATTGAGGCAGGGCGGTTGATCAGCGTTCTGAAGGAATGGCTGCCGCCTTCCGACGAACTCTGCCTCTATTACCCGGGACGACGGAATCCATCCGCGGCGCACAGAGCATTCGTTGAGCTAGCACGGGAACTCGGATCAAAAGCCCGAAACACGGCTTAAGCGCCGTTCCGCTTTGCGCCGCAATGGGCGTCGTTCGAGCTGTCGATCGCCTTCCAAAAGCAGACATAGTTGTGTTGCCGAAGTTCAGCCGAATATTTCGGCGCATGCGTTCGAACACTCCGTCCGCCACTGACAAACCAACCTACACCACCTTCCGTCAGCTGGCGCGCGAGAACTCGTTCGCCGCCGCCATCAGCGCACCGGGATCAACTCCCATGCAGCGCAACGCACGTGCCGCGACGCGCCCTGCTCCATTGCGACGACTATAGCCACGACATGCGCACCCAGCAGTGGACGGTGATCGTTTCGGTTGGCCGCCAATTCCTTCATCACCTCAGCTCCCGACGGGGCTGGGTCATAAAGGCCTGCCGCTCCCTGAAGCGGTTCTGGGGTCAAACCCCAGGATATTTGTTCGCCGGCGTTCACCCCAACGGAGCGCAGGGCTTCCCAATATTGAGCGCCGACCACGTCGCGGAAGCCAGCGGCATCCGCCCCAATTTCGCGGAATGCGAGACGGGCGGTATTGTCGGGAAGATCGATGGCCGCCAGCAGGAAATGTTCGGCGCCGGCCTGTCGCTGCTGGTCCTTTAAAGCGTAGTTTTCGGCACTTTCGCACAGTGTCTTGATGGTGCGGACGTTCGATAGACGGGTTTTGATGCCGCTGAGCATGATCGTCTCCTATGGCGGATTGTCCTGGGCGTTGATGTCGGACAGCCGCTTATGGGCTGCCTGTTTGGAGATGCCGAGTGCCTGGGCAATCTTCGCCCAGGACCAACCTTGCTTCAGGGCCGCCCTGACCGCTCTACGCTCCAATAGGTCAGCCGCTCGCCGAAGCGCAACGACCGCAGCCAATGCTTCCTCCGGCTGGTCAGGTGTGGGCAGTTGGCGGACATCGATCATGCGTCAACATTAGTTGACGAAATCGTCTCCCGTCAACATATGTTGACGGGACGATGCATTCGGGTCGGTTTCCAGAGAACCCGGGGCAGAGCGGCCGCCAGGCACGCATCTGTGACTTCTGGTTTGGGAAAAAATCCGATGCTTGAACAAAAAGATCAGTCAGGAGCGCGATAGGCCAGAACCCCCGGTCGGCTTGCTCAGGCTCTGCAAGGAGCCAGGTGTTGCGCCGCCGTTCCAGCCCAACACCGAGCAGCCGGAGCCGGACCCATTGCGGTCATTGGCACGCGCTGACGAATCTTTGTGCGCCCGAGCCTACGGACTCGAGTCGATCCGGGCACAAGCCGAACAAGCAGCAGGGCAGCCCAATCCGCCGCTGCTCGGTTTTGATGGGCCACGGCCCAATCGCCGATCGGGGAAGATCCACGTTCGAGATCGGGTCATTGGCAGGAAAGTGCGATCTCGCTGACGCGCCTCCTGGTTCGTTGTTACTTGGCAGCCCGGGTGGTAGAATGACGATGAGTTCAGGCAAAATAGCTTTATCATTTTCGAGCGCCATGACTTTCGTGCCGCGCGCTGCAGCCGCTGCGATGAGTATCTTATGGAGAGGACAGTCGTGACAGTCCCAGAGGACGACTTTTTCGTCCTCTCGAGCTTGCCGCCAAGTCAGGCGCAGAAGCAGCTCGCTCTCGTTTTTGTGCTTGGCCTTTTGGCCGTCTACGTGTTGATCACTGTTAGTCCGCTCTCGGGCATCCATCTGAGCCGGGTCGACGCCTTCGTCCCTGCCTATGCGACAGCGATGTTCGTGAACGATTCGATCACCGCAATCCTCCTGTACACTCAGTTTTCCATCCTGCGCTCACGTGCCACGCTCCTGATTGCAAGCGGATATCTCTTTACAGCGCTCATGCTGATCCCGTTTGTTCTGGCATTTCCAGGTCTGTTCACGCCAAAGGGCGGCCTGGTGGGCGGCATGCAGAGTACGTCATGGATCTACTTTTTCCAGCACGCTGGCTTTCCCCTATTTGTCATAGGCTATGCCCTCTCAAAGGGCTCGAACCCCAGCAAACGATTTCGACAGGGTACCGTGCGGGGGCAGATCGCTGTCAGTGTCGCCCTGACTGCAGCTGTGGTCTCGTTAGCGTCTTTTTTTTTCATAGCGGGCGAAGCGTCGTTACCGCGCGTGACCCTAGATTCCACTCGCCTTAGCCCGGTGTGGCCCTATGTGGGTGCGCCCGTCGCGTTGTTGAGTATCGTCGCCATCGTCGTGCTCTGGATCCGGCGACACTCAATGCTCGATCTTTGGTTGATGGTCGTCATGATCTTATTCACGATAGAGATGCCTTTAAGCTATTACCCCGATCCGGCCCGCTTCAGCCTTGGCTGGTATACCGTCCGCATCTTCGGAGTTCTGTCCAGCGGTCTCGTCCTTATGGTTCTGCTTCACGAGATAACGACCCTTTATACGCGGCTTCTCGGAGCGGTCCGTGGCCAGCGTCACGAGCGCGAGGCGCGACTGGTAACCGGCGACGCAGTCGCAGCCACGGTTGCGCATGAAGTCAAACAACCTCTATCTGGCATTATAACAAGCGCCGATGCGGGCCTGCGGTTTCTCAGTCGCTCAATGCCCGATCTGGAGGAAGCAAAGGAGGCATTCAAGCAGATTATCGCCGGTGGTCATCGCGCGGCAGCGGTGATCGACGGAATTAGAACGATCTTCAAGAAAGAAGACCGCAAGCGAGCTCCGCTCGACCTCAACAGCCTTATCGGGGAAACACTCGCCCTGGTGCGAGAGGGTCTGGCGAAACACCGGATAATGGTCGAAGCCGAGCTGGATGAACGCCTGCCGCGGGTACCAGGCGATCGAATCCAGCTACAGCAGTTGCTTGTAAACCTGATCACGAACGCCATCGATTCCATGGCCGCGGTCGGCGGGGCGCGGGTGCTGTCCGTGAAATCCAAGTTGCATGACGATGGCAACGTAACGGTTTCGGTTGCGGACACTGGAACAGGAATTGGTCCGCAAGACGTGAATCGAATATTCAACCCGCTCTTCACGACAAAGCCCGACGGCATGGGGATGGGCCTGTCGATCTGCAGATCGATCGTCGAAGCCCACGATGGGCGGTTGTGGGCGGCCCCGAACACGCCCCGGGGTGCCATATTTCATTTTAGCGCAACTCGATCTGTCTCCGCATGACAAGGATCCGTCTGTGATCAAAGTCGCACCGAACAGTTTGCAGCCGACGACAGAGGTCGAGCCTGCTGTCTATGTGATCGATGACGACGTCGGAATCCGCGACTCGCTCGGCCTGTTATTCCGCTCGGTCGGTTTGCGCGCCGAACTATTCCATTCGGCGAACGAACTCATGCAAAGCAAGCTGCCTCCGATCCCGAGCTGCCTGGTTCTCGATGTTCGGCTACCGGGGTTGAGCGGCTTCGAGCTTCATGCCGAGTTGACCAAGGCCGATGTCCATATTCCCATCATCTTCATCACTGCACACGGCGATATCCCCATGTCCGTACGGGCTATGAAAGCCGGCGCCGTCGACTTCATCACCAAGCCGTTTCGCGACCAGGATATGTTGGATGCCGTCACCGCCGCGATCACCCGCGACCGGGCCAGGCTGGATGCCGATCGCGCACGGCTCGACTTAAAGGGCCTGTTCGACAGCCTGACGTCGCGCGAACAGGAGGTGATGGCGCTCGTCGCTACCGGCTTAATGAACAAACAGATCGCCGCTCACATCGGCCTCAGCGAGATTACGGTTAAGATTCATCGCGGCCACGCGATGAAGAAGATGCGTGCGAAATCGCTCGCGGACCTGGTCAAAATGGCCGAAGCACTCGGTATCGGCCGGGAAATGTCCTCGTAGCCTCATATCTATGTATGACTTTCGAACACAGCCGACTCGTACCATTGTCGGTGCGCATTGATGGGCCAATCGCTTGCCAGACACTCCCGTTATTTCAATCGTCGACGATGACGAATCCATTCGAAGCGGAACTACGAGTCTTGTACGGTCGCTTGGGTTTGTCGCCCACGCTTTCCCATCCGCACGCGCGTTCTTGCATTCGGAACAACTGGCTCAAACCTCGTGTCTGATTTCAGACATCCAGATGCCGGAGATGAGCGGAATCGAGTTGCACGATATCTTGCGCATACGTGGACATCACACGCCCATCATTTTCATCACGGCCTTTCCCGATGAAAAGGCGCACGCTCAAGCGTTGGTTCGAGGCGCCGTCTGCTTTTTGAGCAAGCCTTTTGACGGCGACACGCTGTCTCGCTGCCTCGACGTTGCATTGAGAAACAATGCCGGTGAGAGCGACTAGCGTCGCCGATCGCTGGGCGCGATCAGGCTCAGCAGACCGCAAAGTCCAATCGTCGAAGCGCATACGTTCAACCGAGGGACGCTCGGGCCCGCCGGGGCCTATAAACCTAGGTATGACCGCCATAAACGAACACGCGGTCACGACCAACCTACGTCCGATGGAGCGCGCACTGGAGTGAGAGCACAACTAAAGTGTTCAACCACTCTAATGGCATCGCGCAACGAAGGAGACTGATCATGTCCACGGCATCACCGGCGCCAAATCGGCGCGACTTTCTTGCCACATCGGCCACCGCATTGCTTGCCACTTCGGCAGGTGCTGCCGCGTTCAACTTCACCTCGTCTCAGCCGGCGGCCGCGGCCGATGCCG
The DNA here is from genome assembly GCF_055811135.1 of Mesorhizobium sp. WSM4817. NCBI lineage: Bacteria > Pseudomonadati > Pseudomonadota > Alphaproteobacteria > Hyphomicrobiales > Phyllobacteriaceae > Mesorhizobium > Mesorhizobium sp. WSM4817. The sequence continues at coordinate 135,582 of NZ_JBVVQQ010000013.1, read as the reverse complement.
GTTTAATCCGCCCCTTCACCGTGAGCTTCCCGCAGGAGGAGATCGACGAGCTACGCCGTCGCATCGCTGCCACGCGCTGGCCCGATCACGAGTTGGTGTCCGAAGCAGCTTCTCGGCGGACTTCGGCGACGTTGGCGGCAGGCGACACACAAGGCGTGCAACTCGCGACGATGCAGAAGCTCATCCAGTACTGGGGAACGGAATATGATTGGAGCAAGTGCGAGGCGCAGCTGAAGTCGCTGCCACATTTCGTCACCGAGATCGACGGGCTGGACATCCACTTCATCCACGTGAAATCAAGCCATCAGGGTGCGCTGCCGGTCATCATCACGCATGGCTGGCCCGGTTCGGTCATCGAGCTGCTGAAGGTCATCGATCCGCTCACGAACCCCACGGCGCATGACGGAACCGCGGCCGACGCGTTCGACGTGGTGATCCCGTCGATGCCGGGCTACGGCTTTTCCGCCAAACCGACCCAACCCGGTTGGGATCCGGTGCGCATCGCGAAAGCGTGGACCGTGCTGATGAAGCGCCTGGGCTATAACCGGTTTGTTGCACAGGGCGGCGACTGGGGGGCTCTCATCACCGAACAGATGGCTCTGATGGCGCCTCCCGAGCTGATCGCCATCCACACCAATATGCCAGCGACCATTCCGCCCGAGATTGTGAAGGCGCTTGCCGCCGGCAGTCCGCCTCCCGCCGATCTCGGGCCCGACGAAAAGCGCGCCTACGAGCAGGTCGCCTTCTTCTACAAGTTCGGCCTGGGCTATGCCAACGAGATGGCGCTTCGTCCGCAGACGCTTTACGGGCTCGTCGATTCACCGGCCGGCCTGGCGTCATGGATTCTCGATCACGATGCGGACAGTTATGCACTGATAGCCCGCTCCTTCGATGGGGAGCCGGAGGGCCTTACCCGCGACGACATCCTCGACAACATCACGCTCTATTGGCTGACCAACACGGCCATCTCGTCGGCCCGGCTCTATTGGGAACACCGGCAAACGGCGAAGGCGGGCTTCTTCGACGCCAAAGGCATCACCATTCCCGTCGGCGTGAGCGCGAACCCCAGCGAGATCTACACGGCGCCGAAGAGTTGGACCGAGCGCGCGTTCCCGAAGCTCCTGCATTACGGTCACCCGCCCAAGGGCTGCCACTTCGCGGCATGGGAACAGCCGAAGTACTTCACCGACGACGTGCGCGCATCGTTCAAGACGTTGCGGACGGCGTGAAGTGTTGAGCGGGGATGGCGCGCCGGACGTGCGCGTCACCCTCCGCCTGGCGATTAACCCCCAGCGCATCTCCAAAAGGAGAGAATGCAATGAACCTTCTCATCCAGACGCTCACCGCACTCGCGGCTTGCACCGTGTTCGCCACGGGTGCGTTCGCCCAGAGCACGGTCGTGCCCATCGACAACGAGCCCGCGCCAAAGCTGATCGTGGAGCCGCCGCTTCCGGGTCCGTTGGCCGGGGGCGTGGTGTTCATCCCGTACCGGGTGGAGAACCTGCGCATCCTGCCTGTCGGTGGGCCGGCCGCGCGCAACGTGTCTCCGCGGGTCGGGCATCTGCACCTCACCGTCGACGACCTGCCCTGGGCGTGGGCGGACTACGGTCAGAGCGACACCATCATCCTGGTGGGCATGCCGCGCGGTCAGCACAAGGTCCTGGTCGAGGTGGTGGACGCCGAAGGTAACGTCTTCACCAAGCAAACGGTGACGTTCCACTCGCCGGGCAAGGAGATTCAGCCATGAAGCTCCACAAGCTGGCGACCGTGCTGGCATTCGGGCTTTGCATCTTTTCCGCCTTGGCCAACGCCAGTGCGGCCGAAGATCGCTCGATCCGGCCCTTCACCGTCAGCATCCCGCAAGCGGCGCTCGAAGATCTTCGTCGGCGCATCGCCGAAACACGGTGGCCGGATCGCGAGACGGTCGATGACCAGTCGCAGGGCATACAGTTGGCGAAGCTGAAGCCGCTCGTCAAGTATTGGGGCACTGGCTACGACTGGCGAAAGGCCGAGGCCAAGCTCAACACCCTGCCTCAATTCATGACAACGATCGACGGCGTGGACATTCACTTCATTCACGTCCGCTCGAAGCATCCCAATGCTTTGCCGCTGATCATGACGCATGGCTGGCCCGGGTCGGTGTTCGAACTGCTCAAGACCGTGGGCCCGCTGACGGATCCCACAGCTCATGGCGGACGAGCGGAGGACGCGTTCGATCTCGTCCTGCCTTCGATGCCGGGATATGGCTTCTCCGGCAAACCGACAGAGACGGGTTGGGGACCTGATCGCATCGCGCAAACCTGGGCGGAGCTGATGAAACGCCTGGGTTACACCCGCTACGTCGCACAGGGTGGCGACTGGGGCTCCCCCGTCTCCAGCGCGATGGCGCGCCAGGCGCCGACAGGTCTGCTCGGCATTCATATTAACTTGCCGGCGGTGGTGCCGCCCGAGATTGCCGCGGTGCTCGCCGTCGGCGGGCCAGCGCCAACGGGACTCACGGATAAGGAACGCGCAGCGTTTGACGCGCTCAGCGCCGCAGCCAAGATGGGGAACAGATCCTACGCTACGATGATGGGCACCCGGCCGCAGACGATCGGCTACGCCATCAATGACTCTCCCACAGGCCTCGCGGCGTGGATGCTCGGACATCCGGGCTTCTCACGCTGGACATACGACAACAGCGATCCCGAAAAGTCCCCGGACGAGGTGCTGGACGACATTACTCAGTACTGGCTGAGCAACAGCGCGACCTCAGCAGGGCGGCTGTACTGGGAGTACGGTGGACGCAGCGTTGTTTTTGCGGCCGTCGAGCGGACCCTCGAGATCGCGCTGCCGGTGGCCATCACGGTCTTTCCGGAGGAAACTTATCTGGCCCCGGAGACGTGGGCCCGGCGCGCCTATCCAAACCTGATTTACTTTCATGAGGTCGACAAGGGCGGGCACTTCGCCGCCTGGGAGCAGCCCGAACTGTTTTCCGCCGAGTTGCGTGCGGCGTTCCGACCGCTCCGACAAGATTTCTGAGACGCGTACCAGGCCCCAGCCCGGACGCGTTCAATGCTCAACAGGTTAAACCCAAGGAGATCGACATGAGCAGCACCACTCAGACGCATAGCGAAAAACCGATCGAAACTTCCGGAACGCGGACGCTCGACATGAAGCTCGAGGCCGTGGTTATCCCAGTTTCGGACGCAGCACGCTCCAAGCAGTTTTACGAAGGCCTGGGTTGGAGGCTCGACGGCGACTTCGTCGTCGGCGACACGTTCCGGGCGATGCAGTTCACGCCTCCGGGCTCGCCGGCCTCGATCCATTTCGGCACCGGTATCACGTCGGCCGCGCCCGGCTCCGCAAGCGGGCTTTTCCTCGTCGTGTCGGACATTGACGCCGCGCGCGCCGAACTCATTGGCCACGGCGTCGAGGTGAGCGAAGTATTCCACCGCGCCGGTCCGGGCAAACCAGCGCTCAGCGGCAGGCATCCGGAGCGGCAGAGCTATTCCTCTTACGCAACCTTCAAGGATCCAGACGGCAACGAGTGGCTACTGCAGGAGGTCACCACCCGGCTCCCTGGCCGGGTCGATTCCAATACGACGGACTATGCCTCGGTAGCGGATCTTGCGGCCGCAATGTGGCGCGCGGGGTTAGCCCATGGCGAGCACGAGAAGCGCAACGGCGGCCAGCGCGATGAGAATTGGCCCGACTGGTACGCCAAGTACATGGTGGCGGAGCAGGCGGGCAAGCCGCTGCCGCTTTAAGCAGCAACCGAAAATTGGGTGAGCGGGACGGGTCACCGTCCCGCCGCCAAACTTAGCCGGCGATCCAAGCCAGGTTTGCGGCTGACGGTTTCACGCGCAGTTGCCAGCGCAATCGAATGGGAGAGCAATCATGACGTATTCCAAAATGGGCATCGCGATGGTGACCGGCGCCTCCGCCGGGATTGGAGCGATCTACGCCGACCGGCTCGCGCGCCGCGGCTATGACCTCATTCTCGTGGCGCGCAGCCAGGAGAGGCTGGACGAAGTGGCCAAGCGCATCGCCGGCTCAACGAATTGCAACGTCAGCACCGTTGCGGCTGACCTCAACGACAAGGCGGATGTGGGCCGGATCGAGACCTTGCTCGGCGCCGATCCCGCCATCACGCTGTTGGTCAATAACGCTGGCATCGGCGCTGTCGCGCCGCTCTTGAAATCCGACATCGACAAGATGCAAGCGATGATCGGGCTCAACATCACGGCGTTGACCCGCCTGACTTATGCAGCGGCTCCGGCCTTTGTGGCGCGAGGCGGCGGCACAATCATCAACATCTCGTCAGCGGTCGCCATCGCGCCGGAAATCCTCAACGGTGTCTATGGCGCGACGAAAGCCTTTGTGCTCGCTTTCAGCCTGTCGCTCCACAAGGAGCTTGCGGACAAGAAGCTGCGCATCCAGGCGGTTCTGCCCGGCGCCATCGCCACCAATTTTTGGGACGTATCAGGAGGTTCACTCGACGATCTGCCGAGCAAGGCGATCATGCAGTCCGATGACCTCGTCGACGCGGCCCTTGCCGGCCTCGACCAGGGCGAGTTGGTGACTATTCCCTCGCTTCCCGACGTCGCCGACTGGCACGCCTATGAAGCGGCGCGGCAGAAACTCATCCCAAATCTTTCGCTCAACGCCTCGCCGGCGCGGTACGACATCGCCGTGGCCGCGTAACCAAGCGAAAACTCAATGAGTCAGCCTGAGTAAAGCGCCAGAGGAGAATCAAAATGGACAAACTTTTGACGGCGGTCCTCGAGGCGCATGGCGGTTTGCCGAATTGGGGCAACGTTACAAGCATCACTGCGCAAATGTCGCTTGGGGGCGTATTTTGGGCTGCAAGGGGCTGGCCGGACGTCTACTCCAAGCAGACCGTCACGCTCGATCCACATCGCGAGCACATCGTTTTTTCGCCCTTCACAGCACCAGACCGTATGTCCGTGCTGGATGTCGCTCCCGAGCGGGTCGCTATCGCTACGCGCGACGGCCGCATCATCGAGGAACGTTTCAATCCACGTGGCTCATTTCCGCTGCCCTTTCTGGATGGCAGCACACCTTGGGATGCGATCCAGGTGGCGTACTTCACGAGCGCCGCCGTATGGAACCACCTCACGGCGCCGTTCGTCTTCACACTACCCGGTGTCGAAGCACGAGAAATCGCCGCCTGGAGAGAGGGCGCGCAAACGTGGCGACGGCTGGCCGTCACGTTCCCTAGGACCATCGCCAACCATAACGCCGATCAGGTCTTTTATTATGACGATGCGTTTATGCAGCGGCGCATGGACTATTCGCCCGACGTGACTGGAAACCCGCTGGTCGCACACTACGCTTATGACCACAAAACCTTTGACGGGTTCGTATTCCCGACACGGCGGCGTGTGCTTCTGCATGACGCCGAGGGGGTCGCAAACCAAGCATTCGCACCTATCACGGTCGACGTGTCCGATGTGACAGTCGACCGAAGATAATCCTCCACCAGGCACCATGCCATATCAACGGATACAAGCCACTATGACCGAACAGATCGACCTCCATCGACGTCACCTTTTGGGCGTGGCCGTCACCACCGTTGCGGCCGCTCAGTTTGCCATGACGGGCTCGGCAAATGCGCAGTCCAGCATTACGAAACCGGACGCCAGCACAATCGAACCAGAAGCAAACACGTCGTTCGGTCCGTTGAAGCAGGTTCAAGCTGGCGTACTCGACATTGGATATGCCGAGGTCGGTCCTGGCAAAGGGCCGGTCGTCATCCTCCTGCATGGATGGCCGTACGACATCCACACCTATGTCGACGTTGCGGCGATCTTGGCGTCGAAAGGCTTTCGGGTCGTCGTTCCATATCTACGCGGCTATGGCACCACGCGGTTCCTCTCCAACAAAACGCCACGCAATGGCCAGCAGGCGGTGGTCGCGATTGATGTCATTGCGCTGATGGATGCACTGCAGATCGATAAGGCGATCGTCGGCGGTTGCGACTGGGGCGCACGCACGGCCAACATCATCGCGGCATTGTGGCCGGAACGCTGCAAGGCCTTGGTTTCGGTCAGCGGCTACCTGATCGGCAGCCAGGAGGCCAACAAGATGGCGCTGCCGCCGAAGGCCGAGCTGCAGTGGTGGTACCAATATTACTTCGCCACTGAGCGGGGCCGCGCTGGCTACGGGAAATACACGCGGGATTTTGCCAAGCTGATCTGGCAACTCGCTTCTCCGCAGTGGAATTTCGACAACGCCACCTTCGAGCGCAGCTCTACCGCCTTCGACAATCCGGATCATGTCGACATCGTAGTACACAACTACCGCTGGCGGCTCGGGTTGGCGGAAGGCGAGCCACAATATGACGAACTGGAGCTGCGACTTGCGAAAGCTCCGGTCATCGCCGTGCCGACGATCACTCTGGAGGGCGACGCCAACGGCGCGCCGCATCCCGACCCCAGCGCCTACGCCAAGATGTTCTCCGGCAAATACGAGCACCGGCTCATATCCGGCGGCATAGGGCATAATCTTCCTCAGGAAGCACCGAAGGCGTTTGCAGACGCCATAATTCAGGTGGCGAGTCTAGCCTGAGCAAACGGCCCATGCCACGATACATGATCGACCATGCCCAAGGCAAAAACTGATGAAATCACACCCGGGGCAATCCCTCCGATACGAAATGAACATTTGGCGCGGCCAGGACGGCTTTCGTCGCCCTTTACAGTGGCTCCTCGCACCCATTGTGGGGGCAGTAGCCGGCTTGGCCTACGCGCTGATGTTCGACGTCGAGGCCCTGCACTCCGCAGTCAGAGGCGTGTTCATCGGAACTCCTATTCTGTTGTATGAGCGCGGCGTTATCTTGCGCCGATGGCGCAATGTGATCCGGCAAGCGGCAACGCCGGTCTTCGTCGTGGCTACGATCGCAACCTACGTGTTGATGATCTTGATCGGCAACGCCGCCGCCGGCACAGCGCTTCACCATCTCCTCGGCTACATGAGCACCGCGCGGGAAGCCATGGTGATGTCGGAGTCCGGTCTTCTGTATTCACTCGGCGTCTCCACCCTCGTCGCATTCGTGTTGCGACTACGTGACCTTATCGGGCCAAGCCTGTTCACCAGCCTGCTTCTCGGTCGTTATCACCGTCCCATCAAGGAGGAGCGGATCTTTCTGTTCCTCGATGTCAGTGGCTCCACGCACTTCGCGGATCGGTACGGAGATCTGGAGACCCAGGCCTACCTCGGACAGATATTCAACGCACTTGCGTCTCCTGTTCGTCGCTCCCAGGGCTCTATTGACGACTACATCGGGGATATGGCGCTGGTCACCTGGCCCATGGATCGCGGCATGCGGGACGCCGCGTGTCTTCGTTGCGTCTTCGACTTCGCGGCGGCCATAAGGAATCAGGCGGCGGCGTGGCAAGCGCGTTTCGGGCAAGTGCCGGAGTTTCGCGCCGTCCTGCATTGCGGCCCGGTCGTTACCGCTGAGATTGGCCTTGAGCGACACAAGATCGCGTATTTCGGCGATGTCGTGAACACCACTGGACGTCTGGAGTCGCTATCCAAGGCTCTCGGTCATCCCATTCTGGTCTCCGCAGATATTCTCGCCGGTATCCGTGTTCTACCTCCACATGTCGTCGCGGAGAACCTCGGATTTCATGTGATTGGAGGCAGAGATGAACCGCTTCAGATATCAGCCGTAAGGCTAGCACTGGGAAGCTGATTGGAGTGGCGCCATCATTACTATCTCCGTGCATCCACTTATCTTCGATGCCCATTACGGCAGTCGCCGTCACCCCTGTCCGCTTTTGAGGGTCCAGGTTCCGCAGCTGCCGGACCGCTTTCGGGCCCAAGGCCAGTCAGCAGCGCGCATTTTGCAGCCAAGTGGAATCACTTCGCGTCGCAGAAATGCAGCTAAGACAAATAGATGGAGCGGGATACCCAGTTCAATTTGAACGTATCCCGCTCTAGTCGGGACGGCGATAGGCCAGAACCTCGGTCGGCTCGCTCAGGCTCTGCAAGGAGCCAGGTGTTGCGCCGCCGATCCAGCCCAACACCGAGCGGGCGAGCTCGGCGCCGGCCAGCCGGAAGTTCTCGTTGACGACCAGCAATTCCCTGCGAAACAGGTGCAGCAGGTCGGATGACTGCTTGGACACCACGTCGACGTCCCGGCCGAGCTTGAGGCCGGCGTCCTCGATGCCGGCGACGATGGCGAGTGTCGCGGCAGCGGCACTGCTGACGAAACCGTCCGGCCTGACGTCGCGGCGCATCAGCTGCGCGGTCCTCATCCTGATCTGCTCGATCGAATGGTCGACCGAAACGGTGTTGAACGGGATCTCGCTGGCGCCGACCTCGCTCAGCGCATCGGTGAAGCCGTTCAGCGTATGACTGTGGTAGGTCAGCTCGACTGGAGGCGCCAGCAGAGCCAGCCGGCGGCGGCCGATGCCGGCCAGGTGGCGCACAGCCTCGGTCGCGAACGCGTAATTGTCGAAATCATGATAGGGGTGGATCAGCCCCATATCGGTGCGGCCATGCGTGGCGAAGGGAATGCCACGCTCGAGCATGTAACGGGCCCTGGGGTCATTCGGCTGGGTGCGCGAAATGATGACGCCGTCGGCGGAGCCGGTTTCCACCAGATAACGTATCGGGTCCAGGGGATCCTGAGAGCGTGAATAGGGGGTGACGATCAGGTGATAGGGTGTGTCGGCGATGACTTCCGAGACGCCGTAGATGATGTCCGAGACAAAGCTCATGATCTCGCGCTCGGTGTTGAGCACGAGGCTGATGACGTTGGTCTTGCCGGTCCGCAGGCGCACACCGGCGCGGTTCGGCCGGTAGCCGATCTGCTTGGCGACGAGCTGGACGCGTCGCCTGGTCTCGGCGCCGATCTCGGGCGCGTCCTTCAGTGCCCGCGACACGGTGGTGACGCCCAGCCCGGTCATGAAGGCAAGCGTCTTCAATGTCGGCCTGCCCAGTGCCGAGGCCTCGTCGTCCTTTTCCGTCTGATCTCTGTCCATTCGTCCCGCCCGTCAGGCGCATAGCAGTTGCCGTGCAGGTCGGCAATCGGTGATGAACACCCTATATACTGAAACGTTACAGATTGTCACTTGCCATCGCGCAGCGGCCAGTAAAAGCTAACCTGGAATGAGCGGCGCTCCATTCGACGCAAAGTCGGTGTGCGTCGGCAAGGACTTGCCCGCGAGCAAGGGTTTGCCGTTTTTTCACGCATTGCAGCATCATTTTGCAGTGCAGCCTGGCTTGCTGCCGTGCAGTAGGCGGACATTGCGCGGCGGGTTTGTTCGCGGCTCGAAAAAATGCCGAGCTGCTCCTGTTCGGGGGTTGCGCGCTTCCAACAATTGCCGTATCGAAAATCTGTAACGTTTCAGATTCTGGGAGGAGCCGAAATGCGATACCATTTCATGACCGCTGCGTTGGCAGTGACAACCGCGCTGCCATTCGCCGGCCCGGCGGCAGCGACGGATCTGGAAGTGACCCATTGGTGGACTTCAGGCGGCGAGGCGGCGGCGGTCGCCGAATTCGCCAAGGCGTTCGACGCGACAGGCAATCATTGGGTCGACGGCGCCATCGCCGGCTCCGGCGGCACGGCGCGGCCGATCATGATCAGCCGCATCACTGGCGGCGACCCTATGGGCGCCACCCAGTTCAACCACGGAAGGCAAGCGGAAGAATTGGTGCAGGCCGGTCTGATGCGCGATTTGACCGAACTGGCCACCAGGGACAAGTGGGCGGAAATCGTGCAGCCGAAGAGCCTGCTCGACGGCTGTACCCTCGACGGCAAGATCTATTGCGTGCCGGTCAACATCCACTCCTGGCAGTGGCTGTGGCTGTCGAACGCGGCCTTCGAAAAGGCCGGTGTGCCGGTGCCGAAGAATTGGAATGAATATGTTGCAGCAGCCCCTGCGCTGGAGAAGGCAGGTATCATACCGCTGGCGGTCGGCGGGCAGCCCTGGCAATCCTCGGGCGCCTTCGACGTGCTGCTTACGGCGGTCGGCGGCACGGACGCTTTCTTGAAGGTCTATCGCGACAAGGATGCCGAATTCGCCGCCGGGCCCGAGGTCGCCAAGGTGTTCAAGGCCGCGGACGATGCCCGCAAGATGGCGAAGAACACCAATGTGCAGGACTGGAACCAGGCCACCAATCTCGTCATCTCCGGCAAGGCCGGCGGCCAGATCATGGGCGACTGGGCGCAGGGCGAGTTCCAGGTTGCCGGGCAGACCGCCGGCAAGGACTATACGTGTCTTCCCGGCCTTGGCCTGAACGAGGTCATCGCCACCGGCGGCGATGCCTTCTACTTCCCGCTGCTGCAGGATGCGGAAAAGTCCAAGGCGCAGGAAGCGCTGGCCGAAACGCTGCTCGATCCCAAGACGCAGGTCGCCTTCAACCTCAAGAAGGGCTCGCTGCCGGTGCGCGGCGATATCGACCTCAAGGCGGCGAACGACTGCATGAAGAAAGGACTGGAAATCCTGGCCAAAGGCAGCGTCATGCCGTGGACGGACCAGCTGCTGTCGCAAGACACCCAAAAGCAGAAGGAGGACCTTTTTTCCGAGTTCTTCGCCAAGCCGGACATGACCGTGGAAGAGGCACAAAAGCGTTTCGCCGACATCATCGCCTCAGCGGACTGACTTTTCGACGAACCGCTCGCTCCCAGCCCGCCGCGGGGCCGGGAGCTCAGGGTCAAGACCCTGACCCTTCGGCCTTGACCCTTGGCCCTGACCCTTCGGCCTTACCCGATCCAGCCCGGCTGTGCAGATGAGCAAGAGCGAACGCCCCAACCAACTCTTCCGCAACCTCAACGCCAAGGTCGCCTCTATTCCGATGGTCCTCACCGCACTGGTGATCTTCGTCGGCGGCAGCGCCTGGACGGTGCTCTATTCCTTCACCAATTCAAAACTGCTGCCGCGGCTAAACTTCGTCGGGCTCGACCAGTATTATCGGCTGTGGTCGACGCCGCGCTGGCTGGTCTCGATCGAGAACCTGCTGGTCTACGGCGTGCTGTCGCTGGTGTTCTCTCTGGTCATCGGCTTCATGCTGGCGGCGCTGCTCGACCAGAAGATCCGCTTCGAGGACACGTTCCGCACCATCTTCCTCTACCCGTTCGCGCTCTCCTTCATCGTCACCGGTCTGGTCTGGCAGTGGCTGCTCAACCCGGAGTTCGGAATCCAGGGGGTGGTGCGCGGCCTCGGCTGGGAAAGCTTCAGCTTCGATCCGCTCTACAATTCCGACATCGTCATCTACGGCATCCTGATCGCCGCGCTCTGGCAAGGCACCGGGCTGATCATGTGTCTGATGCTGGCGGGCCTGCGCGGCATCGACGAGGATATCTGGAAGGCCGCGCGGGTGGATGGGATACCCACCCTGAAGACCTATCTGTTCATCATCATCCCGATGATGCGACCGGTCTTCATCACCGCGCTGGTCATCATCGCTGCCGGCATCGTCAAGGTCTATGACCTGGTTGTCGCACAAACCAGCGGCGGTCCCGGCATCGCCTCCGAAGTGCCGGCCAAATATGTCTATGACTACATGTTCTTCGCCCAGAACCTCGGCCAGGGCTTCGCCGCCTCGACCATGATGCTGCTGTCGGTGGTGGTCGTGATCGTTCCCTGGGCCTATCTCGAATTCGGAGGCAAGAAGCGTGGCTGACCTCGCCGTTCCCCTGCCTGCCGGTACGGGCTCTATCGGGCTTGAGGCATCCGGGCCGCGAGGGCCCAAGCCGCGGCATGTGTTCTCGCGCCGCAACATCTTCCTCTATGGCACGCTCATCGTGGTGGCGCTGTATTATCTGCTGCCGCTCTATGTGATGGTGGTGACGTCGCTCAAGGGCATGCCGGAGATACGCCTCGGCAACATCTTCTCGCCGCCGCTCGAGATCACCTTCGAGCCTTGGGTGAAGGCCTGGTCCAGCGCCTGCACCGGCCTCAACTGCGACGGGCTCTCGCGCGGCTTCTGGAATTCGGTGCGCATCACCGTTCCGTCGGTCATCCTGTCGATCGCCATCGCTTCGGTGAACGGCTACGCGCTTGCCAACTGGCGCTTCAAGGGAGCCGATACTTTCTTCGTCATCCTGATCGTCGGCGCCTTCATCCCCTATCAGGTGATGATCTATCCGATCGTCATCATCCTGCGCGAGATCGGCCTCTACGGCAGCCTGAGCGGCCTGGTGATCGTCCATTCCATTTTCGGCATGCCGATCCTGACGCTGTTATTCCGCAACTATTTCACTTCCATGCCGGAGGAACTGTTCCGGGCGGCGCGCGTCGATGGCGCCGGCTTCTGGGGCATCTATTTCCGCATCATGCTGCCGATGTCGCTGCCGATCTTCGTCGTCGCCATCATCCTGCAGGTGACCGGCATCTGGAACGACTTCCTGTTCGGCGTCGTCTACACCCGCCCCGACACCTATCCGATGACGGTGCAGCTCAACAACATCGTCAACTCGGTGCAAGGCGTGAAGGAATACAACGTCAACATGGCCGCCACCATCCTGACCGGCCTGGTTCCGCTCGTCGTCTATTTCGTTTCGGGCAAGCTTTTCGTGCGTGGCATCGCCGCCGGCGCGGTGAAAGGATGATGATGACAAGACTCGAAAATCCCAGCGTTTCGATCCAGGACCTGTCGCTGAATTTCGGCGCAATTTCGGTGCTGGAAACCCTCAACATCGATGTCGCCGAGGGCGAGTTCATCGTGCTGCTCGGGCCGTCCGGCTGCGGCAAATCGACCTTGCTTAACTGCATCGCCGGCCTGCTCGACGTTTCGGACGGCCGCATCTTCATCAAGGGCAAGAACGTCACCTGGGAGGAGCCCAAGGACCGTGGCATCGGCATGGTGTTCCAGTCCTATGCGCTCTACCCGCAGATGACGGTGGAGAAGAACCTGTCGTTCGGGCTGCGCGTTGCCGGCATTCCCAGGGACGAGATCGCTAGGCGCATCGCTCGGGCCGCCGAGATCCTGCAGATCGAGCCATTGCTGCAGCGCAAGCCGTCGGCGCTTTCGGGCGGCCAGCGCCAGCGTGTGGCGATCGGGCGGGCGCTGGTGCGCGATGTCGACGTCTTCCTGTTCGACGAGCCGCTTTCCAATCTCGACGCCAAGCTGCGCGCCGAGCTGCGCGTCGAGATAAAACTGCTGCACAGCAAGCTGCAAAACACGATGATCTATGTCACCCACGACCAGATCGAGGCGATGACGCTGGCCGACCGCATCGCGGTGATGAAGGGCGGCGTCATCCAGCAGCTCGACGCACCGCAAAAGATCTACAATCGCCCGGTCAACCGTTTCGTCGCCGGCTTCCTCGGCTCTCCGGCAATGAATTTCCTCGACGGCCGGCTGGAGAAGGACGATGGCAACTGGCACTTTGTCGCCGAGGAAGTGCGGATCCCGCTTGCCACCTACGCTTTCGAAAAGGAGCCGGTGCCGGGAGCGGCGGTGTTCGGCATCCGGCCCGAGCATGTCGCGTTCAACAGCGGCACTGGATGGCCGTTCACAGCCACGGCAAATGTCGTGGTCGTCGAACCCATGGGGTCCGACACGCTGGTCTGGCTAAAGCTCGGAAATCAGAATTTCACCGTGCGGGTGACATCTGAGCGCACGCCAAACAGCGCCGACACTGTGAGCATCGGTTTTGACCCGATGCGCGCTTCGCTGTTCGACGCTGCCACCGGCACTCGCCTGTAACACCCCGAGAATTCACCCTCCAAGCACATCCATCCCCAGAGAACGGACAGAGACGATGAATTGGTCATTCCAACTTTACAGCGCCCGCAACTTCCAACCCTGGGTAGGGGTGCTCAAGATGCTGGGCGAGCTCGGCTACGCGCAAGTAGAAGGGTTCGGCGGCGTCTATGACGACCCCGCGGCATTTCGTGCCGAACTCGACAAGAACGGCCTCGCCATGCCGACCGGCCATTTCTCGATCGATGCGCTCGAGAACGATTTCGACGGCGTGCGCAAGATCGCCGACGCGCTCGGCATCACGCTGCTCATCTGCCCCTATCTGGTCGCCGAGAGCAGGCCGACCGACGCGGCCGGCTGGCGCGGCTTCGGCGAACGCCTGGCCAAGGTCAGCGAGACGGCTGAAAAGACCGGCTATGGCTTTGCCTGGCACAACCATGATTTCGAGTTCAAGAAGCTTGCCGACGGTTCGGTGCCGCAGGACCATATCCTGGCGGCAGCGCCCGACATCGGCTGGGAGATGGACGTCGCCTGGGTGGTGCGCGGCGGCGACGATCCGCTGCCCTGGATCGAGAAGCATGGCAAACGCATCGCCGCCGTCCATGTCAAGGACATCGCCAAGCCTGGCGAGGGCCTCGACGAGGACGGCTGGTCTGATGTCGGCCACGGCACGATCGACTGGGCCGGCCTGATCCAGGCGCTGCGCGCCGAGAGCGCCGCCAAATACTACGTCGTGGAACACGACAACCCCAACGATATCGAGCGCTTCGCCCGCCGCTCGATCACCGCCGCCAAGACCTATTAGGAGCAAACCAGCATGGCAAGAAAACTTGGGGTCGGCGTCATCGGCTGCGGCAACATCTCGAAGGCGTATTTTTCGCTGGCGCCGCTGTTTCGCGGCATCGAGATGCGCGCCTGCGCGGATATCGACATGGATGCAGCCAAAGCGCGGGCGAAGGAGTTCAAGCTGCGCGCCGAGACAGTCGAAGGACTGCTCAAGGCCGGCGACATCGACATCATCGTCAACCTCACCGTTCCGGCGGTGCACTATGAGGTGTCGAAACAGATCCTCGACGCCGGCAAGCACGTCTATTCGGAAAAGCCGTTCGTGCTGTCGGTCAAGGAAGGGCTGGACCTGAAGAAGCTGGCGGAGAAAGAGGGACTGCGTATCGGCTCGGCGCCGGACACTTTCCTCGGTGGCGCGCACCAGCTTGCCCGCAACCTGATCGACACTGGCAGGCTCGGCAAGATCACCAGCGGCACATGCCACGTGATGAGCCATGGGATGGAGCACTGGCACCCCAATCCGGATTTTTTCTTCCAGCCTGGCGCTGGTCCGGTGCTTGATATCGGACCCTATTACATCACCAACCTGATCCAGCTGATCGGGCCGGTGAAGCAGGTGGCGGCCTTCGCTTCGATCCCCTCGACAGAACGCACCATCAGTTCGAAGCCGCGCGCGGGCGAAAAAATCCTGGTCGCGACGCCGACGACCATCCACGGCGTGATGGAGTTCGAGAATGGCGCCGTGGTGACGCTCAATAGCAGCTGGGACGTGTGGAGCCATGGCCATGCGCCGATGGAACTCTACGGCGAATTGGGCACGGTGTTTTTGCCGGATCCGAATTTCTTTGGCGGCGACGTTCGCTTCACCAATGCCGCCAAGCCGGTCAAGAAGCTGCCGAAATGGAAGCATCCGTTCGGCGTGGCCAACCAGATGCATTCGCACGGCATGATGGCCAACTATCGCACTGCCGGTCTTGCCGACATGGCGCTGGCGATTGCGGAAGGCCGGCCGCATCGCTGTTCGATGGAACTGGCGCTGCATGCCGTCGATGTGATGACCGGCATGCTGCGGTCGGGCGCGAGCGGAAAGTTCGTTGCCATGCAGACCACCTGCGAACGGCCTGCGGCACTGGGCGTCAAGGACGCGGAAGGGCTGTTGGCGAACAAGAAAGGGCTCTTGGCAAAGGAGAAGTAGCATAAGCGCTTCAGCGATCCCTCTCCCCATAGAAACGGCGAGAGGCTAAGGGTGAGAGGCAGAGCCGACTCACACTTTATCGCGGTGGCAACTGCCGGGCTCGCTTTTGATTTGAGGATCTCCCATGCCCTATGTGCCCGCCGAAAACCGTTACGAGAACATGGTCTACAATCGCTGCGGGCGATCCGGCCTGAAATTGCCAGCGATCTCGCTCGGGCTCTGGCACAATTTCGGTGACGACACGCCGCACCGGACCAAGCAGGCGATCGCGCGCAAGGCCTTCGATCTCGGCATCACGCATTTCGACCTCGCCAACAATTACGGGCCGCCGCCCGGTTCGGCGGAGACGGCTTTCGGCGAAATCCTGCGGACGGATTTCTCCTCTTTTCGTGACGAGCTGATCATCTCGACCAAGGCCGGGTATGAGATGTGGGCCGGACCCTATGGCGAGTGGGGCGGGCGCAAATATGTGCTGGCCAGCCTCGATCAGAGCCTGAAGCGGATGGGGCTCGACTATGTCGACATCTTTTATTCGCACCGCTTCGACCCTGATACTCCGCTGGAAGAAACGATGGGCGCGCTCGATCACGCGGTGCGCTCGGGCAAGGCGCTTTATGCCGGCATCTCCTCCTACAATTCGCAGCGCACACGCGAGGCCGCCGACATATTGAAGCAACTCGGCACGCCTTGCATCATCCATCAGCCGAGCTATTCGATGCTCAACCGCTGGGTCGAGGACGATGGTCTGCTCGACACGCTGGAGGGGCTCGGCGTCGGCTCAATCGTGTTCACGCCGCTGGCGCAAGGCATGCTGACCGACAAATATCTCGGCGGCATCCCTGAGGGCAGCCGCGCCAGCCAGGGCAAGTCGCTGCGGCCGGCCTTCATCAACGACAAGACCATCGTCAACATCAAGGCGCTGAACGTCATCGCCGGCCGACGCGGCCAGACGCTGGCGCAGATGGCGCTGGCCTGGGTGCTGCGCAAAGGCCGGGTGACCTCGGCGCTGATCGGCGCCAGCCGGCCGGAACAGGTCGAGGATTGCGTCGGCGCGCTGAAGGCGCTCGATTTCAGCGATGCCGAACTCGCCGAAATCGACACCTACGCGCGCGAGGCCGACATCAATCTGTGGGCCGCCTCCGCCGAGCGCAAGGGTCCGCCACGGAAGTGACAATCACTTCAGGTTTGCATCGATTGGCATAGCCAAACAATGCCTCGGAGTTGGCCGGCTTCTGGGCCATGCCGACACAGAAACAGTAGCAAAAAGGCCGGTTCGTCGCTATCTGGAGAGAATTGAAGCCGCTTGCATGCGGAAAATGACGAGCAACCGGCGCAAAACGGGTTGGAAACAGGATCATGGCGGCAAGGGATGTGCTGACGAAGAACCAGTTGTGCGTGCTCGAGAAACTCGAGGCCGCCAGCGGGCCGCTCAGCGCCTATACATTGCTTGACCAGCTTCGCGATCGGGGTTTTCGCGCCCCCCTGCAGGTCTATCGCGCGCTCGACACGCTGGTGAAGTCCGGCTTCGTGCACCGGCTCGAAAGCCTCAATTCCTTTGTCGCCTGCGCCGAGCCGCACGACCACAGCCATTCGATGACCGCCTTTGCCATCTGCGACACATGCGGGCAGGTGACCGAATTCTCCGACCATGATGTCGGGCACCGGCTCGACGAATGGGTACGCTCGACCGGCTTCGCCGCCAAGAAGGCGGTGATCGAGTTTCGCGGGACCTGTGCCAAATGCCTGGCCGAGGCGGCTTAAGGGCCGGTTGTGCCGTGACCTAGCGGTGGAAGCCGGAGGGACAGCGCCCCCCTCTGTCCTGCCGGACATCTCCCCCACACGGGGGGATTGGCCATTATCCCGGCTTTCGCCAATCTCCAACGGAGCAAGATGGTTGCAGCGCCGAAGCTGCCAATCTCCCCCCTCGTGGGGGAGATGTCCGGCAGGACAGAGGGGGGCGCGAAGGATCGCTACAGATTGCAACTGGTCGGCCGCGGACATCCGCATGAGGCCCTAATGCGCCTCTTCCCAATTGTCGGCGGCGCGGGCGTCGACGTGCAGCGGCACCGACATCGACACCGCCGGCATCGCGGCGTTCTCCATCACATGACGCACGACGGGGATCGTCGCCTCGACCTCCGCTTCAGCCGTCTCGAAGACCAGTTCGTCATGCACTTGCAGCAGCATGCGGGCGGACAGCTTCGCCTTTTCCAGCGCTTCGTCCATGCGGATCATGGCGCGGCGGATGATGTCGGCCGCGGTGCCCTGCAGCCGGGCGTTGATCGAGGCGCGCTCGTTGAAGGCACGGACCGACGGGTTCGACGACCGTATCTCCGGGTAGTGGATGCGGCGGCCGAAGATCGTTTCGACATAGCCGTATTCGCGGGCATAGGCCTTGGTCGCGTCGATATAATCGCGGATGCCGGGGAAGCGTTCGAAGTATTTCTTGATGTAGGCGCCGGCCTCTTCGCGCGGGATCGACAGCTGGTTGGCCAGGCCAAAGGCGGAAATGCCGTAGATGATGCCAAAATTGATCGCCTTGGCGCGGCGGCGTACCTCCGAGGGCATGCCCTCGACCGGCACGTTGAACATCTCCGAGGCGGTGATGGCGTGGATGTCGGCGCCGTCGGCAAACGCCTGCTTGAGCTGCGGGATCTCGGCGACATGGGCGAGCACGCGCAGCTCGATCTGGCTGTAGTCGGCGGAAACCAGCTTGTTGCCCTTGTCGGCGATGAACGCCGTCCGGATCTTTCGCCCCTCGACGGTGCGTACCGGAATGTTCTGCAAATTGGGATCGGAGGACGACAGCCGGCCCGTCGTCGTTGCGGCAAGCGCGTATGAGGTGTGGACGCGCTTCGTATCGGGATGGACGAAACCGGGCAGCGCATCGGTATAGGTCGATTTCAATTTGGTCAGCTGGCGCCAGTCGACGATCTTGCGCGGCAGTTCGTGGCCCTCTGCGGCGAGGTCTTCCAGGAGCTGCGCCGAGGTCGACCATTGGCCGGTCTTGGTCTTGGAGCCGCCGGGCAGGCCCATCCTGCCGAACAGGATGTCGCCGAGCTGTTTTGGCGAGCCGATATTGATGCGCTCGCCGACGAGCTGGTAGATCTCGTCCTCCAGCCGCGCGGCGCCCTGTGCCAGTTCGCCGGAGAGCCGCGACAGGATCTGCCGGTCGACGGAGATGCCGCGCTGCTCCATCCTTGCCAGAACCGGCACCAGCGGCCGTTCCAGCCGCTCGTAGACCGAGACGAGGCCCTTGGCGGCAAGCCGCGGCTTCAGCACCCGCCAGAGCCTGAGCGTCACATCGGCGTGCTCCGCGGCATAGGCCGTTGCCTTGTCGATGTCGACCTGGTCGAAGCCGACGAAGCTTCTTCCAGAGCCGGCCAGTTCCTTGAGGGCAATGGTCGAGTGGCCGAGCCACTTTTCCGACAGAGCCGCCATGCTGTGGCCGCCGGACGTGCCTGCGTCGAGCACGTAGGAAATCAGCATGGTGTCGTCGAAGGGGGCGATATCGATGCCGTGGCGGCTCATGACGACGATGTCGTATTTCAGCTCCTGAACGATCTTGAGAACCGACCTGTCCTCCAGCAACGGCTTCAGGATGGCAAGCGCCTCACGGATCGGAATCTGGTTTTCGACCACTCCGCCGCCGAGCAGGTCGCCATTGCCGCGTTTGTGGGCGAGCGGCACATAGGCGGCGCGACCGGGCGCAGTGGCTATGGACAGGCCGATCAACTCGGCCTGCATCGGATCGGCTGAATTGGTCTCGGTGTCGAAGCCGACGATGCCGGCCTCCATCGCCACGGCCACCCATGCCTTCAATACTTCAGTGTCGCGGATGGAGACGTAGGCGCTGGTGTCGATCTTGCTGGCGGTGGCGTCCTCGAAGCGAAGCGCCGAGAGAAGCGATGGGGTGTCGCCTTGCTTGGGTTCCACCTTGACGGTGGCCGGCACCGCTTCCCCGGCTTCGTCCGTCACTGTACCTGCCACGCTTTCGGCGGCGCCCGGCACGCCAAACCCCATATCGGGACCATGCGCGGTGTCGGCGCGCTCGATAATGACGGGCATGGCCTTGACGTCAGCCGCTTCTGTTCCGGTTGCTTCCGCCACGCGGCGGGTCAGCGAGGAGAATTCCATCGTCTTGAGGAAGCCGATCAGCCTTGGTCCGTCGGGCGGGTGCAACACGAAATCATCGAGCCCGCCGTTCAACGGCACGTCGTTCTTCAGCGTCACCAGTTCACGCGAGATGCGCGCCTTGTCGGCATTGGCGATGATCGATTCGCGGCGCTTGTCCTGCTTGATCTCGGTGGCACGGGCGAGCAGCGTATCGAGATCGCCGAACTGTTCCAGCAATTGCGCCGCCGTCTTCGGCCCGATGCCGGGCACGCCCGGCACATTGTCGACCGAATCGCCGGTCAGCGCCTGCAGGTCGATCATTTTTTCCGGCGACACGCCCCATTTCTCGATCACCTCGGGAACGCCGATCTGGCGGTCCTTCATCGGGTCGTACATGGCGACCGAAGGGCCGACCAGCTGCATCAGATCCTTGTCGGAGGAGATGATGGTGGTGTCGGCGACGGCTTCGCAGGCAAGCCGGCAATAGGTGGCGATCAGGTCGTCGGCCTCGTAGCCTTCCGTCTCGAGGCAGGGCAGGTTGAAGGCCCTGGTCGCCTGGCGGATCAGGCCGAACTGCGGGATCAGATCTTCCGGCGGTGCCGAGCGGTTGGCCTTGTATTCGGGGTAGAGGTCGTTGCGGAAGGTTTTCGACGAATAGTCGAAGATGACGGCGAAATGCGTCGGCACGATGCCGACATCGGTGTTGCGGGCATCCTGCGTCAGTTTCCACACCATGTTGCAGAAGCCGAGCACGGCACTGGTCGGCAGCCCATCGGATTTGCGGGTCAGTGGCGGTAGCGCGTGATAGGCACGGAAGATGTAGCCGGAGCCGTCGACAAGGAAAAGATGATCGCCTTTTTTCATGGGACGAAGGGATAGCGCGGCGCGGCTTCGTGGTCCATGCCAAAGGCGGCCTCAACCACCGGTTCCGGCAACATCCCTGACACGTCGATCCGATCACGGGTATGTTACGAAAGTGTAATCTTCGTGCCCTTGAATCGCCACGTTCGGAGACACAGATAAATGCCATCGGCATTTTTCGCCGAGGTCCGGAGCAAGGCCCGTCCCCCGCCTATCCCGGACACTTGCGGCAGCCTATCCCCCCTCTCCGGGCTGCCGCATCGTTTCGAGTAAAGGCCGCCGTGGTTCCCCCTCCACCACGGCGGCATTTTTTTGCCTTTCGGTGCCCGTGGTCCAACGACCGCCGGCTTTTCGTTTCTGCCTCGCAGCTTTAGGGTTGCCGCTCAGAATCGAAAGGCTTGATAAAATGTCCAGAATTTCTCCCGTCCTCGACCGCCTCGACAAAAATCTCGACGAGGGCCTGGAGCGCCTGTTTGGCCTGCTCAGGGTCAAGTCGATCTCCACCGATCCATCCTATGCCGCAGACTGCCGCAAGGCGGCGGAATGGCTGGTGGCTGAGCTCGAGCTGATCGGCTTCGACGCCAGCGTGCGAGACACGCCAGGCCATCCGATGGTGGTGGCGCACCATGACGGGCCGGCAGGCGCGCCGCATGTCCTGTTCTATGGCCATTACGACGTGCAGCCGGTCGACCCGATCGAGCTCTGGGAAAGCGATCCGTTCGCACCTTCGGTAAAGCAGATCGAGCCCGGCCGCCAGGTGATCACGGGACGTGGTTCGGCCGACGACAAGGGGCAGTTGATGACCTTCGTCGGGGCTTGCCGCGCCTGGAAGCAGGTGCATGGCGGGCTGCCGTGCCGCATCACAATTCTGTTCGAGGGCGAGGAGGAGTCCGGCTCGCCATCGCTGAAGCCGTTCCTCGAGGCAAATGCGGCCGAACTCAAGGCCGACTTCGCGCTCGTCTGCGACACCGGCATGTGGGACCGCGATACGCCGTCGATCTGCGTCGCGCTGCGCGGTCTGGTCGGCGAGGAGATCACGGTGAAAGCCGCCGACCGCGACCTGCATTCCGGTCTCTACGGCGGTGCTGCCGCCAATCCGATTCGCATCCTGGCCAGGATCCTGGCCGACATCCACGACAAGGACGGCCGCGTCACCATTCCCGGTTTCTATGACGGTGTCGAGGAGACGCCTTCGCAGATCCTGAAGTCGTGGGAGGCGCTCGGCGAGACCGCTGAGACGTTCCTTGGGCCCGTCGGCCTGTCGATCCCTTCCGGCGAACACGGCCGCTCGGTGCTCGAACTCACCTGGGCGCGGCCGACTGCCGAGTTCAACGGCATTATAGGTGGCTATACCGGCAAAGGGTTCAAGACGGTGATCGCGGCGGAAGCCTCGGCAAAAGTGTCCTTCCGCCTCGTCCACAAGCAGAACCCGGAAAAGATCCGCGCCGCTTTCCAGGCCTTCGTCAGGGAGCGCATCCCGGCCGACTGCTCAGTCGATTTCCACCCGCATGGCGGCTCGCCGGCGATCCAGCTTTCCTACGACTCGCCATTTCTTGCCAAGGCCAAGGACGCGCTGTCCGACGAGTGGCCGAAGCCGGCGGTGACCACGGGAAGCGGCGGCTCGATCCCGGTGGTCGGCGATTTCCAGACTTATCTCGGCATCGAATCCTTGCTTGTCGGTTTCGGGCTCGACGATGACCGCATCCATTCGCCGAACGAGAAATACGAGATGAGTTCCTTCCACAAGGGCCAGCGCTCGTGGGCGCGCATTCTCGACGCGCTGACACGCTGAGAGGGCCAGACTGCAACTTTCTGTTGATTTTTCATCGGATCGCGGCGAGGACGGGATAGAGCGACGCCGCGCCCAGTTGGACGCACGAATGGGCCGCGACCGGAGAAGACGATGAGCGATATCCGCTTCCACAAGAACGACCTGCCCGGGCTCTTGCACTACGACGTCGGGGCGGTCGCGATCGACACGGAGACGCTGGGGCTCAATCCGCATCGCGACCGGCTTTGCGTGGTGCAGATCTCGCCGGGCGACGGTTCCGCCGACGTCATCCAGATCGCGCCCGGCCAGAAGAAGGCGCCAAACCTCGTCAGCCTGCTCAGGAACCGCAGCATAACCAAGCTGTTCCATTTCGGCCGTTTCGATCTCGCCGTCCTCTACAACGCCTTCGGCGTCATGCCAGAGCCGGTGTTTTGCACCAAGATCGCCTCGCGGCTGACCCGAACCTACACCGACCGGCACGGGCTGAAGGACATTTGTTTTGAGCTTCTCGGCGTCAGCCTGTCGAAGGCGCAGCAATCGTCGGACTGGGCGGCGGAGACACTGTCGCCCGAACAACTCGAATACGCAGCCTCCGACGTGCTTTACCTGCACCAGCTGCGCGATGTGCTGACGATGCGGCTGGCGCGCGACAACCGGACCAAGGAGGCCGAGGCCTGCTTCCGCTTCCTGCCGACGCGTGCGAAACTCGACCTGATGGGCTGGGATGAGGCAGACATCTTCGCCCACAGCTAAGTGGAACCAGGCGTTCGCCTCGACGTTCTATCGATCGATGGAGGGGATGAAATGGCTGCCAGAAAACCAATCGAAACAGCACCCAGGGATGGCTCCAAGCTCACCGTCTACTGGAAGGACAGCGACGGGGTGATGAACGAATCCATCGCGCAGTACAGGTCGCTCGACCGGCTGAAAGCGGCCGGCGGCGACTGGGACGAGAACGACACCGGCTGGTGGGCCTATACGGACGGTCATACGCAAAGAAAGATCGAGCCGATCAGCTGGCGGCCTGCATCCGGGGATGACGACGGCGAATGACGCCGCTGGCGGCGCCGGCTTCTTTCCAATAGGTTGGACCTGTTGCAATCGGAGGTCGATTCGGAGCTTTCCGCTCCGCGACCATTCGCTCGGGAGGGATCTGCAATGGGTACTGAGAGCCTGCTTGTCTTCATCATCATCGGCGCCATCGCCGGCTGGCTCGCCGGCTTGATCGTCAAGGGTTTCGGCCTCGGCCTGATCGGCAATATCGTCGTCGGCATCGTCGGCGCCTTGATAGCCGGCTTGCTCTTCCCAAGGCTGGGATTCGCCATAGGCGGTGGCATACTTGCCTCCATTATCCACGCCACGATCGGCGCGGTGATCCTGCTCGTGCTGATCAAGCTGGTGAAGCAGGCCTGATCCTGCGAAGCACATCAAGGCGCGCCATGAAACAGAACATGCTCTATCTCGTCATCGGCGCGCTCGTCGTCGTGGTCATCGCGCTCGGCATCTATGTCTATCGCGAGCAAACCAGGCCGGAGGGCGTGGAACTCAAGATCGACGACAAAGGCATTTCGATCCAGCAGAACTGAGCGGCGTTGGCGTGGCACGGCAGAGGTGCCGATGATCTAACCCTATCAGGCCGAAAATTGACGATAAGGCAGGGGCCGCTCCATCCTTCGATGCACCCGGATAGAAGCCAAGCCGGATATGGAATGAGAGTGACGTATCGACACATTCGCGGTATGATCTTGGTACAGGGAGTTTGGGGCCAACCCACCTACTATTAGGAGGTTGCCATGAGGCACCAAACACTGGACCAACTGCATACGGTGGCAAAGGTACACAGAGACCCAACACCTCCTGCAATGGACCGAACCCAGCGTCTCGAACGTTGGTCAAAACTTCTTGAACGGCAGCCCAACCGACTCCTCACCGCACTTATCGGGACCGAATATCGTTCGTCACCCGAGCGCGACATTATGCGTGGCGAAGGCTCGCCAATATCGGTTGCCTTCGAGGATTCGGTCCTGCGCGATGAGGGGCTGAAAGACGATACTTATGGCGAAGCAAAGCGTTTCTTCGAATTGACCGACGATGAGCTCCACGAAATTGTCTGCTACTGCCATGTGGGCGAGACGATGCAATCATCCTGGGCAGCGCTTTCCGTTCGTGCTGCGATTGGCTAACGCATGATCCCCAGTACGCGTAACTTTGGTAACAAGGTCATGCGTAGATTAAATGGGTTAGAGCGCGATCGAACGCACTTTACCGATCGCGCTCTAATGACGAGCATAGATTGCGGCTACCTTGCTATTGGCGGTCCGCGCCGAACGACTGCGGCTGGGCAGTTGATGCCGAAATGCGAGAACGCTCCGCCGTCTCGCGATAGACGCCATTGTTGCCGACCGCCAGGAGCAAGGAACGGAGCGGTGACGTGCCGTAACGCATTGCACTAACTTTGAACCATTTAACCCGCCCTTAAATCGCCGCATCTACTCTTCACCCCGAACGCCATGGAGCGACGTGCGTCCGTTCGGACGCACAGAGTGCGCTCTACGACTTTGAAGCTTCGCATCGGCCCGAAAATTGCGAGTTTCGGGCCGATGCGATAGGCATCGGGACAGACAGCTCAGCGCATGGCGAACCGCAGAGACAGCCGCATCGAACCGAGCTTCGAGGGACCGCCGCGGGCGAAATCCTCGGCCGGTTTTTCGGTGAGCGAGGAGGATCGCGTCGTGCCGAGCAACCGCAACACCTCTGCAAAGCGCCAATCGGCCAGGACAAAACCGTCGCGTCGCGGGCGCGGCAAAAGCCGGCGCGGCCTGTTCGGCGTGCTCGGCCGGCTGGCCTACTGGTGCTTCGTGCTGGCCATCTGGGGCGGAATCGCCGCCGCCGGCATCGTCGTCTATTACGGCGCGAAAATGCCGGCGGCCACCACCTGGGCCATCCCCGACCGCGCGCCCAATATCAGGATCGTCTCGGTCGACGGAAAACTGCTCGCCAATCGCGGCATGAGCGGCGGCGAAGCCGTCGGCCTGCATGAAATGTCGACCTATATTCCCGAGGCCGTCATCGCCATCGAAGATCGCCGCTTCTATTCGCATTTGGGCATCGACCCGATCGGTCTGTCCAGAGCCATGGTGGCCAACGTTGTCGGCGGGCGTTTTTCGCAGGGCGGCTCGACGCTGACCCAGCAATTGGCGAAAAACCTGTTCCTGACACCCGATCGCACGCTGGAACGCAAGGTGCAGGAAGTGCTTCTGGCGCTCTGGCTCGAGCACAAGCACACCAAGGACCAGATCCTCGAAATGTATCTCAACCGGGTCTATTTCGGCTCCGGCGCCTATGGTGTCGAAGCGGCCTCGCGCCGCTATTTCGGCAAGAGCGCGCGCGACGTCACGTTGCCGGAGGCCGCGCTCCTCGCCGGCCTGTTGAAAGCGCCGTCGCGACTGTCTCCGGCGCGTGACCCGAAGGCCGCCGAGCGGCGCTCGCAGCTTGTTCTCGCCGCCATGCGCGACGAAGGCAAGATCAGCGCCAAGGAACTGACCACGGCGATGAGCGCGCCGGCGTCGCGGGTGGCATCCTACTGGACGGGCTCGGAAAACTACGTCGCCGACGCCATCGTGGAAGAACTGCCCGACCTGATCGGCGACGTGCGCGGCGACATCATCGTCGACGCCACCGTCGACCTGACGCTGCAGAAGCTCGCCGAACAATCGATCCGCCGGCTGATCGACGGCAGCGGCAAAAAGCTCAATGCCAGCCAGGGCGTGCTGGTGTCGATCGACAATTCCGGCGCGGTACGCGCCATGGTCGGCGGCTATGATTATTCGACCAGCCAGTTCGACCGCGCCTCGGAGGCGCGCCGCCAGCCCGGCTCGGCGTTCAAGCCCTTTGTTTACATGGCGGCGCTGGAAGCCGGCCGCACGCCCGACAGCGTGCGCAATGACGCGCCGATCAAAATTGGCAAATGGACGCCCACCAATTACGGCGGCAAGTATTTCGGCAAGGTGACGCTGGCGACGGCGCTGGCGAAGTCACTGAACTCGGTGGCCGCCCAGCTGACCATGGAAGTCGGGCCTGACGCGGTCGTCGAGGCGGCGCATCGCATGGGTGTCCAGTCCGACCTCACGGCCAACACCTCGATCGCGCTCGGCACCTCCGAAGTGACACCGCTGGAACTGACGTCGGCCTATGTCCCCTTCGCCAATGGCGGCTACCGGCCGGATGTCCATTTCATCCGCCGCGTGACGACAGCCGGCGGCAAGGTGCTCTACGACAACAATGGCGGCGCCCCGCGCGTCATCAAGCCCGAGATCGTCGGCATGATGAACTCTATGATGATGGGCACCGTTGAAATCGGCACTGCCAGGAAGGCGGCCTTTGCCTGGCCGGCCGCCGGCAAGACCGGCACCAGCCAGAATTCGCGCGACGCCTGGTTCATCGGCTATACCGCCAATCTCACCACCGGAGTCTGGTTCGGCAATGACGATGGCGGTCCGATGAAGAAGGTTACCGGCGGCGCGCTGCCGGCGCAGGCCTGGCATGAATTCATGGTCGCCGCGCACGAAGGCGTGCCGGTGCGGCCGCTGCCCGGGACATGGCGGTCGACGCCTGCCGATACGATCGTGCAGGACGAATTACCGCCCAACACGGCGCAACCGGCGCCGGTGCCGTCCGCTTCGGTTGGCCAATCCGCGCCGTCCGCCCAAAAAGCGTCGCCGCCTCGCGCTGTGCGTCCCGCCGAAACGGTCGATGCCGGCGGCTTCGGCATGCCGGGCGGTGGCGGCACCACCGCATCGATCAAGCGCCCGGTGCCGCCCGCCGATGTCGGCGGCCCGGTCAAGAAGCGGCAGACCTCGATCCTCGACATCCTCACCGGCGGCTGACCCCTCGTCATCACTGCCGTGTTCCGCTACATCTGCGATTTAAAAGTGCTAGAGCGTACTTTGTGCGTCCAAAGGGACGCACGTCGCCCTAGAGAGATCGCGAAATGGCTGAGACCGACACCAGAAAGACCATCGTGCTGACCGGCGCCAGCCGCGGCATCGGCCATGCCACAGTCAAGCGCTTTTCGCGTGAAGGCTGGCGCGTCATCACCTGCTCGCGCCAGGCCTTTGCCGAAGACTGCCCGTGGCCGGCCGGTCCGGAAGACCACATCAAGGTCGATCTCGCCGACCAGGAGGATGTCGGCATCGCGATCTCGGAAATCCGCCATCGGCTGGAAGCGCATGGCGGCCAGCTCCATGCGCTGGTCAACAATGCCGGCATCTCGCCGAAGCTCAAGGACGGCAACAGCCGCATGAATTCGATCGACACGCCGATGCATGTCTGGCGCGACGTGTTCCAGGTCAACTTCTTCGCACCGATCATGCTGGCGCGGGGATTGTTCAGGGAATTGGCGTCGGCCAAAGGCTCGATCGTCAACGTCACCTCGATCGCCGGTACCCGCGTGCACCCCTTC
Source organism: Mesorhizobium sp. WSM4817 (assembly GCF_055811135.1). Taxonomy (NCBI): domain Bacteria; kingdom Pseudomonadati; phylum Pseudomonadota; class Alphaproteobacteria; order Hyphomicrobiales; family Phyllobacteriaceae; genus Mesorhizobium; species Mesorhizobium sp. WSM4817. The sequence continues at coordinate 107,724 of NZ_JBVVQQ010000013.1, read as the reverse complement.
GCCGGCACCGCCTATGCGACGTCGAAGGCCGCGCTCGGCTCGCTGACGCGCGAAATGGCGCATGATTTCGGCCCGCACGGCATCCGCGTCAACGCCATCGCACCCGGCGAGATCGACACGGCGATCCTGTCACCGGGCACGGAAAAGATCGTCGAGACGATTCCGCTACGGCGGCTGGGAACCACGGCCGAAGTCGCCGACATCATATTCTTCCTGTGCTCGCAGCAGGCTTCCTATGTGACGGGCTCGGAAATCCACATCAATGGCGGCCAGCACGTGTGAGCTTTTTCACCCTTACCCTCTCTAGTTCTTCACGGGGAGAGGGTAAGGGTGAGGGGCGGCGCCGGCTTAGGCTGCTGAAGGCGCTTTCGGTGCCGCCAAAACCTCTTCCACGATCCCACGCGCGATCTCACGCTCGCCCATGATGACCGTATCGGCTCCGAGGCCCTTGAGATGCTCGACCTCGGCATCGGAGTGGGCGCGGGCGATGACGTTGATCTTCGGGTTGGCGGCGCGGGCGCGCAGCACGATCTGTCCCGCCTCGAAGGCGTTGGGGATGGCGAGGATCAGCCGCTTCGCGCCCTCGGGATTGGCTGCGGCGAACACCTCGCTATTCGCGGCGTTGCATGACACGGTTTCGATGCCATCGTCCCTGAGCTTCGCCAGCGTCTTGTCGGCATCCTCGATGACGAGGAAGGGCAGGGCGGCCTTCTTCAAGGACGCGCCGACGAGGCTGCCGACACGGCCATAGCCGACCAGGATGGAGTGGCCGGTAAGCGGTGTCCTGGGCGGCGGGCCATCCTCTTTCACAGGTGCCGCAACCGAAGCCAACTGGCCTGGCTCCGTCGCGGGGCCGATCGGCTTTGCCTCATCGAGCGACGCCGCCTTGCCGGCGCGCCTCTCCAGCCATGGTTTCATCCAGTCGACGGCAAGGAACATCAGCGGGTTGAGGACGATCGACAGGATAGCACCGGCGAGGATGAGGTCGCGTCCTTGTTCGGGCAGCAGCTTCAGCCCGACGCCGAGCTCGGCCAGAATGAAGGAGAATTCGCCGATCTGGGCCAGGCTTGCCGAAATCATCAACGCGGTCGCGATCGGATAACGGAAGGCGACGACGATGACGAAGGCGGCCAGCGATTTGCCGATGACGATGATGGCCAGCGTCGCCAAGATCGGCCAGCCATTGCTGACCAGGCTGAACGGGTCGAACAGCATGCCGACCGAAACGAAGAACAGCACGGAAAAGGCGTCGCGGAGCGGCAGCGATTCCTCGGCCGCCCGATGGCTGAGTTCGGATTCGCTCATGATCATCCGGCAAAGAACGCGCCCAGCGCCAGCGAGACGCCGAATAGCTTGGCCGCGCCGAAGGCGACCCCGAGCGCGATGGCCAGCACCGCCAGCCGGAACAATTCACGCGACCCGGTATGGGCGACGTAGTGCAGGATCCAGGGGATGACCCGGCGGCCGACCACCAGCATAACGACGACAAAGGCCGCGACCTTGGCCAACGTCATGCCGACGATGCCCCAGACGCCGAAGCTCGCCGGCAGCGACAGCAGACTGCTATGGCTCTCCACTTGCTGCTGGCCACCCAGCACGCCGGCCAACGCCGGCAGCAATACCAGCGCCAGCACCATGGCCAGATCCTCGACAATCAGCCAGCCGACGGCGATGCGGCCGCGCTCGGTCTCGATCAGCCGCCGCTCCTGCAAGGCACGCAGCAGCACAACGGTCGAGGCGACGGAAAGCGCCAGCCCGAACACCAGCCCCGCGCCCATCGACCAGCCGAGCATCCAGGCAAGGCCGGCGCCGAGCGCCGTCGCGAAGCCGATCTGCACGATGGCGCCGGGCCCGGCGATGGCGCGGACCGACAACAAGTCCTTCAGCGAGAAATGCAGGCCGACGCCGAACATCAACAGGATCACGCCGATTTCGGCCAGTTCATTGGCGAGGCCGGTATCGGCGACGAAGCCCGGCGTGTTCGGCCCGACCAGGACGCCGGCGACGAGGTAACCGACCAGCGGCGGGATGCGGAAGCGATTGGCAATTGCGCCGAAGACGAAAGCCAGCCCCAAACCGGCGACGATGGTGGCGATAAGCGGCGTGTCATGCGGCATTGTCTATGGAGCGCCTTTCAAAATTACGATGTCGGAAATGCACCGCCCGAAGCAGCCGCCTTGCAATATGGCGGCCCGGATGGCCGCGCGGCAACCCGCAAATGCCATGGATCGACGACAAGGGTGGCAGAAGGCGGGTCGCCTCGGGCTGGCAATGGTTGCTGCTAAAACGAGATGGCCTGCGCGCCTGATGCCCGATCAGGCGGCCTGCAGCAGGTTTTCGATGTCGACGATGGTGTGGTTGGTCAGCGTCTTGGGAATTTCCGCTGTGATTTTCTCGGCAACTTCCTTGTGCAGTTTTCGACGCATGTCACCCAGTACCTGCGGCGGTGCGATCAGCACCATCTCCTTGAAGGCGCCGCGATGCGCGAGCTTGTACAGCCGCTCGGCAACTTCGTCGGCGAAACGCTCCTTGCCGAGGCGATGCCAGTCAGTGTCCTCGACTGCGCTGCGGTGGACGGATGGGCCGTCGCTGTACCGACCCGGGCGGTCCGAACCTTGCTCTCGCGTTGCCGGATTTTCCTGTTCCATCTCCTGCACGACCTGAAGGTCGGGATATTGGGTGTCGCCGCGGTTCTCGAGGAACAGTGCCTTCTCGCCGTCGGCGACCACGACCCACAGTCCGCGTTTCAGCTTGAGGTTGTTCACCGGAGCGCTCCTTTTTCTGTTTTTCATGGTTTTCCAGGCCCCGTCTCTGGAGCCATTGCCGCAGCTGGACAGCCAGGCTCGGATTCGCACAGGCAAACGCGCGCCGAGGCAGGAATGTTCCGGTGACGACAAGCACGGCGAGCAAGCCAACCAACGGGGATGACGGTGCTCAGCGCATGTCGGCTTTAATCTACTAGATTGGTAGAATTTAGAAAAAAGTCTTTTGTAATATCTCTCGCTTGTCGCTAGAACGGCCGCAGATCAAGGCTCGCAACAGCGGCTTGGATCCGCTCCACTCGTGGGTGTGGAATTTTTTTCTCCTGCCTCTGGTGCTTGCGGAAAAGCGATTGCTTCGCACGAAGCGATGCGCGAGTGCGTTCCTTCTGTTTTTTCGCGCCCGCGCGTAAAACCGACAGCGTATTCAGGATTCCGCTCGTATGCCGCAGGCCCCCGCCAAGCTCAACGCCTTTCCCGTCTTTATGCGGGTTGCTGGCGAAGCTGTGGCCATCGTCGGCGGCGGCGAGGAGGCTCTGGCCAAGGCGCGGCTGATCGGCCAGTCGAGCGCCGTCTTGCGCATCATAGCCGATGCCCCCGAGCATGATTTGCTGGCCTTCATCGCCGCGAATGGCGCCGTCCACATCGCTGCCGCCTATGAGGCCGCGCATCTCGAAGGCGCGGTGATGGTGTTTGCTGCCAGCGGCAACGAGGCGCTTGACCGCCGCGTTGCCGAGGATGCGCGCCGGCTGGGCATTCCGGTCAATGCCGTCGACCGGCCGGAGCTGTGCGATTTCTTCACCCCGGCGCTGGTCAACCGCGCGCCGGTCGCCATTGCCATCGGCACGGAAGGGGCCGGACCGGTGCTTGCCCAGATGCTGCGCAGCCGCATCGACCGCATGCTGTCGCCGTCGCTCGGGCCGCTTGCTTCGCTTGCTGCCTCGTTGCGCGGCACTGTTGAGAGATTGCTGCCGAAAGGCAATGCCCGCCGCCGCTTCTGGAGCGAGTTTTTCGGCGGCGCGCCGGCCCGCGCCATGGAGGCTGGCCAGCTTTCGCAGGCGCACGGTGCCGCCGTCGACCTGTTGCTTTCGAACGCGCCGGCATCGGGTCACATTGCCCTGGTTGGCGCGGGTCCCGGCGCCGAAGACCTGCTGACGCTGCGCGCCCACCGGCTGCTGATGGAAGCCGATGTCATCGTCTATGATGCGCTGGTGCCGGAGGCGATCGTCGCCATGGGCCGTCGCGACGCCGAGCGTCTGCCGGTAGGCAAACGCAAGGGCTGCCACACCAAGAGCCAGGCCGAGGTCAATGCGCTGCTGATCGAGCTCGGCCGCGACGGCAAGCGGGTCGTGCGGCTGAAATCCGGCGATCCGCTGGTGTTCGGCCGGGCGGGCGAGGAAATGGCAGCGCTGCGCGATGCCGGCATCGCCTATGAGGTGGTTCCGGGCGTCACCGCGGCCTTCGCCGCCGCCGCCGATTTCGAGCTGCCGCTGACGCTGCGCGGCGTGTCGTCGTCGATGGTGTTCACCACCGGCCACGACCTCAAGGGAAATTCGCTGCCCGACTGGGCCAAGCTCGCCATTTCTGGCGCCACGGTCGCCGTCTATATGGGCCGCTCGGTCGCCGCCGAGGTTGCCGGCCGGCTGATCGAGGCCGGCCTGTCGCCGGATACGGCGGTCGCCGTGGTCGAGAATGCCAGCCTTGCCAACCGCCGCCGTTTCCACGGCACGCTCGCCGACCTGCCGTCGCTGGAGATTCGCGCCGACCTTACCGGTCCGGTCATGACCATCATCGGCGATGCGGTTGCCGGCGCCAATTTTGAACGTTCCGAGCCGCTGGCGGCACACAGGCATGAAGGCGCGGCCCAAACTGCCGCCGAAGGAGCTGAACGATGAAAGTCCTGACTGCAAACCGCCTCGCCGACGGCGAAGCCGTCTGGTACGCCAATGGCGGCTGGGCCGAGACCATCGACAATGCCGATGTCGCCTATGACAAGGCGGCTGAAGACCGGCTGGAGGCGATCGGCGCCACGGCCTCTGCCAATAATGAAGTGGTCGACGTCAATCTGATCGACGTGACCGTCGCCAATGGTGTCGTCGAGCCGGTCCGGCTGCGCGAAAAGATCCGCGCCGCCGGCCCGACCAACCGCAACGACCTGGGCAAGCAGGCCCGCCCGGTAGCCGCCCGGGCGGCGTAAACGACCACATTGAAGACAACGGGCGGACGCGCCCGGAAAGACCAGACATGTACCGTTACGATGAGTTCGATCACGATTTCGTCCAGGCCCGCGTCGCCGAGTTCAGCGATCAGGTCGCGCGGCGGCTTGCCGGCGAGATCACCGAGGATCAGTTCCGGCCGCTGCGGCTGATGAATGGCGTCTACCTGCAGTTGCACGCCTACATGCTGCGCATCGCGGTGCCTTACGGCACGCTGAACAGCAAGCAGTTGCGCATGCTTGGCCACATCGCCCGCAAATACGACAAGGGCTACGGCCATTTCACGACGCGCCAGAACATCCAGTTCAACTGGCCGGCGCTGTCGGACATTCCGGCGATCCTGGCCGATCTGGCGAGCGTCGAGATGCACGCCATCCAGACCAGCGGCAACTGCATCCGCAACGTCACCGCCGACCACTTTGCCGGTGCCGCCGCCGACGAGGTGGCCGATCCGCGTCCCTATGCGGAAATCCTGCGCCAATGGTCGTCGGTGCATCCGGAATTCTCGTTCCTCCCGAGAAAATTCAAGATCGCGGTGACCGGCGCGGAGCGCGACCGCGCCGCCATCCAGACGCATGACATCGGCCTGCATTTGAAGAAGAACGCTGCCGGCGAACTCGGTTTCGCCGTCTATGTCGGCGGCGGCCAGGGCCGTACGCCGATGATCGCCAAGAAGATCCGCGACTTCCTGCCCGAGGCCGACCTTCTGTCCTATTGCACGGCGATCCTGCGCGTTTACAACCTCTACGGCCGCCGCGACAACAAATACAAGGCGCGCATCAAGATCCTCGTCCACGAGACCGGCGTCGAGGAGATCACCCGCCAGGTCGAGGCCGAATGGCAGCAGCTGAAGGATGCGGATCTAAAACTGCCGGAAGCCGACATCCGCACCATCGATGCCTATTTCGCACCACCGGCGCTGGTCGAACGGCCGGAAGGCGACGAGGCCGTCAAGCTCGCCCGCCTCGATTCGAAGAGCTTTTCGGAGTGGCTCGACCAGAACGTGGTGACCCACCGTCACCCCGATTATGCCGCCGTGACCATCTCGCTCAAGGCCATTGGCGAAGCGCCGGGCGACGCCTCCGACAGCCAGATGGAAGCGGTCGCCGACCTTGCCGAAAAATATGCTTTCGACGAGCTGCGCGTCAGCCATGAGCAGAACCTGATCCTGCCGCATGTCGCGCGGGCCGACCTCAAGGCGGTCTATGACGCGCTGGTCGACATCGGACTGGCGACGGCCAATTCCAACCTGATATCAGACATCATCTCGTGCCCGGGCCTCGACTATTGCGCGCTGGCCACGGCGCGCTCGATTCCGGTGGCGCAGGAAATCTCGCGTCGTTTCGCTTCGCTAGAGCGGCAGCGCGAGATCGGCGAACTGAAGCTGAAGATTTCCGGCTGCATCAATGCCTGCGGCCATCACCATGTCGGCCATATCGGCATCCTCGGCGTCGAGAAGAAGGGCGCCGAACTCTACCAGGTGACGCTCGGCGGCTCGGCCGACGAGAACACCTCGGTCGGCGAGATCATCGGCCGCGGCTTCAGCTCGGCAGAGATCACCGACGCCATCGAGCAGATCGTCGAGACCTATCTCGGCCTCCGGCTCGACAGAAACGAAAAATTCATCGACGCCTACCGCCGTGTCGGTCCCGCGCCGTTCAAGGAGGCGCTCTATGCTGGCGAAGCCAAGGCCGCTTGATCGTATTGTCGACGCCGAGGCCGGCATCGCCGCCGAAGCGGCGGGGCTCGATGCGCTCTATGGTCATCTGAAGCCGCTGGAGATCATCGAGCGGTCGGCCCGGGAATTCTTTCACGGTGAAATCGCCGCAGTTTCGTCGTTCGGGGCGGATTCTGCAGTGCTTCTGCACATGATCGCCAAGATCGACCGGACGCTGCCGGTCATCTTCCTCGACACCGGCAAGCACTTCGAGGAGACGCTCGGCTATCGCGACGCGCTGGTTGCCGATTTCGGGCTGACCGATATCAGGGTGATCACGCCCGAAGAAGCGGCGCTCGAACGGATCGATCCGGCCGGTAATCTGAACGAAACCGACACCGACGCCTGCTGCGGTGTTCGCAAGGTCGAGCCGCTGGCGCGCGGCGTCGAGCCGTTCCGCGCCTGGTTCACCGGCCGCAAGCGTTTTCAGGCGACGACGCGAGCATCCCTGCCGGTGTTCGAAGCGGTCGGCTCGCGCATCCGCATCAATCCGCTGGCGCATTGGACGACATCAGACCAGGCCAACTATATGCGCGCGCATGCGCTGCGTGAGAATCCACTGGTCGCCTATGGCTATCTATCGATAGGCTGCTTCCCGTGCACGCAGCCGGTGCAGCCGGGCGAGGATGCACGCAGCGGCCGCTGGGTGGGGCACGCCAAGACAGAGTGCGGCATCCATTTGTCGGGGCTGGAGAAGTCGCTGACCGACGCATCGCTTTAGGGTATGTCGATATTCAGGTGAGGCTGGCCTTGCGAATGGCGGCTTCCTGCGCTTCCGGTGCTCACGTACCCAAAGTACGCTCCGCTCCGGTTCTCGGAAGCCACCATTCTCGGCTCGGCCTGTCCTGAATCTCAACACACCCTCGAGCGTTTTCAACTTTAGAATTTTGGGGACTTGGGAATTTCTCGATGAGTGAATCGATAGTGAAAAACGCCACCCGCCTCTGGACCCCGACAGGTTTTAGCGAGGACGAGTGGAGTCATGCCGAGAGCGCCGACGCACTGTCCGGCAATGGCCGCTTCATCCTGCCGCTGCAGGTGTTTCTCGACCTCGATCCGGCGGTGCGCCGGTCGGCGAAGGAGCGCCTCGGCGTGCTGCTTCAGCCCGGCGATCAGCTCGAAAAGATCGCGGACCTGCTCGACCAGATATCGCTGGTGGCGCTGGCCTTCCCGGCTTTCAGTGACGGCCGCTCCTTCTCCAAGGGCGAACTGCTGCGCAGCCGCTACCGTTTCGAGGGCGCGGTCCGCGCCACCGGACAGGTTCTGGTCGACCAGCTTCCGCATATGCTGCGCCTCGGCTTCGACGAGTTCGAAGTAACAAATCCAGTGTTGCTGAAACGGCTCGAGGAAGGCCGCACCGGCGGTCTGCCGCTGTCCTACCAGCCGACCGTGAAGCCGGAGGCCAAAGGCCCCAAATATTCCTGGCGGCGGGTGCGCACCGGTTGATCTCCCCACCGAGCAAGTCGCATCTGGTCGGACCACTTTGCCGATTCAATCTTTTATTTTCGGCATCCGCCCCTTAAGATACGGCCTATTATTTCGTGATCCGAAATAATTCGCCACCAAGGGAGGAACCGGGAATGGCTGGTAAGAAGATATTGATGCTCGTTGGCGAGTTCAGCGAGGAATACGAGATTTTCGTCTTTGAACAGGCCATGCATGCGGTCGGCCACACCGTGCATGTCGTGTGTCCCGACAAGAAGGCAGGCGATATCCTGAAGACGTCGCTGCACGACTTCGAGGGTCACCAGACCTATACGGAAAAGCTCGGCCACGACTACATCCTCAACAAGACGTTTTCCGAGGTCAATCCGGCTGAATACGATGCCGTCTATGCGGCAGGCGGGCGCGGGCCGGAATATATCCGCATCGACAAGCGCGTGCAGGCGCTGGTGCGGCATTTCCACGAGACCGGCAAGCCGATCTTCACCATTTGCCACGGCGCGCAGATCCTGATGGCGGTCGACGGCGTGCTGCGTGGCAGGGAAGTCGCGGCGCTGCAGTATTGCGAGCCGGAAGTCACGCTCGCTGGCGGCACCTACATCGATGTCGCGCCGACCGGCGCCCATGTCGACGGCAATCTGGTGTCGGCCAAGGGCTGGCCGGGGCTGGCCGCCTTCATGCGCGAATGCCTGAAAGTGCTTGGCACCGAGATCCACCACGGCGAGATCCTGATGCGCGAGGAACGCAAGGCGGCTTGAGTCGGGCCTTGGAAACCGCCGCACCTGTGGTGCGGCGGCTCTACAGCGCCGCGTCCTTTTGGGACGCGCAAAGGACGCTGTAGAACTTGATTCTGCGCATGATCCTTCCGAAAATCGATTTCGATTTTCGGGTGATGCTTTTACGCAGTCATCCGCGCTTCGCGAAACGACACCAGCTTGCTGCGGCTCTCATCCCACAGCGCCAGCTTGACGCAGCGCAGGCTGTCGAGAAGCGTGACGCGGCCGATTTCGCGCAGTTCCGGATAGTCCCTCAGGACCTCCTGGAGCCGATAGCACGGCACCTTGGCTGAGAGGTGATGCACGTGATGGACGCCGATATTGCCGGTGAACCAGTTCAGCACCGGCGGCAGGTCATAATAGGACGAGCCGTGCAGGGCCGCATGCTGGAACTCCCATTCGGAGTCCTTTGCCCACTCGGTCTCCTCGAACTGGTGCTGGACGTAGAACAGCCAGATGCCGGCGGAGCCGGCGAGAACGACGATGGGCAAGTGGACAACCAGGAACGCTTCGAGGCCGACGAACCAGACAAGGGCGGCGGCGGCGACCGCGATGGCCGCGTTGGTGGCCATCGACGACACCCAGGGCGTGAGGCCGCCTCGCATCATGCCGACTGGCAGTCTCTGTTCAAAGATGAATAGCCAAATAGGGCCGAGGCCGAACATGACGAGCGGATGGCGGTAGAGGCGATAGGCAAGGCGGCCCCGCCAGGACATTTGCCGATATTCCGCGACAGTCAGCGTCCTGATGTCGCCCGTGCCGCGCTCATCGAGATTGCCGGCGCTGGCGTGATGGGTTGCGTGGGCACGCCGCCAGCAATCGTAAGGCGTCAAGGTCAGGATGCCCAGCCCGCGGCCGATCCAGTCGTCGGCGGTGCGATTGGCGAAGAACGAGCCGTGGCCGCAATCGTGCTGGATCATGAAGATCCGCACCAGAAAGCCGGCGGCCGGAAGGATGAGGATCAGACCCCACCAATGGCCATAGGCATAGGCAGCCGAGGACAGTGCCCACAGCGTGGCAAAGGGGATGAGGGTGATGGCAAGTTCGACGGCGCTGCGCCGCCTGTCAGGTTTCTTGTAGCGCGCCAGGATCTTCAACCAGGCACGCTTGCTGTTCGCTACAGCTTCGGGGGAAATCATGTTCATCAGGAAGCATAGACGGACCATTTCGTCGCCGCAAGCCAGGCATCACGCAAAGTTACTGCGGGTAATTGTCGCGCGACGCGCAAGCTGCGGCAAAAGGCATGCCAATGGCGCGCAGCGACAGGCGTGTGTGTTGTCTATCGCCGGTTGCCACCGGCGGCTACGCTGCTTTCGATGCCGTCCAGGCGGTCAAGCAATTCCCTGAAACGATCGGGAATGTCGTTCTCCGTCCGGAACGCCGGCAACGCGCGCAGAAAGTGCATCGTTGCCTCGGTGCCGAACTGGCGCCTGATGCCGGCCGCCAGCCTTTCACGTCTTTCGTCATCGTTGGGGGCGCCATTCTTACGGTCGCCGTCGTTGCGGGTCGCCATCTCAAAATCCTGTGTCGGTTTCGAAACTCTTCCAGCAGACGAATGGTTCCCCTATCGCAGCATCTTGGCAAGCAAAGCCGGTGGTTACAGTAAAATTTGAATTAATATCGAAAGGTCCCCATGATGCGTCGTCAAAAGCGCGAGCGGCCTGTCCAGTATCGCTTGCCCCTTGATTTTTGGCCGCCAAACCTCGATATCGGGCACAAAATCCACATCATTTGAAATGACGGGAAACGGCGATGAGCGACCAGGCAAAAGACGAACGCGCGCCCGATGAAGCCGAGACGGCCGGGGCTGCCACCGAACACACGCAAGGCAGCGCCGACGGCGACTATGAAGCGCTTGTGCGGCTGCTGAAGGAAAACGACGAGTTGAAGGACCGCGCGCTCCGCGTCGCAGCCGAGATGGAGAATCTGCGCCGCCGTACCGCCCGTGACGTGCACGATGCACGCGCCTATGCGGTTGCCAATTTCGCCCGTGACATGCTGTCGGTATCGGACAATCTGCGCCGCGCACTGGATGCGATCCCGGCTGAGTCCAAGGCGTCAGGTGATGCCGGTTTGAAGTCACTGATCGAGGGCGTCGAGCTCACCGAGCGCGCCATGCTATCGGCGCTCGAGCGGCACGGAGTGAAGAAGCTCGAGCCGGAAGGCGAGAAATTCGACCCGAATTTCCATCAGGCGATGTTCGAGGTGCCCAATCCGGAGGTGCCGGCCAACACGGTGGTCCAGGTCGTGCAGCCAGGCTATTCGATCGGTGAGCGGGTGTTGCGGCCGGCCATGGTCGGGGTTGCCAAGGGCGGTCCCAAGCATGTGGCAAGCGAAGCGCCGGTCGAGCCAGGGCCGGTGAATGAGCAAGCTGAGAAGGATGCGTAAGTTAAGGGAATAGGGCAGTAGGAGCAGTAGGGGCAGTAGGGTAAAGGAGCCGTACCAATCGTACGGCTTCGTGCTATTCATACATCCCTATTCACCCGCTCTCCTACTCCGCTATGCCCTTGAACCCGATCGAGCTTCTCGACTATGCCGGTGTCGCCGTCTTCGCGGCGACCGGTGCGCTGGCCGCTTCGCGCAAGCAGCTCGACATCATCGGCTTTCTGTTCCTGGCCAGCGTCACCGGCATCGGCGGTGGCACGTTTCGTGACGTCATCCTCAATCTGCCGGTCTTCTGGGTTACCAACTCTGGCTATGTGCTGATCTGCGCGGTGGTGGCGATGCTTGTCTTTTTCGGGGCGCACCGTCTCGAATCCCGCTGGAAATTACTGCTCTGGCTCGACGCCGTCGGCCTCGCCGCGTTTTCCGTGATGGGTGCCGCCAAGGGCCTGGCCATCACCGGCTCGCCGGTCGTGTCCGTTGTTACCGGCGTGCTCACCGCCACGTTCGGCGGGATCTTGCGCGACCTGCTGGCCGGTGAGGCTTCGGTGCTCTTGAGACCAGAAATCTATGTCACCGCCGCCCTTGCGGGCGCCATCCTGTTTACAACAGGCGATCTCGCCGGACTGCCGCCGCTCGCCTCGGGCCTGGTGGGCTTCATAGCCGCTTTCTGCGTGCGTGGCGGCGCGCTTAAGTTCGGCTGGGCCTTTCCGTCCTACAAGAGCCGGCCCGGCCGGCGGCCGGAAGATATTCCGTGAAATGAGGGCGAGTAGCGAATAGGGACAACGATCCGCAGCGAATTGGCGGAACTCCCGCTACTCGCTACTCGCTACTCCCTATTCGCTACTCATTGGAATCTCATGCGGCGAAGCGCTGGGCTTCCCCGCCATAATAGCTGACGTAGCGGGCGCCGATCTCCTTGACCGGCATCACCACGAACACGTCGACCGTCGAGAATTCGCGGTCGATGACGCAGCCGTCGCCGATGCGCGCGCCGACGCGCAGATAGCCCTTGACCAGCGGTGGCATCGCCGCGATCGCGGCCTTGGCGTTGACCGCCTCGATCGGCATCAAATCCATGGAACAGTAGCGGCCGGCGACGGCGCGCACGTCCCAGGCCGAATTCGTCCGGCAGTGATGGGCGAGATAGGTCAGCGCTTCGGCGTGTGCCGCCGGCACGGTGCCGGGGAACGAGGCGCAACCGGTCATCACGCCGATCCCATAATGGTTGATATAGGCCCAGATACCTTGCCAGAGCGCCTCGATGGTGCGCTTCGAGCGGTATTCCGGCAAGACGCAGGAGCGGCCGAGCTCGAGGAAACGCTGGCCGGGATGGCGGGCGATAAGATTGGTCAGCTCAAACTCGCCCTCGGAATAGAAGCCGCCGGCCGCTGCCGCGATCTCCTGCCGCAACAGGCGGTAGGTGCCGACAATGCGGCGATGCTCGGGACCGGACAGCGAGGTGTCGAAGACGAGCAGATGATCACAGAGCGGATCAAAATGGTCGGCGTCGCGGCGGTCCTGCACCTGAAACAGGGTTTTCTTGGCGCCGAGCTCGTCATAGAACACCCGGTAGCGCACTTCCTGCGCGGCGGCGATCTCGGCCTCGTTGCGTGCGAGCCGCACTTCGAGGTTGCCGATACGGCCAAGCGCTTCGCCTTTTATGACAGCATCGACGTTGCGCCCGGTGAGCAAAGCACCCCTGGCGTTCGGCCGAGCGTCACATTCCGGCATAACTGTATGCACGAGTGATTCTCCTTCGAGCCATCCCTCTTGGCACGGGGATACGGCGTAGGTGCAACAGGATTGTGACAGTACCGTGATACGGCCCTGCCGGCAATACTTCGTCGGCTGGGCAACCCTTCAACCGGCTATGTTCTGCAGGTAAGCCAGGCAAGGATAGCCGGCGGATCAAGCGGCCACGTGACCCTCGACCGCATGGACAAGCGCGTCGGGGTCGAGCGGCTTGGTGACGAAGCCGCTGGCGCCATGGGCGAGCACTGCGTGGCGGGTCGTTTCCTGACTGTCCGCCGACAGCACCATGATCGGAACCGGCGACACGGCGGTTTCCTCCTCGTGCCGGCGGATGGCGGCGATCGCGTCCAGCCCGTCCATGACAGGCATGTGCAGGTCCATCAGCACCACGTCGAAGCGGCACTTGTGGTCGGTGCCGGTGATGGCCTCGACGGCGGCCTTGCCGTTGCCGACCAGTTTCACGCGATGCCCGGCCTTTAGCAGCGTGGCACGGGCAAGCATGGCGTTGATGTCGTTATCCTCGGCGATCAGCACGGACAGGCCCCGCCGCCGGCCGCCAATGGCGCGGGCGGTTGGTGCCCCGCGCTTTTCCGGCTGCGGCTGGGTGAGGGCAGGCACGCTGCTGGTCAAGAGCACGCGAAGCAACGTTTCGCCACGCACCGGCCTTGCCAGAAAGGTGGCGTAGCCGCTGGCGCGGAACTCGCCCAGCATGCCGCGGTCGGTTGGCGCGATCAGTGTGATCGCCTCGCAATCGGCAAAGCCGCTCTGGCGAAGGCGCTTGAGCAACCTGCCGTCGCCTTCCTCCATGGCCGCATCGACCAAAAGCGCGTCGCAGCCTTCGGCGAAGGACGCTGCCTGGGCGGCGGTGGTGGCCAGATCGACCTTGCCGCCATTGGCGCGGATGGTGCGGGCGATGGCGTCGGCCTCGATGGCATTCTTCGACAGGATCACGGCGCGCCGCCCTGACAGCGCATCCCGACGGCTCTGCGGCGGCTCGGTGGCCGATATTGCAGGGATTTCGAAGACGAATTCCGAACCCTGGCCGAGCTGGCTCGACACCGAGATCGTGCCGCCCATGGCGATCACCAGGCGCCTGGAGATGGCAAGACCGAGCCCGGCGCCGCCATGCGCGCGAGTCGACGTGCCGTCAGCCTGTTCGAATTCCTCGAAGATGCGCTCCAGGTCGTCCTCGTGCAGGCCGGGACCGGTGTCGGTGACGGTGAAGCATATGCGGTCGGTGGTTTCGGTGCGGGCACGAGCGATGCTCACCAACACGCCGCCGCTGTCGGTGAACTTGATGGCGTTGCCGATGAGGTTGAGCAGCACCTGCCTGACTCTTCCAGGATCGGCTGATATCATCTGCGGCACGTCGGGTTCGACATGGCAGCCAAGGCCGATGTTCTTGGCGAAGGCACGCGCCGCCAGGAGTTCTACGATGTTGTCGGCGATCTCGCGCACCGACATTGGCTGCGGTTCGGGATCGAAGCGGCCGGCCTCGATCTTGGAATAGTCGAGCAGGTCCTCGATCAGCGCCAGCAGCGCGCTGGCCGAGGTCGAGATGGCGCCGACATAGGTCCGTTGTTGCGGCGAGAGCCCGGTGTCCGCCAGCAGCTTGGCCATGCCCATGATGCCGTTCATCGGCGTGCGGATCTCGTGGCTGACGGTGGCGAGGAAGCGCGATTTGGCCTGGCTTGCATATTCGGCTCGCTCGCGGGCGGTGATCAGCGACGTTTCGGCGTGCTTGCGGGCGGTAATGTCGCGGGCGATGGCGCGATGCGAGACAGCACCGCTCTCCTTGTCGCGCACGGACAGTTCGATCCATGAGAACCAGCGCGGGCCGCTCGGTGTTCTAATGGCGACGTCGGTGGAGCTCAGGCATTCATGATCGGAAAAAGCGGCATCGGGAACGATGCCGACGTCGATGCCGAGGTCGGCCAGGGCCTTGCCGGCAAGGTCGCGCTGGTCGGCTCCGACAAGCTCGGCGAAAACCTTGTTGGCATAGACGATGTGGCCGTCACGGTCGCGATGGACGACGAGATCGCCAAGCGCGTCGATCAACCCGCGAAAGCGTTCCTCGCTCTCCTGCATCTCCCACACGCGGTCGGCCAGGCTCTCAACCTCGGCGCGGCTGCGCGCTGCGGTCTCGCCAAGCAGCGCAACCGTGCGGCGCGCCGTGCGCCTGGCACGCACATGCACGGCAAGGCCTGCCATGCCAGTCGACAAAAGCCCGACGGTGATGAAGATCGGCGCGCCGGTCAGATGCGACAGGCCCGCCAGCACGACGATGGCGACGAGCATCAGGAACGGCAGGCCTTCGCGATTGGCGGCGGGCAATTCAGGCGCCAGTGGCGGCGCCGCGATATGCTGCCGGCTTGGCGCCTCCGGGCCGATCCCGTCGACGTTTTCGGCGCTCTCTGTTTCTCTGATGCCGGATTCCGTGACCATGCGGAAACCCTTGCCAGACAGAGATTATGGAAAATTGCCGCGGATCGTTCGAATTTTAGCGGTCGCGCGGTTTTTGCCTCTCCGCTCCTGAAGCGCGTCGCGTTTGGCCGGCCTCATACGAGGCGCTTCACCGCTGCACACCCTGGGTCATACTTTTGCTCGACATGCATCAAAAACCGGAGAAGGAAGAGCTCACATGTCCACCACCACGCGACCGCGGACCTTGCCCTCGACGATATCGTGCGCGGCGTCGATGATGCCATCGAAGCCAATGGTCGTGGACAGTTTGGCGAGCTTCTGGAGGTCGAGGTCCGTGCCGATGCGGCGCCACGCCTCCATGCGGACCGTTTTTGGCGCCATCACCGAATCGATGCCGAGCAGACAAACGCCGCGCAGGATGAACGGGGCGACGCTCGTCGGCAGATCCATGCCGCCGGCCAGGCCGCAGGCGGCGACGGCGCCGCCATAGGAGGTCATCGAAAGGACGTTGGCCAGGGTGTGACTGCCGACCGCGTCGACGCCGCCGGCCCAGCGTTCCTTGGCGAGCGGCTTTGCCGGCTGGGCAAGCTCGTCGCGCGAAATCACTTCCGAAGCACCCAGGTCGGTCAGGTATGGACTTTCAGCGCTGCGGCCGGTCGAGGCGGTAACGTGATAGCCGAGGCTGGACAGAATCGAAACCGCGACCGAGCCGACGCCGCCGGCCGCGCCCGTCACCACGACGGGGCCGCGTTCCGGCACGATGCCGTGCCGTTCCAGCGCGATAACGCAAAGCATGGCTGTGTAACCTGCCGTGCCGACCGCCATCGCATCATGCGGGCTCATGCCCTGGGGCAGCGGCACCAGCCAGTCGCCCTTGACACGGGCGCGCTCGGCATAGGCGCCAAAATGCGTCTCGCCGACGCCCCAGCCGTTCAATATGACCTTGTCCCCCGTGCGCCAGTCGGCATGGGAGGACGAGATCACGGTGCCGGCGAAATCAATGCCCGGCACCAGCGGCCAGCGGCGGATCACCGGCGCCTTGCCGGATATGGCGAGGCCGTCCTTGTAGTTCACCGTCGTCGCCTCGACGGCGACGGTGACGTCGCCTTCCATTAGGTCGGCTTCGGTAAGGTCGGTGATCGCGACCGACTGCTTCTTCTCGGCGTCGCGCGAAACGAGGATGGCTTTGAAGGTTTCGGGCATGTCTTCTCCTCGGGCTTCTTGAATGGGACACTGTATGGCGGCAGAAGGCCAGGTCAATCGCTTGAGGGCTTGGCCTCACGCCGCCAACCAATGAGTTCGTCGAGGACGACCACCACCGCGCCGACCGCGATGAAGGCGTCGGCGAGGTTGAAGATGGCGAAGGACCATATTGGGGTGTGAAACAGGATGTAGTCGATCACGTGACCATAGGTAACGCGGTCGAACAGATTGCCGAGCGCGCCGCCGACGATCAGCGCAAAGCCGATGCGGGTAAGCACGTGGCCGGGCGGAGTTCGGGCCGCGAGATAGAGCACGAAAGCGACGACGAAAGCGGCGATGACCACCAGGCCAGTGTCACCGAAGGACGAAAACATCGAGAAGGCGATGCCGGTGTTGTAGGTGCGATACAATGCCAGGAACGGGACAAGATCGACCTTTTCCTGAAAAGGGAGGCCGGTCTCGACCAGATATTTCACCCACTGGTCGAGCGTCACCGCGGCGGCGACCAGCACGACGTAGGGCAACCAGGATTTTGCCGTTGGGGATTTCACCGTTCGGGATGTCACGGTCAGGCGCCCTCCGGGGCAAGTTTCAGCGCGCCGCGCCGGATCTCGAACAGCATGATGCCGGTGGCCACCGCGAGATTGAGCGAATCGGCCCGACCGGACTGTGGAATCCGCAGCAATCTGTCGCAGCTTTCGGCCAGG
Source organism: Mesorhizobium sp. WSM4817 (assembly GCF_055811135.1). Lineage (NCBI taxonomy): Bacteria > Pseudomonadati > Pseudomonadota > Alphaproteobacteria > Hyphomicrobiales > Phyllobacteriaceae > Mesorhizobium > Mesorhizobium sp. WSM4817. Next base: position 90,342 of record NZ_JBVVQQ010000013.1, on the reverse strand, counting down.
CTTTCGGGCAGGCCCTGCTGTTCGTTGCCCATCATCAGCAGCACCGGGCCTTTGGAAAAGTCGACCGAACGGTAATCGACCGCACCCTTCAGATGTGTGCCGGCAACAAGGCCAGGAAAGCTTTTTCGCCACGCAAGGAAGGCCTCCGGCGTCGCCTTGGTGACCGGCACGGCGAAGATCGAGCCCATCGTGGCGCGCACGGTCTCGACGGAAAAAGGATCGGTGGTCTCGCCGACCAGGATGATGCCCTTGGCGCCAACGGCATCGACGGTGCGGATGACGGTACCGAGATTGCCGGGATCGCGCACGCGGTCCAGCGCCACCCAGACATCGCCGTCTTGAGCGCGGATGTCCTTCAGCGGCAGGAACTTTTGCGAAAAGACGCCGACCACCATTTGCGGGTTGTCGCGGCGGGTGATGGCGACGAGCACTTTTTCCGAAACTTCGAGCACGGTGCCGCCGGCGGCAACCGTGCGTGCCGCGACCTTTTCGACCGCCGCGTTGCCGCGTCCGGCTTTGGCGAAGACCAGCGTCCGGATCGACCACCCGAGGTCGAGCGCGTCGATGACCAGCTTCAGCCCCTCGGCCATGAATGCGTTCTGCTGGTCGCGGTATTTCTTCAGCGAGAGCGCCTTGATGTCCTTGATCAACGGATTGGCAAGGCTGGTGACTTCCTTCACCTGCCCTGGCGCGCCGACGTGCCGCTCGCTCATTCAGGCCACCCAGCGCGAAAACAGCGAGGTGGACAGCGCCCGGCCGGCGGATTTCTCGCGGATAATCAGTTCGCCGGATTCGACCGTGCCGCCCATGCCGGCAAAAGTGTCGCGCATCAAGGCATGGATGGCGAAGAAGGAAGCGCGGATCGAATAGGCGGTCAGCACGACAGCGAGCGGCTTCGGCGTCAGGACCGAGCGGCAGAGGTCGGTCAGAGCAGGCAGATCCTCGAACAATTGCCAGACCTCGCCCCTGGGGCCACGGCCATAGGCGGGCGGATCGAACAGGACGATGTCGTAACGGCTGCCTCGGCGCTCCTCGCGCTCGGCGAATTTTAGGGCGTCGTCGACGATCCAACGGATCGGCTTTTGCGACAGGCCCGCCATCTCCTGGTTCTCCCTGGCCCAGCCGATCGCCTTCTTGGAAGCATCGACATGGGTGACCTCGGCGCCGGCGCGCGCCGCCACCAGCGAGGCAAGGCCGGTATAGCCGAACAGATTCAGCACTTTGACCGGCCGCTTCGCCGCCGCGATCAGCCCGGCCATGTGATCCCAGTGCGAGGCCTGCTCGGGGAACACGCCGACATGGCGAAACGAGGTGAAGCGGCCGAGATAATCGATGCCGTCATGCTTCATTGGCCAGGTTTCGCCGAGCGGCGTCCTGGGGAAACGCCAGCGGCCGATGCCTTCCTCGTCGGTGTCGCCGGTGAAAATGGCGTCGGCGCGGTCCCAGTCTTTGGCCGGCAACGCTTTTTGCCAGATCGCTTGGCCTTCAGGCCGAACGATGCGATAGGGGCCGTACTGCTCGAGCTTCTGTCCGGCACCGCTGTCGAGCAACGCGTAGTCGGCGTTGGGCGCGACTTCGAGGATCAGCGGCAGGTGTTCGGCGGGCAGGGCGCCGTCGCGGCGGGAAAGGACGCGCGGCGCGGCTATCGGCTCGGTGCGGTGCGATGCTGTGCCGCTTCCGCGCGGTTCCGCCCCGCCCTTTGCGAGTTGATGCGAGCGGCTGTCGCGGCGTTTGTCGCGAAAAGGTTTCAAGAAGAGCATCTCCTGGGCGACGTGGCCCGCTTCTGCCACAGCACATTCACCGGCGCAATCAACGCAGTCGCTGGACATTCGCGAAACGGTCAGCCGCGCTTGATGAAGAGCAGGGCGGCAACCAGCGATACGAAGCCGACGGCCTTGAAGCCGGCGACGATCATATGGCCGGTTTCCCAACGCAGCCGGATCGCTTCGAAATTCTCCGGAATCGGCCCAGGCACCCAGGTGGCCAGAATATCGTTCGCCGGCTTGACGAGAGCAAACCACATCGCAAGAGACACCGCATAGAGTACGGCAGCGGCCAACGCGTACCAGAACGCCGGTCGGTCATTGCGCAGCATCCAAGCGAGCAGTCCCGGACAGCCGATCGCGGCCAGGTCCAGTGGCGCGCCAATGACGGCAAACAGCTGGAACTGGGCGTTGAAGACAGTGGCCTCGCGCCAGAGAGAGGGCGACCACTTCGTCAGCCGAGGAGCCGATTCCAGGACATGGGCGAAGGATGGTCCAAGGCTGAGCGCCGCGACAACGGCGGCCAAGATGGACCAGAACAACAGGAACCCGCGTATCTCCATAACGCCCGAACAACGGGGTGACGCCGGAGACGTTCCCCGTCGGAAGGGAGTAAAGGGAGTAGGGGAGTAGGGGAGTAGGGCATAAAGCAGTAAGTGAATAGGGAAAGATGGCTTGCACGAAGCCGATCCAATGGTACGACTCCCCCTACTCCCCTAACTTCCCCATCGCCTTGTACACCGCAATGCCGGCGGCGAGGTCTTCGAGGGCTGCGCCGACCGATTTGAACAGCGTGATCTCACCGGGGCTCTGCCGGCCCTTCTTCTGGTCGCGTGCCAATTCATGCAGGTCGGCGACGATGGCTTGCGCCTCCAGCACGCCCGAGGCCAGCGGCTGGACGATGTCGCCCGCTTCCTTGGTGGCGCCGGCCCGGGTGTCAACGTAGACGCGGGCGCGCGCAATCGCATCGTCGTCGCTTTCGCGCATGGCCGGCGTGAAGCCGCCGACCAGATCGACATGGGTCCCCGGCTTCAACAGCGCGCCCTTGATCAGCGGCGTGGTCGTGATCGTCGCCGACGAAACGATGTCGGCCTGGCCGAGTTCGGCGTCGAGATCGCTCGCGGCGGTGGCCGCAAAGCCCTCGGCGCGCAATTCCGCCGCAACCTTTTCTGCATTGGCGGGCGTGCGGTTCCAGATGCGGATGACGGTGATCGGCCGCACCGCGCAATGCGCCCTGGCGAGGAACGGCGACAGCGCGCCGGCGCCGACCACCAGCAGCCGCGAAGCGTCCTCGCGGGCCAGATAGGAGGCTGCCAGCGCCGACGCGCAGGCCGTGCGCCACTGCGTCAGCCGCTGGCCGTCGATCATGGCTTCAGGCTCGCCGGTCGCACCGTCGAGCAGGAGGTAAAGCCCCATCACAGCGGGTTTGCCCACGGCGTTGTTGTCGGGCGACACGGTGACGATCTTGACGCCGATATGGCCGCCTGCCGACGAGCCGGCGGCATTGAAGTCGGTCCAGGCCGGCATCAGGAGCAGGGTCGAGGCCGCGCCGTCGGGCCGTTCGACCGTATGGTGGTGCCTGACCGGCTGTACCGCGCCATCGCGAAAAGCCGCGCGCAGCGTTTCGACCAGGCCGGGAAAGGTCAGCGCCTGATCGACCTCGGCCGCCGAAATGCTCAGCATAAGAAACTCCGTCGAGAGAAATACGCCTGACGCATGACCGCGAAATCAGAAGCGATTTTCTGCAAAGATCATGCGCAATCAAAAATGGTACAGCGTCCTTTGCGCGCCCAAAAAGGACGCGCGGCGGTTCCGGCTCAGCCCGTCGGCTTCGGCAAGGAGGGGCCTTGTTGCGCGGCCGGTGCCCGGCTGACCGCCTGGCGCAAGTTCTCGGCCTCGACGCCGCGCTGGCGCGCCAGCTTGCGATAGCGGCCCTGCTTGATCCAGGTCGCCAGGCTGCCGACGATCATGCCGATGGCGAGGGCCAGGAACAGGAAGATGAAAAGCGGCAGCGTCATCGTCAGCGCCGGATTGCCGGGGTTGAATGGGTCCAGGGTGAAGGCAACCGGATCGCGGTTGGCGACCGCCAGCGCAATCAGAATGACGGCCAGCGGCACGAAGACCACGATGAGCATGAAACGATTGAACATAGAATTTCCTGTCGAAGGCGGGCTCTACCAAAGGCCGGGCCTCCTGAAAAGGCCGGCATGGCGCATGAGCCCGCGCGGCGCTTATTTGCCGCTGTTCAGCCTTTCACGCAATTCCTTGCCGGTCTTGAAGAACGGCACCCATTTCTCCTCGACCTCGACGGATTCGCCGGTACGCGGATTGCGGCCGGTGCGGGCGGGGCGGTTTTTCACCGAGAAAGCGCCGAAACCGCGCAGTTCGACCCGGTTGCCTTCGGCAAGCGCGTCTGTGATCTCGTCGAAAATCGCGCCGACAATGTTTTCGACGTCGCGCAGGAAAAGGTGCGGGTTGCGTGTGGCGATGATCTGCACAAGTTCGGATTTGATCATGAGAAGGCTCCCCGTGAAAACACTGCGGTCAAATTATGAGGATGATTTTATTTGCTTTTTCACTCGTCTCAAGGGTGCCAGACGGAAACCAGACCGTCAAGAAACAAGCGATCGGCACCAAGTTCGTGAATGATGTCGCCGCCATAGTCGGGCAGGCCGAGCGCACTGCCGATGGTTCGTGCCATCGCCTTCGAGAACAGGAAGCCGCCGCTTTCCGCGTCCTTCCACTCCACCACCTTGAGCTTGGCGTCGATGCCCTTGGTTGCGAGCCAGTCGATCGCTTCGGTCTCGCCGCCGACCGCGTCGACCAATTTGTTGGCAACGGCCTGCCGGCCGGTGAAGATCGATCCGTCGGCCAGCGCCAGCGCCTCCGGTTTGGTCATCTTGCGGCGTTCGGCGACGATGCCGACGAACCAGTCGTAGCTGTCGAGGATGAGCTTGCGGACCATGGTGCGCTCGTCGTCATTGGTCGGTTTGAAAGGCGATGGCGAAGCTTTCAACGGCGAGGATTTCACTTCCTCGAGCTTGACGCCGAGTTTGTTCATAAGGCCGCTGACGTCCGGATACTGGATCAGCACGCCTATCGAGCCGACAATCGACGATTTGCGCGCGACGATATAATCGGTCGCGGTGGCGATCATATAGCCCGCCGATGCGGCGAGCGTGCCGACCTGGGCCACCACCGGCTTCTCGGCGGCCAGCTTGCGCACTGCCTCGTAGATCGATTCGCCGCCGACGGTGGTGCCGCCCGGTGAATCGATCGACAGGATTACAGCTTTCACCCTGGAGGATTGACGGATGGCGTCCAGTTGCTTGATCAGGTCGTCGTCTTCGGTGATGGTGCCCTCGATCTTGACCTTGGCGATATGGTCGATCGCCGCGCCAGTGAAGTCATCGCCGTAAATCCAGGTCGAAAAGGCAATCAGCCCGGCTGCTGCGACAACAAGCGCTGCAACGCGCCAGAATGTCAGCTTGCGGCGCAAGCGGCGGCGGTCGATCAGGTCGTCGGCTCTCAGTACCATGGTCAGCCTCATAGTCGGTGGGAGCAGATGCTTTTAAAGCAACCGCCCGCGCCCGGCTACCGATTCCTGACGAGCTTGCGCCAAAAGACAAGGTCTCGACGTTGGCGAGACGGCGTTTCGAGAGAACATAAAAGACCAATCCACAGCCCCTAACGCTGTCGGCCCGTATCTGGTATGACGTGCAAGTTGTGCCGGTTTCATTTTCGTTTGTGCAACAGCAACCGTCACACTTTTGCGGTTTTCCTCCGCTTGTGCTTGCTTGATGGCGCCGGCATCCCACCTATAGGGGTGCTTGGCGGCAGGGGTTTAGAAGAAAGCAGTTATGTTAGCGCGACCGATCGAACCGACCAACACCGAGACGGAGTTGGCTTCCCCGGACGTAGGCCCGGCGCGAATCGACGCCTTCGGCATCGCCCAGCGCCATTCGCGCCGCGTGCGTATCTTGAAGCTGGCGGTGCCGCTGGTCGCTGCCGCGATCGCGGTCGCCGTCCCGGTCTATTCCTATCTCGTGGCACCTGGCTCAATCCAGGTCCAGGCCGACGCCAGCGCGTTCGCCAATGGCAAGCTGGTGATGGCCAACCCCAAGCTCAACGGGTTCACCAAGCAGAAACTGCCCTATTCCATGACGGCTTTGCGCGCCATACAGGACGTGAGCCAGCAAGGTATCATCAATCTGGAAGGCATCGACGCCAAGCTGCCGATATCAACCGACAATGTGGCGGCCATCAATGCCCCGCGCGGTAGCTTCAATCGCGATGGCAACACGATGAGCCTGACCAGCGATGTCACCATAACCACCACAGATGGCCTGGCGGCAAAGTTCAAATCGGTCTTTCTCGACATGGGCAAAGGCACTATGAAGACGAACGATCCGGTCGACGTCAGCCGTGGCGGGTCGCGGATTACCGCGGATTCGATGTCTGTCCAGGACAACGGCAAGATCGTGGTTTTCGAGAACAGAGTGCGTGTCAACATCGATCCCGCCAGCTTGAAGGCGGCAGAGGCAATGAGCGGAGAATCCAATGCGGTTCAGTAGTTCGACACGGCTCGTGGCCGCGGCTTCGGCGTTGCCGGCCGTAGGGCTGGCCGCCCTGGGGCTGGCTTTGGGGCTGGCTTTGGCGGCGGCGCCGGCTCTGGCGCAGTCCAGGACCACCAGCCAGCTGTCGGGCCTCAAACTGTCCGGCGACAAGCCCATCCAGATCGAAAGCGACAAGCTCGAGGTCCGCCAAGCGGACAGCGTCGCCGTGTTCACCGGCAATGTAAACGTCGTCCAGGGTCCGACCTTGCTCAAGGCCGGCAAGATGACGGTCTATTACGTCAAGGACCCGGACGCTGCCGCCAAGGGTGAGCAGGCCTCGGGTGCCGCGATGACCGGCTCGGCCGACATCGACCGTCTGGAGGTCGCCAACAAGGTCTATATCAAATCGGACGACCAGGTCGCCACGGGCGACAGCGGCACCTTCGACATGAAGACGGAAGTGCTGGTGCTTTCAGGCAGCAAAGTCGTGCTCTCGCAAGGCGATAATGTACTGGTCGGCTGCAAGCTGACCGTGCAGATGAAGAGCGGTCTGGCCCAGGTCGACCCCTGCGGCGGTGGACGCGTCATGATGTCGATCACGCCGCCGAAGTCGGGAGCGGCGAACCCCTGATGGTCGACGTAGCATCGCTGTTGGCGCGTCTTCCAGGACGCGCCAACAGCAAAATTGCGGCACCGGCCGCGATTAGCCTCGATCAGGTAAAATTCAAGGGAACCTTGATCGCCAAAGGGCTGACCAAGAGCTACAAGGGCCGCAAGGTGGTCAGCGGCGTGACCATCGGCGTGCGCGCCGGTGAGGCGGTCGGACTGCTCGGTCCCAACGGCGCCGGCAAGACCACCTGCTTCTACATGGTCACCGGCCTGGTGCCGGTCGACGAAGGCACGATCGAAATCGACGGCTTCGATGTCACCTCTATGCCGATGTACCGCCGCGCCCGCCTTGGCATCGGCTACCTTCCGCAGGAGGCGTCGATCTTTCGCGGCTTGAGCGTCGAGCAAAACATCCGTGCCGTACTCGAAGTGGTCGAGAAGAGCCGCAAGGAGCGCGAACGCATTCTCGACGAACTGCTCGAAGAGTTTCACATCAGCCATCTGCGCAAAGCCCCGTCGCTGTCGCTTTCCGGCGGCGAGCGGCGGCGCCTTGAAATCGCGCGCGCCCTGGCGACCCGCCCCGCATACATGCTGCTCGACGAGCCTTTCGCCGGCATCGATCCGATCGCCGTCGCCGACATCCAGCAACTGGTGCGCCATCTGACGGCGCGCGGCATCGGCGTGCTCATCACCGATCACAATGTCCGCGAGACGCTCGGCCTGATCGACCGCGCCTACATCATCCATGCCGGCCAGGTGTTGACCCATGGCCGGGCCGACGAAGTGGTCGCAAACCCGGATGTGCGGCGGCTTTATCTCGGTGAGGGGTTTACACTCTAAAGCGCATCGCGTTTGACCTCACGCGACGCGCTTTAGGTTGTTGTTTGGCATGTCGTCATCGCAAAACCGCTGCACACTTTTGTGCGACATGCATTAAGCGTGAAAATTTCTGTCCAGACGCGGTTTTTGACGCGAGACAGAGCTTTTTCTTCGATTTCTCGTCGGAATACGCACGGACAGGCGAGTTTTGATCGCCGTCGCCTTGACAAGCAAAAGCCGGGCCAGTTTCTATGCCGAACTCCTTCCGGCAGTCCGGATCCGTAGACAGGGCGTTTGAAACCGAACCATGGCGTTGGCGGCAAAACTACAGCTACGACAGTCCCAGTCGCTGGTGATGACGCCGCAACTCATGCAGTCGATACGGCTGCTGCAGTTCACCCACATCGAGCTGGAACGCTTCATCGACGACGAGATCGAGCGCAATCCTTTGCTCGAGCGCGCCGAGCCGCAAGACGATGCCGTCAGCGACCAGGCGCAGAAGATCGATGCCGCACCGGAAACGGCCACCGCCGGCGACTGGTTCGAGAAGGAAACGGCGTGGAGCGCCGAGGCGATCTCGGAAAAGCTCGATACTTCGCTGGAAAACCTGTTTCCAGACGACCCCGGTACCAGCGAGCGGCTCGGTCCCGACCTGACGGCCCAGTGGAAATCGGCATCCGGCAACGGTTCCGCATCCTCTTCCGACGGTTTTGACGTCGGAGACATGGCGGCCGGAGCCATCACGCTGCGCGAGCATGTCGCCGAGCAGGTCGCGCTTGCCTTCGCCGACCCGGCAGCACGCCTGATCGCCAGCGAACTGGCCGATGGCCTCAACGAGGCCGGCTACATGCGCGCCGACATGGCTGAGATCGCCACCCGTCTCGGCACCGACAGAGCGGCGGTGGCAAATGCGCTCGCGGTCTGCCAGACATTCGAGCCCACCGGCCTCTTTGCCCGCGACCTTGCCGAATGCCTGTCGCTGCAGCTTGCCGTCCGCGACCGTCTCGACCCTGCGATGAAGGCTTTGATTGCCAATCTCGAACTCCTGGCCCGGCGCGATTTCCAGACCCTGAAACGGATTTGTGGGGTCGATGAGGAGGATCTGCTCGACATGCTGGCCGAGATACGTGCGCTCGATCCGCGCCCGGGGATGGCGTTTTCGGGCGGCGCCAGCGACGCGATCATCGCCGATGTCGAAGTGCGTGCGGCCAATGACGGGAGCTGGGTGATCGAACTCAACCCCGAAACGCTGCCGCGCGTGCTGGTCGACCATATCTATTTCGCTCGGGTTTCGCCGCATGCGAAAAATCAGACGGAAAAGGACTTCCTGGCGGAGTGCCTGCAAAACGCCAATTGGCTGACGCGCAGCCTCGATCAGCGGGCGAAGACTATCCTCAAGGTTGCCTCAGAAATTGTGCGCCAGCAGGACGCCTTCCTCGTCCATGGCGTGCGTCACCTGAGGCCGCTCAACCTGCGCACGGTGGCCGACGCCATCGGCATGCACGAATCGACCGTCAGCCGGGTCACCGCCAACAAATACATGCTGACGCCGCGCGGCGTGTTCGAACTGCGCTATTTCTTCACCGCCTCGATCGCTTCGTCGGGTGGCGGTGACGCGCATTCGTCTGAAGCGGTGCGCGACCGCATCAAGCAGTTGATCGACGAGGAGAAACCTACCGACGTGCTTTCCGACGACGCGATTGTGGATATGTTGCGGGAAAGCGGCGTCGATATCGCCAGGCGCACGGTCGCCAAGTATCGGGAGGGCATGAATATTCCCTCGTCGGTGCAGCGGCGGCGTGAAAAACGCGCTTTGGCCAGCGCCGGACGCTGATCTCTGACTGAATTTTCGACAGCTTTCGCACTTCATTGACAAGCCGCAATGAAGTGGCTAGAAGCCCGCCCGCATGGGACGGGCTACTGCCCGCATGCGGATGGTCCGTCACGACGTTGGCCACGGGACGGTCAAGAAGGCGGCTTGTGATCAATCGGAAAAGTTCGGATTTAAAATCGGCGCAAGTGACGCCGCAAAGCTTGTGCGCTCAGACCACGGGTATAAACTCGGGACAGTTTGAAGCCTGAGCAAGGAAGGTCAGTATTCAGATGACGCTGCGCATATCAGGAAAACACATGGATATCGGCGATGCGTTCCGTACGCGCATCAACGACCGTGTCGGAGAGGTGATCGGGAAATATTTCGATCGGGGCTTTTCTGGGCAAATTGTAGTCGTCAAATCGGGATCGCGCTACACGGCCGATTGCATGATCCGGCTGGATTCCGGCGCTTCGCTGCAGGCGACCGGTGAAGCGCAGGACCCGACGCTTGCTTTCGAGGCGGCGGCGGATCGCCTCGAGACCCGCCTTCGCCGCTACAAGCGTCGGCTGAAGTCGCATAATTCAGGCAACGCCAATGGCGAACCCACCGACGTCGCCTATACGGTGATGGCGCCGCTTGCCGACGATGACGAGGAAATGCCGGAGAATTTCGCGCCAGCCATCGTCGCCGAATCAACCATGACGCTGCGGACCATGTCGGTGGCGTCAGCCGTGATCGAACTCGACACCAAGGACAGCCCGGTCCTCGTCTTCCGCAACGCCGGAAACGAGCATCTCAATATCGTCTATCGTCGGCCGGACGGAAACATCGGCTGGATCGACCCGTCTACGACCAAGGTCGCGCAGGGCTAACGGCCAAGGCCGCACTGGGCTGACGGCCAAGGCCGCACTGGGATAAGGCACCAGCCGCACGCGAGAGTGAGGGCTGGCGACGGCAGGCGAACAAGGGATTTCAAGTATGGACCTGAGCGATCTTATCAACGTTCCGGCAATCTTGCCGGCGTTGAAGGCGAACTCCAAGAAGCAACTGCTGCAAATGCTGTCCGAAAGGGCGGCGGCGATTGCCGGCATTCCGGAACGGGAGGTGTTCGACACCATCCTGCAGCGTGAACGGCTGGGCTCGACCGGTGTCGGCAACGGCATTGCCATTCCGCATGGCAAGCTGGCCGGGGTGAAGCGGATCGCCGGGGTTTTCGCCCGGCTGGAGACGCCGGTCGATTTCGAGGCGCTGGACGACCAGCCGGTCGATCTGGTGTTCCTGCTTTTGGCGCCCGAAGGCGCCGGCGCCGACCATCTCAAGGCGCTGTCGCGCATTGCGCGGGTGCTGCGCGACGCCGACACGGTGGCCAAGATCAGGGGCACCCGCGACGCCGCCGCGATCCATGCGCTTTTATCGGATACACAAGCCTCGCACGCGGCCTGAGTTTTTTCGATCAGTTCGGTTAAAGGGCCGCCGCGAGCGGCCCTGTCCGTTCTAACCAGATCGCTGCGCCGTCTTGTTAGTGGATCGCGACTTAGTGGATCGCGACGGGGGTCAGGTCGTTTTCCAGGGCGCCGGCCAGCGCCCGCTCGCGAGCGTCGGAAAGCAGGATCGGCTGGCCGTTGGCGGCAAACAGGGCCCACAGTTCCAGCCCGGGCGCGATTTCGCCGAGGCCCGGGAAACGGCCGCGCAGATCGTCGCTCGAGATTTTCCTGAGATAGGCGACCGAGCCTTCGCCGAGATGGGCGAACTCGCCGCTGGTCATGATAAGATTTTCGTCAGTTCTGGTCATTTAAGCCTCCGTGCTGCGAGGACCCCGTTCAAGGCCGCCTCGCATGAGAGCAATCGGTAAAAATCAGTCTTTCACCGATATGTTTATTTTCCGTACCAGCCGTTCGGACTCGGGCCGATCGAGATCGATCGACAAAAGACCGTTCTTCAGCCCCGCCGCGATCACCCGCATGCCGTCGGCCAGCACGAAACAGCGCTGGAACTGGCGCGCGGCAATGCCGCGGTGCAGAAATTCGCGCTCGGTGTCATCGTTCTGACGGCCGCGCACGACCAACTGGTTCTCCTCCGTGGTCACATCGAGATCGTTTTCGGCGAAACCGGCGACAGCGAGTGTGATACGCAGCCTTTCGGCCTTGCCGTCGGCACCGCTGAGGCGCTCGATGTTGTAGGGAGGGTAGCTGTCGCCTGACTTCGCCAGACGCTCCAGGGTCTTTTCCATGGCGTCGAAGCCCAGGAGAAGCGGGCTGGAAAAAGGCGTCATTCGACTCATGTTACACTGTCCTCTCAAGAGCGACATAAAGCGGAAAAACCCGGATGGCATTTTTCCCGATGGTCTTGATATGGTCCGCCCGGCGGTCGAGTTCAAGCCGTCAAAAGCCCCGCCCAAAAAGACTCCCTAAACAAGGAATTGAAATGCCCCAATCTCGCAAGATCATCATCGACACGGATCCCGGCCAGGATGATGCCGTCGCCATATTGCTGGCGCTCGGCAGCGCCGAGCTGGAGATCGTCGGCATGACCGCCGTCGCCGGCAACGTGCCGCTGAGACTCACCGAAAAGAATGCACGCAAGATCTGCGAGCTGGCCGGCCGGCCTGACATCAAGGTCTATGCCGGCGCCATCCGGCCGCTGGCGCGCGAACTGGTAACCGCCGAGGAGGTGCACGGCGAGACCGGGCTCAACGGACCGCAATTGCCCGAACCAACCATGGAGCTGCAGGCCCAGTACGCAGTCGATTTCATCGTCGAGACGCTGATGAAGGAAGAGAGCGGCACGATCACCCTGTGCGCACTCGGCCCGCTCACCAACATAGCGCTGGCGCTGATCCGCGAGCCGAACATTGCGCCGCGCATCAAGGAAATCGTGCTGATGGGCGGCGGCTTCTTCGAAGGCGGCAACGTCACCCCGACCTCCGAATTCAACATCTATGTCGACCCGCATGCCGCCGATGTCGTATTCAAATCCGGCATTCCGATCGTCATGATGCCGCTCGACGTCACCCACAAGGCGCTGACCACGGCCAAGCGCACCCAAGCCTACCGCAAGCTCGGCACCAGGGTCGGCACGGCCACGGCGGAGATGCTGGAATTCTTCGAACGATTCGACGAAGAGAAATACGGCACCGACGGCGGTCCGCTGCATGACCCTTGCGTCATCGCCTATCTATTGAAACCCGAGCTGTTCAGGGGCCGCAACTGCAACGTCGCTGTGGAAACCGCCTCGGAACTCACCATGGGCATGACCGTGATCGACTGGTGGGGCGTGACCAAACGGCCGAGCAACGCCATGGTGATGCGCGACATCGACCACGATGCGTTGTTCGCGCTGCTGCTGGAAAGGCTGGGCCGGCTTTAGGGCCGCTTCCTTCTCCCCTTGTGGGGCCTTGTGGCCCGAAGGGCGGGCGAGGCCCGTGACTCGCCCCGGGCGGGGGATCGGCGTGCAGCGCCGAGACGGTTGAGGGTGTTGGCCGGAGCGCTGTTGGTGCCAAGCTGGAACACCCCTCATCCGGCCGCGGAGCCTGTCCTCGGGCTTGCCGGAGGCAAGACCCGTGGGCGGCTACCTTCTCCCACGAGGGGAGAAGGAAAAGAGTGCCGCTCACTTCGCCTTTGAAAACGCCAGCCACAGCCCGCCGCCGACCAGAAAGCTGCCGCTTATCCGCGACAGCAGCTTGACGCGGCCGGCCGAAAGCAGGCGTCCGGCGCGGCCGGCGGCCAGCGCGTAGGTCGAATCCGATACGGCGGCAAAGATCATGGCGGTGAGACCCATGACGCCGATCTGCAACCCATAGTTGCCGTCAGGGGCGATGAACTGCGGAAAGAAGGCGCCGAAGAACACCAGCGTCTTGGGATTGCTGATCGCCACCAGCAGGCCCTGCAGGAAGAAGCCGCCGCGCGGTGTCTTTACCGATCCGTCGGCGTTCAGCTTGCCCTTGGAGCGGAACATCTGCACACCCATCCAGATCAGATACGCGGCACCGATCAGCCTGACCCATTCGAACCAATGGCCCATTCCCGCGATCAGCGAGGTCAATCCGATGCCGACAATGGCGATCATGATCGCCAGTCCGGCCTGTGTGCCAGCGACGTTGGCGAGGCCGGCGCGAGAGCCATGGCGGATGCTGTTGGCGATGATCAGCGTGACCGTCGGTCCGGGTACCAGGATGATGACAAGGCAGGCGACGAGATAGGTGGCATAGAGTTCCAGCGACATGGTTTCCTCAACAGTATGCGGCTTTGCGACACGGCTGACCGCGATCAATGCATGACAGTAACGCGGCTGCAAGCCGGCAGGAGATGTCGCCGGCAACCTTGACCTGGATTATTTTAGGCTCCAGCCAGCCACGGCAGCGTCGTCTCGTAGGCTGCCGCCGCTCTCAGCACGGCCATGTCACCGCGCGGCCGCCCGATCAATTGCATGCCCATCGGCCTGCCGCTGCCATCGAAGCCGGCCGGTACACTGACCGCCGGGCAGCCGCCCAGCGTGGCGAGCGCTGACACCTGCATCCAGCGGTGATAGCTGTCCATGGCACGCCCGGCCACTTGGGTCGGCCAGTGGGTGAGCACATCGAAGGGAAAAACCTGGGCGGTTGGCAGCGCGATCAGGTCGAAGCGGTCGAAGAGTGACAGCAACGTTCGATGCCAGGACGAGCGCCTCACCGTGGCGGCGTGGATCTGCGGCGCCGTGAGTTGCAGCGCCTGTTCCACCTCCCACACGGCCTCCGGCTTCAGAAGAGCGCGTTTCAAGGGATCGTCGTAATGCGCCTTGAGCGCACAACCGCTGCTCGCCTGGCGCAGCGTCACGAAGGCCTGCCACAGCGCTTCGAAATCGAAATCCGGCACCAGCGCTTCGGTCTGAAAGGATGCCGCGGCGATCCGGCCGAGAGCGGCCTCGCAAAGACTAAGGATGCCGGGTTCGACCGGCAGATGACCACCGAGATCGCCGAGCCAGGCGATGCGGCCGCCGGCCGTCGGCGTTTGCAGTCCCTGCAGGAAGCAGCCCTGTTTGTGATGCGAGAGCGGCGCGCGAGGGTCGTAGCCAGCCTGCTCGTCGAGCAGCAACGCCATGTCGCGAACGTTGCGGCCCATCGGCCCTTCGACGCCCATCTGGGCGTGGAAGACGTCAAGCTCGGGGCCGGCCGGGACAAGTCCCTGCGACGGACGGAAGCCATAGACGTTGTTGTAGGCGGCCGGGTTGCGCAGCGAGCCGCCAAAGTCGCTGCCGTCGGCGACAGGCACCATGTCGAGCGCCAGTGCGACCGCCCCGCCGCCGCTCGAACCGCCGGCGGTCAAGGCCGGGTCGAAAGCATTGAGTGTCGAACCGAACACCGTGTTGTAGGTGTTGGAGCCCAGGCCGAATTCGGGAACGTTGGTCTTGCCGATGATGATGGCGCCGGCCTTGCGGATGCGCTCGACGAAGAAATCGTCTTCCTGCGGCACGAAATCGGCGAAGATCGGCGAGCCGAAGCTGGTCCTGAGGCCCTTGGTCTGCGCGAGATCCTTGATGGCGATCGGCAGACCGAACAGCGGTCCGGCATGCCCAGCATGCGCCAGATGGGCGTCTGCCCTGTCGGCCTCGCGCAAGATGTCGGCACGGTCGCGCAGCGAGACGATGGCGTTGACCAGCGGGTTTACCGCGTCGATCCGGTCGAGGAATGCCGTCGCCACCTCGCGCACCGACAACCGCCTGCGCCCGATCGCCTCGGCAAGATCCACGGCGGACAGGCGGCAGATATTGCCGGCAGGCGGCACGGCGTGTTTTGTGGCCGGACGCATGGCTCTCACCTGGCTGGCGTGTTTTGGAGCGCCGCCTCGACGTCCTTCGCTAGTGGGATCGCCGGCTGGGCGCCGGGCTTCAGGCAAGCGAGCGAACCAGCGGCTGCAGCACGGGCGAGCGCCTGGTCGAGCGGCAGGCCCGATGACAGCCCGGCGGCGAAATAGCCGCAGAACGTGTCGCCAGCGCCGACCGTATCGACCGGAGTGATGTTAAACGCCGGAACCATCAGGAGATCGGCTGGCGTGGCGGCCAGAACGCCGTCACCGCCGAGCGTGACGACTATTGTGCGACCGGTCGTCCCCGCGAAATCGCGCATCCGCGCCGGGCGATCGCGGCCGCTCAGCGACAGCGCCTCGCCATAGAGGTCGAATTCGGTTTCGTTGGCGACGACATAATCGGCCTTGCCGAGGAAGGCGGCCGCCTCTGCGCGGAACGGTGCCGTGTTGAGCACGGTAACCGCGCCTGCCGCCCGTGCTGCGTCCAGTGCTGCATCGACAGTCTGCAGCGGGATCTCCTGCTGCAGGAGCACGACATCGCCCTTCTTCATGAAAGCCTTGGAGAGGTCGCCTGTGACGACCGAATCATTGGCGCCCGGCACCACCGCAATGACATTCTCGCCGTCGTCGGCGACCATGATCAAGGCCGTGCCGGTCGAGGCGAAGGTTTCACCGACACCGGACAGGTCGATCTTGCCGTCCCGCAACAGCGCCAGCGCTTCGGTGGCGAAATTGTCCTTGCCGACCGCGCCGACCATGCGCACCTTGGCGCCGGCACGCGCGGCGGCCAGCGCCTGGTTGGCGCCCTTGCCGCCGGGTGCGGTGGCGAAACCGGAGCCACGGACCGTCTCGCCCGGTGCGGGCAAGCGGTCGACATTGGCGATAAGGTCGAGGTTGATCGAGCCGACAACGATTATCAAGTGGTGCCTCCCTGCTGACTGCGGGAAGCTACTCCGTAAGGCCGCCGCTTGCCAGACCGCACGATCTAATCGCGTCAGGTTTGAACGCGCTTCTCAGCGCAACTCCAGGCGTCGGCGGCGCCGACATCGACAATTGGCGCGCGATTTCAGGATCCGACCTGTCCCGCTTCCCAGCCAAGGATGGCGCGTTTGCGGGTCAGGCCCCAGTGGTAGCCGGTCAGCGCGCCGGACTTGCCGAGAGCCCGGTGGCACGGCACCACGAAGGACATCGGATTGGCGCCGACCGCGGCACCCACCGCCCGGCTGGCGCTCGGTGCGCCGATGCCGGCAGCGATCGAGGAATAGGTGCAGGCCTTGCCCATCGGGATGCGCAGCAGGGCCTCCCAGACGCGGACCTGGAAGTCGGTGCCGATCAAGACGACGCGCAGCGGCTGGTCGGGGCGCCACAGCGCCGGATCGAAGATGCGCGCCGCATAGGGCGCCGTCGCGGCCATGTCCTCGATATAGTTTGCGTTCGGCCAGCGGCCGGACATGTCGGCGAAGGCCGCACGCTCGTCGCCGACATCGCTGAAGGCGAGGCCGGCAAGCCCACGATCTGTGACCATGATCAGGGCGATGCCGAAAGGCGAGATATGATAGCCGTAGCGGATCGTCAGCCCGGCGCCGCGCGTTTTGTAGTCGCCCGGCGACATCGCTTCATGGGTGACGAAAAGGTCGTGCAACCGGCCGGGGCCCGACATGCCGACCTCGAAAGAAGCCTCGAGCAGCGGCATGCCGGAATCGAGCAGTTTGCGCGCGTGGTCGAGCGTGACCGCCTGCAGAAACGCCTTGGGCGACAGGCCGGCCCAGCGGGTGAAGAGCTTCTGCAACCCGGTCGGTGTCTCGCCGACTTCCTCCGCCAATATCTCGAGCGACGGCTGGTCACGATAGTCAAGGCTGATCTTCTCGATCGCGCGCCGAACAACTTCGTAGTCACCGCCTTCGGGTGTGATGTCTTTCTTCAGAATAGCTGTCTGTGCATTCATCGGGCCATCTCCTTGATCGTGAATATCGTCCTTCGCGGCTCCGATCACCACCCGAAACTTGCCTTCTCGTCATGTGCATCCAGATAGATTTGGCTTCGAGCAAGGAGCCGACGATGGCTGGCGAAAACGTGCATCCCACCAAGGAGAAGTAGACGCTGCCGATTACCGTTTATGGCAAGGCACCGCAGAACCGGTTCGCGAACGAGGCGGTTCGCTCACATTCAGCGCGCTTTCGCGGTCGCCAGGGCGCGCGAAAAGGCTGACGCAAAGCTCTCGCGGTCATCGGGATTGAGAAAGCCGCCGATCGGCACATTCTGGCCTTGTGCTTCCACCGCCATCCTGGTGATGCCGATTTCGGCGTGGCGGGCGACCGAAAAACGCGCCCAGAACGGATTGAAGCGATGGGCTTCCGATTTGCCTGATGGCGCGGTCTTGCGGATGTCGAGGCTGGTGCGCGAGACCGACACCTCCTCACGGGCGCGGGCGGCACGATAATTGGCGCGAAAGGCGATGTAGACGGCGATGACGTCGAGACCCAGGAAGCCGAACACCGGCCAGGCGCCGCGCGACAGGAAAAACGCTCCGGTGACCAACGAGCCGAACAGCAGAGCGCCCATCAGGATGGCAAAGCCGGTTTTGCCCAGCGAGCGATGCGGTATCAGCAACGCCTGGAAGAATGGCTCGTCGGCCTGAAATGAGGCGTTTGTGTCGCTCATGCCGGGATATTATAGGAAGGGGATGACGAGCCCCAAGTCCAAAAATTCCTCTACACCCAAAAATGAACTGCTCCCCGGCCGACGCGACGGTGCGAACGCCAAACCGCGTGCCCGGCCGGTGCGGTCCGATTCGCGCTACAGCCCGGCCGAAGTGCACGAGATTTTCCGACGCTTTTCCGTTCAGCGGCCCGAGCCGAAGGGCGAACTCGAACACATCAACGCCTTCACGCTGCTGGTGGCGGTGGTGCTTTCGGCACAGGCGACCGATGTCGGCGTTAACAAGGCAACGCGGGCGCTGTTCAAGGTCGCCGACACGCCGCAAAAGATGCTGGCTCTCGGCGAAGCCAAGGTCGGCGACTATATCCGCACCGTTGGGCTCTGGCGCAACAAGGCCAAGAACGTCATCGCGCTGTCGGAGGCGCTGATCCGCGATCATGGTGGCGAGGTGCCCGACGACCGCGATCAATTGGTCAAGCTGCCGGGCGTCGGGCGCAAGACCGCCAATGTAGTGCTCAACATGGCCTTCGGCCAGCACACCATGGCGGTCGACACGCATATCTTTCGCATCGGCAACCGGCTGCGGCTGGCGCCCGGCAAGACGCCGGAACAGGTCGAGCAGGGGCTGTTGAGGATCATTCCGGACGAATACATGCGCCATGCGCATCACTGGCTGATCCTGCATGGCCGCTATGTCTGCAAGGCGCGCAAACCGGATTGCCCGATCTGTGTCATCGCCGACATCTGCAAGGCCGAGGAGAAGACGAATGATGTTCCGGCGCCGCTGGTCGAAATTGCGCCGCTCGAACCGGTAAGCGAAATTCAGTAGCCGTAGCCGCGCGCGATCGCCGCTGCGAAGACCGGGATCAGCAGGAAGATCAAGGCTTCGGCGCGGACATAAGTTCGAACGGATGCAAGTTGTGCCGCCGGCACTTGAAAGCCGGGGCTGGCCGAGGCCTGCCTGCTCCAGGACGCAAAGCGGACCGTCGGGACGATCGACAGCAGGCCGACGGTGACGAAGGCCACCATCTTTGCCCAGAACGCCCAGTTGTAGACGTAGAATTCCCAACCCTTCAGGCCGTAGATGACGCGTCCGATGCCGACAACGATGATCAGCATGGCGATGATGCCGTAATGGCGATCGATGCCGACAAGCCGCCGAAGCGTCGCGGCGGGCAGATCGCCGCGGATCAGGACAAATTCGGCGCCGATGATGCCGGCCAGTGAAAACACCAGCAGATGATGAAAGATGGCAAGCAGAAGATCGGTGGTATCCATGCCCTTTTCCCTCCGTCGGACGGCACAGCGGACGCTGAATCAGTTCATGCGAAGGGTAGCATCGTTCGGCAAGATTCCCATGCCGGAGCTGGAGTTCGCGACTACGTTGACGCCAAATCCTGACAGCCTAAGTTTTGACCATGACCAGGCTGAAACGCGCCTTGAACCCAATGCCGGACGACATCCGAACCGCTTTGACAAAGCAGGGTTTGATGGCGGCCTATGATGACAGACCGGATTATCAGAAGAACGACTATCTCGGCTGGATCGCTCGTGCCAAACGCCCCGAGACAAGACACAAGCGGCTCGACCAGATGCTGGACGAATTGAAGCGTGGCGGCGTCTACATGAACATGCCGTGGCGCGGCTGAAATCGCGCTTGTCAGGTCACAGTTTCCCGCGGTCGAAGCGCCTCGACCTCGTTTCTCGCGCTGGAAGATGATCTGCCCTGTCCTGGCTCTTGTTGGACATTTGGGCGACATGCATGAGGCACCGGCAAAGAAACACTTTGAATTTGCGCATGATCGTTTCGGAGGCGGTTTTTCGGCGATCATGCGCCGCGAGGCAGAGTTATGGGAAATCCAGGAGCAGCCAGTGCACCGGTCATCGAGACGAAGCGAACCATCTTGCGGCCACACCAGCTCGATGATTTCGATGCCTATGTTGCCATGTGGGCCGATCCGGACGTCACCCGCTTCATCGGCGGCAAGCCGCGCACGCGCGAGGAAAGCTGGATGCGCTTCCTGCGTCATGCCGGCCTGTGGTCGCTGCTGGGCTACGGCTTCTGGGCGATCGAGGACAAGGCATCCGGCCGTTTCATCGGCGAGGCCGGTTTCCACGATCTGAAGCGCGACATGGTGCCGTCGATCGAAGGCGTTCCTGAAGCCGGTTGGGCGCTGGCCCCGAGCGCACATGGCCAAGGGTTCGCCAGCGAAGTCGTCGGACGGGCTCTCGCCTGGGGCGACGAGGCATTCGGGCGTGCAAGGACTGTCTGCATCATCGATCCGGAAAACTCCGCTTCGCTGAGCGTCGCGGCCAAATGCGGCTACAGCGAAGTGTTGCGGACCACCTATCACGACGACGCGACGATCCTGCTGGAACGGCAGCCCTAGGGCGTTGCGGCCTGTCATCCGGTGGTTCTGATCGGGCCGAATCGAGGCTTTCTAGGCCTGCCGCTTCAGCACCGGGCCTTCCGCTTCGGCCTTTAGGGCCGCCTGTTCGAGCATCGAGGCGTCTTCGCCGAAAGCGCGGGTGGCGCGCGCGGCCGCCTCGATCAGCGGATTTTTCATGCGCTGCAGAAAGGCCGCGTCGACGCGCGTGCTCGGGCCGGACAGCGTCAACGCACCGAGCAGGATGTGCCCCGGCCCGAACACTGGTGCCGAGACGCCCGCCGTCTCGGGGTCGCGATCGCCGACCGACAAACAATGGTAGGTTTTGCGGATCGTCTCGTATGGTTCGCCCTGCTGACCGGAAAACGCCGCAAGCACGCGGCCGCCTGTGCCGGCCAGCAGGGGCAGCACGTCGCCTTCCCGGATGGTGTAGCGGATGGGATGCTTGGACTCGACGCGGTAAAGACAGGTGCGCACGTCGCCCGAACGGACATAGAAAGCGACGCTTTCCCAGCTTCGCTCGGCCAGATCGCGCATGATCGGCAGCAGTATGTCGATCGCCACCACCGAACGCTGGTATAGGGCGCCCAGCCGAAAGGTGGCAGGGCCGACACGGTAGCGGCCGTCGTCGAGACGCTCCAGCAATTGCCCGCGCAGCAACGAGTTCGCCAGCCTCAGGATCGTGCTCTTGTAGAGGCCGGTGCGCGCCGCGATTTCGGCCAGGCTGAGCGAGTGCTCGGCAGCAGCGAAAGCGTCGAGGATGGCGATCGCACGATCGAGCGCGGCAACGCCGTTGGTCGACGCAGGCTTGGATTGTGTTACGGTTGTCCGCTTGACCACGTCGTTGCGTTCCCAGTTGGACAGAAGGGCCGATCGGAACAATTGTGCCGCATCCGGAAAGTTCTGTCCAGCAGAATGCCATTCCGGTTGACAGAACGATGCAAAGACTGCATGAATTTTTGTCGAGCGGGTCTGAATTCAGGCTACGTTGCTGGCAGGCACCGGAGGAGGTGTCGTGATTGGAGGAACCCCATGCTGAACAGACGCAGATTTTTAACGAGCACCGCCGCTGCCGGCGCCGCCGGTTTCGCAGCGTTGCATCTCTCGCCCGCTTTCGCGCAGGACGCACCGCAGATCCAGATCTTTGTGCCGGCAGCGCCCGGCGGCGGCTGGGACCAGACGGCGCGCACGATGGACCAGGTGCTGCGCAGTGAGAGGCTGATCTCCGGTTCGCAGATCACCAATGTCGGCGGCGCCGGCGGCACAGTCGGCCTGCCGCAATTCATCAGCCAGTGGAACGGCAAGGGCAATTCGCTGATGGTTGCCGGCATGGTCATGGTTGGCGCCATCATCGCCAACAAATCGGCCAATAATCTCACCGAGGTCACGCCGATCGCCCGCCTCACCGGCGAATTCGAGGCGCTGGTGGTGCCGGCGGCTTCGCCGTTCAAGACAGCAGCGGATTTCGTCGCCGCCCTCAAGGCCGATCCGACCAAAGTGCCGGTGGCTGGCGGTTCGGCCGGCGGCTCGGACCACATATTGTTCGGCCTTATCGCCAAGACGGCCGGTGTTCCGGCAGCCAACCTCTCCTACGTGCCGTTCGCCGGCGGCGGCGAGGCATTGTCGGCGCTTCTCGGCAACCAGGTCGCGGCCGGCATCTCCGGCTACGGCGAGTTCTCCGAACAGGTCAAGGCAGGCGCGCTTCGGCTGCTTGCCATTTCCGCGGACAAGCGCCAGGAAGGCATCGACGCACCGACGATGAAGGAAGCCGGCATCGATGTTGAACTGTTCAACTGGCGCGGCGTCTTCGCACCGCCGGGCGTTTCCGACGCCGACAAGGCGGCGATGATCACGCTGGTCGAGACGATGGCCAAAAGCGAAGCCTGGGCCACCGAATGCAAAAACCGCAACTGGACGCAGATCCTGCTCACCGGCGACGACTACGCGAAATTTCTCACCGAAGACACGGCTAGGATCGCAGCCATCCTCAAGGACCTCGGCCTTGCCTGATGTCCCCGGAGAGGGGCGGTCTGCACTGCCCCTTTCCGATGTTCGCCAGCCGCATGGACATACGATCCGGCGCGAGTGAAACTGCGATGAGGTCGGCCGTGGGAGACCGGCTATCCAGGGAGGATGATCATGAGCACCAGCGACCAGCAGGCGGCGCGGCCGCGCCTTGCCGTGCCCGAATTGCTGATCGGCATCGGGCTTCTTGCCTGCGCCGGCGCAGTGGCCTGGCAGACTCTGTCGATTCCGGTGTCGCCGCTCTACTCCAAGGTCGGCCCGACCGTCTTCCCCTACATCACCATGGTCGGCATGACGATCCTTTCCCTGCTGCTGATCGTCGCCGCACTGCGGGGCGGCTGGCAGCCGGAAGAAGAAAAGGAAACCCCGACCGACTGGAAGGCGATGGGCATCGTCGCCGTCGGACTGGTCGCGAATCTTGTTCTGATCCAGCCGCTTGGCTTCACCGCAGCCTCGGTGATCATGTTCGTTCTCATCTGCCACGGATTCGGCAGCAGACATCCGCTCCGTGACGTGCTGCTCGGCCTGATCCTGGCGCTTGCCGCCTATTTCGGCTTCGCCAGGGCGCTCGGCGTCAACATCGGCGCCGGCTTCATCGAGAACCAGCTGAACACGGGTCTCGATTCGATTATCCGTATGTTGAGAGGCTGAAGCCATGGAAACGCTTGGCCATCTCGCGCACGGATTTTCGGTCGCTTTCACGCCGGTCAATCTCATGTGGTGCCTGCTCGGTACGACACTGGGGACAGCGATCGGTGTGCTACCCGGCCTCGGACCGGCACTGACCATCGCGCTGCTTTTGCCGATCACCTACCAGGTGGCGCCGGAAGCGTCCTTCATCCTGTTTGCCGGCATCTATTACGGCGCCATGTATGGCGGTTCGACGACATCGATCCTGCTCAACACGCCGGGTGAAAGCGCGACCATCGTCACTGCGCTGGAAGGCAACAGGATGGCCCGTTCCGGCCGCGGCGGCGCGGCACTTGCCACTTCGGCGATCGGCTCCTTCGTCGCCGGTACACTCGGCACGCTGGGCGTCGCCTTCCTGGCCCCGGTCGTCGTCAAATTCGCCCTGTCTTTCGGCCCGGCCGAATATTTCTCGCTGATGGTGCTGGCCTTCATCACGGTTTCGGCGGTGCTCGGCTCGTCGTCGGTTCGTGGCCTGACCAGCCTGTTCATCGGCTTCGTCATCGGCATGATCGGCGTCGACCTGCAGACCGGGCAACCGCGCTTCACCTTCGGCATGAGCCAATTGCTCGATGGCGTCGACGTGATCGTCGTCGCCGTCGGCCTCTTTGCGGTCGGCGAGACGTTCTACATGGCCTCGCGCCGCTATGCCGGCAAGGACGAGATCGTGCCGCTGAAGGGCTCGCTCTATATGACGGCGGCCGAATGGGCACGCTCGTGGAAGGCTTGGCTGCGCGGCGCCCTGCTCGGCTTCCCGATCGGCGCGCTGCCGGCCGGCGGCGCCGAAATCCCGACCTTTCTGTCCTATGCAATCGAGAAAAAGCTCTCCAAACACAAGGAGGAGTTCGGCACAGTCGGCGCCATCGAAGGCGTTGCCGGGCCGGAAGCCGCCAACAACGCATCGGCCGCCGGCGTGCTGGTGCCGATGCTGACGCTTGGGTTGCCGACCTCGGCGACGGCCGCGATCATGCTGTCGGCCTTCCAAAGCTATGGCATCAATCCCGGGCCGATGCTGTTCATGACGCAGGCCAATCTGGTCTGGGGGCTGATCGCCAGCCTGTTCATCGCCAACATCATTCTCGTCATCCTCAACCTGCCGCTGATCGGGTTGTGGGTGCGGCTGCTGAAAATCCCGGCGCCGCAGCTCTATGCCGGCATCCTGGTGTTCGCCACGGTCGGCACCTACGGTATTTCTCAATCGCCGACCGACCTCGTGATCCTCTATCTGCTCGGCGGGGCCGGGTTCCTGATGCGGCGCTTCGATTTTCCAACGGCGCCGGTCATCATCGGCATGATCCTCTGGCCGCTCGCCGAAACGCAGTTCCGCCGCGCGATGACCATCTCGAACGGCGACTGGTCGGTGTTCTACAAACATCCGCTGTCGCTGACACTGCTGACGCTGGCGTTCATCGGGCTGATCGGGCCGCATGTCTACGCTTACATCGAACGCCGCCGCATGCGTGGACCGGAACACGTGCCGGGCGATGCCTGACCTGTTTGTGACATCATGACCGATCTGCTGTCCGGCATCCGCGTCCTCGACCTGACCAATGTTCTGGCTGGCCCCTACTGTGCCTATCAGCTGGCGCTGCTCGGGGCCGATGTGATCAAGGTCGAGGCGCCGCAAGGCGGCGATCTGGCGCGCCAGCTCGGCGGCTCGCCGGAACTCAACAGCACCGGCATGGGCGCTTCGTTCCTGGCGCAGAACGCCGGCAAACGATCGGTGGTGCTCGATCTCAAGAAAGAGGCCGATCGCGAACGCTTCCTCGATCTGGTCGCCTCCGCCGACGCGCTGGTCGAGAATTTCCGCCCCGGCGTGATGGATCGGCTGGGGCTCGGCTATGCCAGGCTGAAAGAGGTCCGCCCCAGTCTTGTCTATTGCGCGATTTCGGGCTTCGGCCAGACCGGGCCGATGCGCGACAATCCGGCCTACGACCAGATCATCCAGGGTCTTTCGGGCATCATGAGCATCACCGGCACAGCGCAGACCGCGCCGCTGCGTGTCGGATACCCCGTCGCCGACACGCTGGGTGGGCTGGTCGGGGCGTTCGCCATCACGGCGGCACTTGTGAAGCAGAAGACGACAGGCGAGGGCGCTTTCCTCGACGTGTCGATGCTCGAATGCACGCTTTCCGCGCTGGGCTGGCCGGTCTCCAACTATCTGACGGCAGGCGTCGAGCCGCAGCCGATGGGCAACGAGAACATGACGGCGGCACCTTCCGGCACGTTTCGCACCGGCGACGGTCTGCTCAACATCGCCGCCAACAAGCAGGAGCAGTTCGTCACGCTCTGCCGGCTGGTCGGGCTGCCGGAGCTGGCGTCGGACCCGCGCTTTGCCGAGCGCGAGACGCGCAAGCGCAACCGCATCGCCTTGAAGGCGCTGATCGAGGATGCCCTGGCGAACAGCTCGGCCGCGGCCTGGGAGGAGACGCTCAATCGCGCAGGCGTGCCGGCGGGCAGGGTGCTGACGATCCCGCAGGTGCTGGCCGAGCAGCAAGTGATCGAGCGCGACATGACCACCCGTTTCGATAGCATGCCGAACATCGACCGACCGCTGACCGTCGTGCGCGGCGGGTTCATGGTCGATGGTGCAGCACCGTTGCCGACCAAGCCGCCGCCGGCGCTGGGCGAGCATATGGACGAGGTGTTTGCCAGTCTGCCGCCGCGCGTCAAGAAAAGGGCGCAGGCATGAGCGACGCGAGAACATGAGCAACGTTGAGAAAAAAACCGGCCGCGAGCGCGGTGAGGAATGGTGGCAGACCGATATCATCGAAATGCGCCCTGGCGTGATCCGGCTGCGTGGCTATGAGATCCAGGACCTGATCGGCCGCGTCAGCTTTCCGGCGATGATCTGGCTGATGCTGCGCGGCGAACTGCCTGGCGAGGAGCAGGCGGCGCTGCTCGGTATCGCGCTGGGGGCGGCCGTCGACCACGGGCCGCAGGCGCCGTCGATCGCCATTGCCCGCATGGCGGCCACCTGCGGCGTCGGCATCAACAGCGCCATGGCTTCAGCCATCAATGTGCTTGGCGACGTGCATGGCGGCGCCGGCGAGCAGGCGCTTGCCTTCTACGGCGACATCGCCGCGGCACTGGACGCAGGCGTGACGCTTGCCGATGCCGTCGCGTCGCGGCTCGATCGCTTCTTCGCCGAGGAAAAATCCTATGTGCCGGGGCTCGGCCATCGCTTCCACCCGGTCGATCCGCGGGCGCCGCGTCTCATCGAGCTGACCCGCGATTTTGCCGCGCGCGGCGTCGTCAGCGGACGTTTCGCCGACATCGCCGAGGCTGTTGAGGCCGAGGTCGCGCGGCGCAAGGGCAAGAAGATCCCGCTCAACATCGACGGCGCCACCGCCGTCATCTATGGCGAGCTCGGCTTTCCGCCGCCGCTGACACGTGGCCTTTTCGTGCTGTCGCGCTCGGTCGGCATCTTGGCGCATGCGTGGGAACAGTCGCAACAGAGCGACCGCAACAAAGGACCACTGCCGCGCGAATGGTTGTGGGCCTATACCGGCACGCCGGTCCGGTCTTTCCCTCAGGGAGAGGACGACGCCAAATGAGACCTTGGTTCAAGTTCGCCAGCGGGCGCTGGCTGGGGAATTTTCAAGTTCTTCAGCAGCGTTGAAAGTTCGGGCTCGTCGATAAGCACGGCTGCGTCTTCCGGCGCCAGCCATGCCCGCTGCCGCCTTTTGGCTTCCTGCCAGTTGGCCAGTTCCTCCGTCACCGCCAGCAGGTAGACAGTGACGTCGACGCGGACGAAGCGGTTCGTCAGCCGCTTCCAGTAGGAATAGGTGCCGGCCGGCTGCTTCAGCGTCTTGCCGAGGACGCCGGCTTCCTCCCGCGCTTCGATGGTGGCTGCCTTGCGCCCACTCTTGCCCTTCATCGGCCAGCCCTTGGGCACGATAAAGCGCCTTGTCGATATCGAGGTGACCAGCATCACCTCGACGCCGCCATGCCTGCCCAGCCGAAAGGGAATTGCCGCGACCTGGCGGATCCGCTCGCCCTTCCTCGCCTTGCGCACGACCTTCTTCTTGGTGGCTGCCATTGCCGACGATCCAATCAGGGCAGTGCCCAAGCGCAAAGGCACGTTGCGAAATCAAAACCGCCTTTGATGCTACTTTAAGTAGAGCGGCGTTCAAGCATATCAGCTAAATAAATGAAAACGCCGGGCCATCAGCGGCAGACGCTGATGAAGCGGCTGCCCGATCGCCGCAACTGGCAAGTAGGCGCCATCTGCGGCACATCTGGCCGTTGCGGCACGACCACGCGATCCTGGGCACGGAACTGCTGTTGCTGCTGCTGAAATTGCTGCCGTCGCAGCCTGTTCTCCAGCATCTGCAATTCGCCTTGCAGGACCACGGTTTTGCGATTGGCGGGAGCGACGTTCTGCGCGGAGACAGCCGCGCCCGACAGCATCGCTGTTGCCAGGGTTGCCGACATCAAGATCGTCGAAAGGCGAAGCGGCGACATCCATCCATTCCCTTACGAAACAGAACCTTGCGATTATATAGGGCGTTTGTCTGATGATGCCATGGATTAAAACCCCACGCCGGAGCGGAATTGGCTGACTAGCCAGTCAGGGCGCAAAGCCCGTCGACCGATGTGTGCTGGCAAAGGGCACCAATACGAGGCCGACGACAAGAAGCTGGAGGGCATCGTGCAGTTCCATGCCTTTCAGGCCTGGATTGGATAATTTGAACCGCAACATCGCACAGTTGAAAATCGCGGCACGGGCGGCGCTGCGTTCCCCGGAGCCTTTGGCCACGGCACGGCGATAGCCCAGCTGCGCGACTATTCGCGGAATGCGCGGCTGATCTGGTCGGTCAATGGCTTCATCAGAAACGAGATGACGGTGCGATCGGTCGTGCGCATGAACGCCTCCACCGGCATGCCCGGCTTGAGGCTTTCCGGATCCAACGAGCCAAGCTTGCCTTCGTCAAGCCTGATCCGCACGCTGTAGTAGGATAGTCCGTTCCGCTCGTCTTCGACGAGGTCGGGAGAAACCGTTGCTACATGTCCTTCGAGTTCCGGCGTGACCTGCTGGCTGAACGCCGACAGCCGCAGATGGACAAGCTGGCCGGGCTGGACCTGATCGATGTCTTGAGGCGCGATGCGTGCGTCCACAGTCAATTCGTCAGCGGTCGGGACAATCATCATAATTGGCTCGCCGGTCGTGACGACGCCGCCGACCGTATGGATCGCAAGCTGATGCACCCGTCCGTTCTGGGGTGAACGAATATCGGTCTGTCTAAGCAATTCCTCCGCGGCGATCTTTCGCTCTGCCAATTCTGTGGTTCGAGCCTCCGTTTCGCGTAATTCTTTCGCGACCTCGCTGCGCCAATCCTGCTGGATCTGGATGATGGCCATTTCTGTTTCGCTGATTCTGCCGTTCGCTTCGGCTATCGCAGCGACGAGTTGGCCGCGCCCTCCCTCGATCTGAGCCTCGCCCCGCTCCAGGTCCAGGAGTCGCGACCGCTGGACGAGTTTCTTTTCCCAAAGGCCCCTGACGCCCTTGATCTCGTCGCGGACCAACGCAATCTCGTGCTCCTTGGCCGCCCTTTGTGCCTCGAGGCCCGCTATCTCCTCCTTGAGCTGGCTCACCCGTTGCCTGCGTTGCTCGATTTGGGCACGGTAAGCTCCCCGGCGCAAAGCGAAAAGTTTCTGCTCCCCGCCGATCACACGCGCCACATGTCCAACAGAGGAGCGGCTGGTGAGATCCTCGGAAAAGGCTATCGCCTCGGCACCCTCACGCTCCGCTGTGAGGCGTGCCCCCCGCGCCGAGAGTTCGTCCAGGGTATTGGTTATGACGGCGAGATTGGCGCGTGTAAGCGTGTCGTCGAGACGGAGCAAAATATCGCCTGCTCTGACTTCATCGCCGTTGCGCACGTTGATCTCACCCACAACGCCGCCACTTGGATGCTGAACCGCCTTGACGTTGGATTCCACTGCGATATGGCCGGTAGCGATGACGGCGCCTGACAATTCCGTCGTTGCGGCCCATGCACCAAGGCCGCCGACAAGCAGCGCCACGGTTGCGGCGCCAAGAAGCATATACCGGCGAAGGGATAAGTCGTTCTGCGTCGGCTGCGATCGCACATCGGTAGGGAGGTTAGCCCGAACGAACAGCAGCCCGCCGATTTTGCCCTTGACGCCGGCCAGATGGCTCGCTCCGGCACGAATATGCGGAATCATCCCCCTCACGCCGTTACGCGCGCCAAAGAACGATCGATCATGAAATAACGTCATCCTGATGCCTTTTCCTCCGGGGCAACTGCTTGAAGCGTTCCCACGGAGGCACTCCGCGTCGTGCCCCCGACGACCAGATCCCTCGCCCCAAATGCGTGCTGACGGCCGGAGTCGAGAACAAGTAAAAGGTCCACTGCCGCCAGGGCGCTTGGACGATGGGCGATGACGACAACCACGCCGTGCCGCTGTTTGACTGCAAGGATCGCCTGGGTCAAAGCCTGCTCGCCTCCAGCGTCCAGATTCGAGTTCGGTTCATCCAAAACAACGAGGAAAGGATCACCATAAAGCGCGCGGGCCAGTCCGATGCGCTGCCGCTGTCCTGCTGAAAGCGATGCGCCGCCCTCGCCGATCTCGGTCTGATATCCGCGAGGCAAGCGCAGGATCATTTCGTGCATGCCCGCGGTCTTGGCCGCCGCGATAATGGTTGCCGGATCCGGAGAAGGATCAAAGCGGGCAATGTTTTGAGCAATGGTACCTGCGAAAAGTTCGACATCTTGCGGCAGATACCCGATGTGCCCCCCCAGTGCCTCAGCCGGCCACTGTTCGATGGCGGCGCCGTCCAGGCGGATTTTGCCGCGCGCTGCCGGCCAGACGCCGACGAGCGCCCGCGCCAGTGACGATTTGCCCGATGCACTCGGACCGATGACACCGAGCGCGGAGCCGGCGCTCAGCGAAAACGTAATGTCCTGTACAACAAAACGGCGCTCGCCTGGCGGAACGACGCCGATCCCTTCAACCGAGAGTTCGGTCCGCGGCGGCGGCAGCTGCAAGCGATCCTCTGTGGCGGGGAACTCCCTGAAAAGTTCGCTCAGCCGATGCCAGCCTTGTCTAGCGGCAAGAAAGTTCTTCCAGTGCGCAATTGCGAGTTCGACTGGCGCCAGCGCTCGCGCGGTGAGAATAGAACTTGCGATGATGATGCCAGGCGTGGCTTCCTGGCCGATCACCAAATACGCTCCGATCGCGAGAACGACTGATTGCAGCAGCATCCTAAAGCCGCGGGAGAGCGCGCCGAATGAACCCGTGACATCGCTGGCGCGCATCTGCGCCCGCCTGTATTTGCCGTTTGCTTCCGCCCAGCGCGAGGCCATCGTGGATCTCATGCCCATCGCTTCGAGCACCTCGGCATTGCGGATGCTTGCCAGTGCGATATTGCTGCGCGCTCCGGCATATCCAGACATTTCAGTTGCTGGATGGCGGACAGTTTTCTCCGTGAGCACGGTCAATGCCAAAAGCAGGATCGCCCCAATCAGCGCAGCCAGGCCGAGCCAAGGATGGAAGGCAAAACAGAGCGCGAGATAAAGCGGCATCCACGGCAGGTCGAAAAGAGTGGCGGGACCACCGCTGGCCAGGAAACCGCCGATTTGATCGAGATCGCGCACCGGCTGCATGCCCTCGCCCGAACGGCCTCTGGCCAAGGGCAATTGCGACATCACGCGGTAGGTCCGCTCACTCAGGCGCTCGTCCAGTCCGCTGCCGATACGCGCCAGCACCCGGCCGCGGATCGCGTCGAGTGCACTTTGAAAAACATATAGAATCGAAATCAGCAGGACCAGAGCCACCAGCGTCGGCACGCTACGGCTGGGCAGGACCCTGTCGTAGACCTGCAGCATAAACACCGAGCCGGACAACATCAGCACGTTGATAAGGCCGCTGAAAGCCGCCACCGCCAAAAAGGCGCGCCGGAAATGCGCCAGGCAGGCAGCCAATTCGGACTTCGCCCTCGGCGGGCGGAGCTTCTCTGAACCAGATTGTGACATTGATGTCCCCTCGATCAACCGCATGCGTCAGCAGGCGATGCGGGCCCATAACTGCAGGCCCGCATCGTCCGGCATTGGCTACGCGGCCTGATCGGCGATCACGCTGTTGTTATGCGCAGACAGTTGCTCGATGAGTTTCGCAGCCAGCGCGTCGGCATCGCCCGCTTGCGTATGTGCATACTCTGCCCAATCAAAAGCCGGTCTCGGATCGCCCGCATTTGCTAGCGCGGTCGACGCATTGTCCCGGACCTGCTCGATAGCGTCGTCGAGTTGGCCCCGAGCGTTCCCGAGTTGTGGAAACACGATGTTATCGCCGTCAAGCGCCACCTGTGCACCACTCTCCTTAGCCGTGCCAGGCGTTCCTTCAGCCTCCTCATGTTCGGCCAGGGTCTGGTCAGACCGGAAGTTTACGCCCTGTTTGCCGAAGAAGGTTGCAAGCCACTGGGAGCCAGAATTCGGCTGCCCAGAATCCGGCGGCGTTGTCGGGGCCGGTTCAGCTTGCGCCGTTGGTGTCGGGGCCGGCTCAGCTTGCGCCGTTGGCGTTGGTTCCTGCTGCGGCGCCGGATCGGAAACTGCCGCCGGTTCATCCTGAACGGCAGCGACGGCTCCCTGCTTCGGATCGACGAGATCGAGTTTGACGTTCTTGCTCCCGACAGAGACGGTGCGCGTCGAAGCTTCGATGCCCGCCCCCGAGAAGGTTACTGTGTAGGTGCCGGGCTTGAGCGCGAGGTCGTAGCCGCCGGCGCCCATGGTCTTCGTCGTAAACGTCGCGCCCGTCGAACTCTTCGCTGTGATGGTGAGACCGGATAGACCTTCACCGGGATCGTAGAACCTATCCCCGTCCTTGTCGTCGATCGCCACACCGGTCAGGAACAGGTCTGATCCGGTCTTGGCGAAATTCTCCGCCACGAAACCGCTGGAGCGCCCCCGGTAATCGCCAACCTCGAATCCAAGACCTACCTCGCGGAAGTTCCCGTTGAGGATGTTGGCACGATGACCCGGGGAGTTCATCAGGTTGTTGTGCAGGAGCAGAATCTCGTCATTGTAGCCCGTCGGTGACCTGGTCGTAGCCCATGCGATGTTCTCTCCTGTCGCCCAGGAGCCCGTTAGGGTGTAGCCGGCAGCCTTCATACGCTGGGTGGGCGAGGACCCTCCCGACCCCGTGTGAGAAAAGGTGTCGGTTGCAAGCATCCATCTGCTGTGCCCCTCAGCCGCCTCGCTGAGATCATTATCGAAGGCCAGCGGCTGCACGCCGGCCTTAGCCCTCTCCGCGTTGATAAGTTCAAGTAGATATTGTTCATGTGCGCTATGTTGCGGCATTAGATCGTCGCTCCACTGTTTCGTTTTTGGACGGTCCCGCCAAGCTGTAGAATTTCCCAATCACGCTTGGTAAAAGCCGACTGTGGCTAACCTGCGGCAAGCAGCTGTTAACCATGATTTTGTTAAAGAGAATTTGTGGGGATGCGATAACACGAAATTTCATATTGTAATGCAACCAGCAAGTGTGACATTCAATTATGCGCGTTCTCGCGATGCGCGACGTGCGCGCCAGGCCGTGACGAGTTGAGAGTGGCGGCCGCGGCTATGCCGCCGGCAAGAGGTCGGGCTCTCGTCCTTTACCCGCATGCTGCCGGCATCCAGATCGGGACGGCGCCCGGTCCGGTCCCCGAACGCCTCGCGTCGACCATTGCCATTAACCGAAGGTTGTTCGCCGATCCTGGACATCAGGGACCCGTGTGGCTGGGCCGTCTCGATCGCTGTCAAGATCGTTAAACGAAAAGCTGATCAAGTCGGCTTCGCCGTGCAACCGGGACGCTTGGTTGTGGAGCGCTGGATCAGCTGCAACAGGCGGCTGATGGTAGACGCGCGCCCCGCAGTGGGGTTAGACGGGCCCGCCCGCGGCCCTCGCTTCAGTCGACTTCGCGCAGGCGGTATCCTACGCCGGTTTCGGTGGTGATGTAACGCGGCTGGTCGGGCGTTTTCTCGATCTTTTGCCTGAGCTGCCGCACATAGACCCTGAGATACTGCACGTCGGTCGAATCGCCCCAGACCTGCTTCAAAAGAAACTGGTGGGTGAGAACCTTGCCGGCGTGCTGCACGAGGATGCGCAGGATGTCGTACTCCTTCGGCGAGAGCTTTATCTCCCTGTCCTCGATCATGACGATGCGCTTCACCAGATCGACCGTGAGATCGCCGGTGTGGAAGACCGGCTTCTCGCCTTGCTGCTGGAACTTGTGGCGGAGCGCCACGCGGATGCGCGCGACAAGCTCGTTCATGCCGAACGGCTTGGTGATATAGTCGTCGGCGCCGAGATCAAGTGCCGAGACGATGCCGGCCTCGTCGGTGCGGCTGGAAAGGATGACGACGGGAACATCCAGGCCGTCGTCCCGCCATTTGCGCAGCAATTCGTGACCGCCCATGCCGGGCAGGCCGAGATCGAGCAGGATCAGGTCCGGCTTTTCCGTCTCCACGAGTTCGATCGCCGTCTTGGCGTTCGGCGCCTCGCTGATCGCATAGCCCTGGCTGCCAAGGCCGACGCGGAGCAGCTTGCGGATCGGCGGTTCGTCATCGACGACCAAAATCCTGACGCCCAGGTTCGTCATGGCAAGTTCGTCATGGCAGGTCATCCATGCCGGGGTCGCCCACATGTTGGTCTGCCGCTACCGGCATCCTGATGGTAAAAACCGCACCCGGGCGGTCGGTCCTGTTGGCCGCCGAAATCGTCCCGCCCATCGCCTCGATGAAGCCACGGCAGATCGAGAGCCCGAGCCCGGTGCCGGCACGGACCTGATCGCCCTTGCGCACCCGGTGGAACGTGTCGAAAATGCGCTCCAGATCCGCTGGCGGAACGCCTGGCCCCTCGTCCATGATCTGCAGCATGACGGAACCATTGTCGACCCAGCCCTGCAGGCGGATCGTCGAAGCTGGCGGGGCAAATTTAGCGGCATTGTCGAGGAGATTGAACAGCGCTTGCTCGAACAGGACGGGGTCGACCCTCAGCATCGGCAGATCCGTGGGAATGTCCATTTCGGTCTTGTGTTCGCCGATGATTTTTCTGGCTCGATGCAAGGCGGTGCCGACAATGTCGCCGACATAGTGGAACGCGTAGTTCGGCTCCATCGCACCGGATTCGATCTTGGTCATGTCAAGCAGATTGGCGATGAAGCGGTTCAGCCGCTCCGATTCGTCGAGCACGGTCGACAGCAGGTCCGCCCGGTCCGTTTCGGGAAGCGCCGGCGCAAATTCCCGCAATGTGCCGGCGGCGCCCATGATTGCGGCAAGCGGCGTTTTCAGGTCATGGGAAATCGAGGTCAGCAGCGCCGAGCGCAGGCGGTCCGCCTCGGCCTCGAGCCTGGCCCGGTCGACGTCGGCAACAAGCTGGATGCGCTCGATCGCGACCGCCGCCTGATCCGCGAGTGCGTCGAGCAGGCGCTTCTGTTCGGGGGTCAGCAACGGGCCTTGCTTGTCGTTGTCGAGGCCGACGACGCCGACGGCGGTGCGACCGGTGCGCAACGGCAGATACAGGCGTCTTGCTCCGGGAAGCGTGTCGGCGCCGCGGCCTGCGGGGCGATCGTGCTCCCAGGCCCAACGGGCGGCCGCGATGTCGGCCTCGGCCAGCGTGTCGTCGGGTGGGTAACCGGCCTTGACGGTGATCGTGCCGTCTTCCGGCAACAGCAGCACCACGCGCAGCTTCAGCATCGAGGCGATCTGGAAGGCAGTCGCCCAGAGCACGTCGTCTAGCGTGCCGGCGCCGGCGAGCTTCTTCGAGAAAAGATAGATATCTTCCGTGGCGCGTGCCCGCGCGCGGGCAGCGACCGCCTGTCGCTGCACCCGCGCTGTCAGATTGCTGGCAATGACCGCAACAACCAGGAAGGCAGCCAGCGCCACGATGCTCTCCGGGTCCTGGATCGTCAGCGTGTAGCGTGGTTCCAGGAAGAAAAAGTTGAAGGCAATGGCGCTGATGAGGCCGGCATGCAAAGCCGGCCAGAGACCGCCGGTCACCGCCGACGTCAGAACCCCGATGAGAAAGATGATCGCCAGATTGCGGACGTCGAGGAACTGGTGGAGAAGGACCGCGAAGGCGAGCGAGCCAGCAACATAGGCCGTGGCCTTGAGATAGGGCCAGATATCGAATTGCCACTGCTCGTCCGCCACCTTTACGGTCCGTGACGTCGCCTCGTCGTTGCGTTCGTTTCCCGAAATGACATGGACGCTGATGTCGCCGGCATTGCGGATGAGATCATAAGTGAGCGAGCCTTCGATCAATTCCCGCCAGCGCGAACGGGTCGGCCTGCCGATCACGATATGGGTGAAGTTGTTGGCGGTCGCATGGCGAACGATGTCCTGCGCGACGTTCTGGCCTGGAATGGTCGTTACTTCGGCGCCAAGCTGCTCGGCAAGGCGCAGCAGCGTCGCGAGCCGATCCTTTTCCTCCTCGGACATGGCGGCTGAACGAGGGGTATCGACATGAAGCGCCGTCCAGGGAGCGCGGAGCCGGTCGGCCAATCTCCGCGCATAGCGGACGCGGGCCGCCCCGCCCGGACGCGCATCGACGCAGACGAGAACCCTTTCCCCCGCCGCCCAGGGCCCGGGTATGGCGTGGGCCTGCATGTGGGTCAGCAACTGCTCGTCGACGCGCTGGGCGGTGCGGCGCAGCGCCAGTTCCCTGAGCGCCGTCAGATTGCCCGGCGAGAAATAATTCTCGATCGCGCGCCGGGCGGTGCTGGGGATATAGACCTTGCCTTCCTCGAGCCGCTTGATCAGGTCGTCGGGCGTGAGATCGATGATCTCGATGTCGTCGGCCTGGTCGATGATGGAGTCTGGAACCGTCTCGCGCACCCTGACGCGCGTGATCTGCGCCACGACATCGTTCAGGCTTTCGACATGTTGTATGTTGAGCGTGGTGTAGACGTCGATGCCGTGCGTCAGGATTTCCTGAACGTCGAGATAGCGCTTGGGATGGCGGCTGCCCGGTGCGTTGGTATGGGCAAGCTCATCAACGAGGACCAGCGCCGGACGCCGGGCAAGGATGGCATCGAGATCCATTTCCTCGAGGATGCGCCCCTTGTACTCGACCCGATGACGGGGAATCACCTCATAGCCGTCGACCAGCACCTGGGTTTCCTTGCGGCCGTGCGTCTCGACGACGCCGATCACCACGTCCACTCCGTCGGCCAATCTTGCACGGCCCGACATCAGCATTTCATAGGTCTTGCCGACACCGGGTGCTGCGCCCAGAAAAATCCGCAGACGACCGCGCGCCTCCCGCTCCGCACGGTCAAGCAGGGCGTCGGGTGAGGGTCGGGTTTCGTTGCTTCTGTCGTCCGGCATCACAATCGATCATGAATGGCGCCGGGGATGGTGTCGATCCCCAGCCTGCCACTCATTGCTTCCCACAATTCATTGCTTGATGGCCTCGTCCAGCGCCAGGTTAAGCGCCAGCACATTGACCACAGGCTCTCCCATGAAGCCGAGCTCGCGGTCCTCCACATGGCTGTCGACAAGCGACTTGACACTGGCTTCATCGGCGCCCCTGGCCCTGGCCACCCTGGCGACCTGGAAATAGGCGGCCTCGGGGCTGATATGCGGATCGAGGCCGCTGGCTGAAGTCGTGACCAGATCGATCGGCACCTTCTGGTTCGGATTTTCCGCATTCAGCCTGTCGGCATCGCTCTTGACGCGGTCGATCAGCCTAGGGTTGGTCGGCCCAAGATTCGAGCCGCTCGAAGCGGCGGCGTCGTAGCCGTCGCCCGCAGCCGACGGCCGGCCATGGAAATAACGCTCGCTGGCAAAAGCCTGGCCAATCAGTTCGGAGCCGACGACCTTGCCGTCCCTCTCGATCAGGCTGCCATTGGCCTGGCGCGGGAACAAGGCCTGGGCGATGCCGGTCATGCCGATCGGATAGATCAGGCCGGTGAGGATGGTGAAGAAAACGATCATGGTGATCGCGGGTCTGATTTGCTTGAGCATCGACTTCATTCCTTATGCGAGGCCAAGCGCGGTGATGGCCATGTCGATCGCCTTGATGCCGACGAAGGGGACGATGATGCCGCCGAGGCCGTAGACGAGAAGGTTACGGCTGAGCAGCGCGGCCGCGCCGATGGCGCGATATCTGACGCCCCTCAGCGACAGCGGGATCAGCGCGACGATGATCAGCGCGTTGAAGATGATGGCCGAGAGAATGGCGCTCTGCGGCGTCGCCAGATGCATGATGTTAAGCGCCTGCAGCGGACCTGATGTCTGCCCCGGCGCGATGTAGAAGACGGCGAACAGGGCCGGGATGATGGCAAAATACTTGGCCACGTCGTTGGCGATGGAGAAGGTTGTCAGCGAGCCGCGCGTCATCAGCAGCGCCTTGCCGATTTCGACGATCTCGATCAGCTTGGTCGGGTCGCTGTCGAGGTCGACCATATTGCCGGCTTCGCGTGCGGCGACCGTGCCGGTGTTCATGGCAACGCCGACATCGGCCTGCGCAAGAGCAGGCGCATCATTGGTGCCGTCGCCGCACATGGCGACGAGCTTGCCTTTGGCCTGTTCGTCGCGGATGAGCTTCAGCTTGTCCTCGGGCGTCGCCTGGGCAAGGAAATCGTCGACGCCGGCCTCCGCCGCGATCGCCGCCGCCGTCATCGGGTTGTCGCCGGTGATCATCACCGTGCGGATACCCATCTTGCGCAGTTCGGCGAAGCGTTCCCTGATGCCGCCCTTGACGATGTCCTTGAGATGCACGACGCCGAGCAGGCGTCCGTCGCGCTTGACCGCAAGCGGAGTGCCGCCGGATTTGGCGACATCGTCGGCGATCGCCTGGAGGTCGCGGACGGTGTCGCCGCCGGGGCGCGTGCCATGCGTGGCGACGGTCGACTGATTGACGAACGCGAGCACCGAATCGACCGCGCCCTTGCGAATCGAAGAGCCATCGATGTCGACGCCGCTCATGCGGGTTTGCGCAGTGAAGGGCACGAAAGCGGCATGCAGTGTCGCCATGTCGCGGGCACGGATGGCGTATTTCTCCTTCGCCAGCACGACGATCGAGCGGCCTTCCGGCGTTTCATCGGCAAGCGAGGCCAACTGCGCCGCGTCGGCCAACTCCTGCTCGGTGACGCCCTTGACCGGGCGGAATGCCGTCGCCTGGCGATTGCCGAGCGTGATCGTGCCGGTCTTGTCGAGCAGCAGCGTGTCGACGTCACCGGCCGCCTCGACGGCGCGGCCCGACATCGCCAGCACGTTGAACCGCACCAGGCGATCCATACCGGCGATGCCGATGGCCGAAAGCAGCGCGCCGATGGTCGTCGGGATCAAGGTGACGAACAGGGCGACGAGAACGGTCACCGAAATGGTGCCGCCCGAATAGGCGGCGAAACTCGGGATCGTTGCCGTCGCCAGCACGAAGATCAGCGTCATGCCAACGAGCAGGATGTTGAGCGCGATCTCGTTGGGCGTCTTCTGGCGCGCAGCGCCTTCGACCAGCGAGATCATGCGGTCGAGGAACGTATGGCCGGAGGCCGCGGTGATGCGCACGCGGATCCAGTCAGACAGAACCTGCGTGCCGCCGGTCACCGCCGAACGGTCGCCGCCGGATTCACGGATAACCGGAGCGGATTCGCCGGTGATCGCTGCCTCGTTGACCGAAGCGACGCCTTCGATCACCTCGCCGTCCGATGGAATGATGTCGCCGGCCTCGACGAGCACCACGTCGTCGACCTTCAGGCTGGTGCCGGGCACCAGCTTGAAATTGCTGCGGTCGTCGCCGCTCAACAGCTTGGCCTGGCTCTCGGTGCGAGCCTTGCGCAGCGAATCGGCCTGCGCCTTGCCTCGGCCTTCGGCGATCGCTTCGGCGAAGTTGGCGAAAAGCACGGTGAACCACAGCCAGATGATGATCTGCAGCGAGAAGCCGAGATCGCCGCCACCAGTGACGAGATCCTTGACGAACAGGACTGTCGTGAGCGCCGAGACCACGGCGACGACGAACATCACCGGATTGCGCATCAAGGTGCGCGGGTTCAGTTTCCTGAAGGCGCCGTCGATGGCGGGCAGCAGAATGCGGGCATCCATGATGACAGCGGATTTGGACTGGCTCATTTGGTGGCTCCAGTATCGATGTTGTTGGTTGGCGCCGATCGATCGGATGCCGAACGAAGATGCGGAAGCCCGGAGGCCAGCAGCCAGATCACGATCATGACTGCCGCAATGCCGAAGAACGTGGACATGGTCGGGAAAGGAGGCGGGGTTGCCCCTTTCCGATCATCTCGATGCCGAATCTTGCGACGTATGGTTTCGAGCCAGGACATAATT
This sequence comes from Mesorhizobium sp. WSM4817, assembly GCF_055811135.1. Classification (NCBI taxonomy): domain Bacteria; kingdom Pseudomonadati; phylum Pseudomonadota; class Alphaproteobacteria; order Hyphomicrobiales; family Phyllobacteriaceae; genus Mesorhizobium; species Mesorhizobium sp. WSM4817. Next base: position 50,953 of record NZ_JBVVQQ010000013.1, on the reverse strand, counting down.
TTGATCCAAGGTGGGACGGTTCAGAAAGTCTGCCCGTGGATGCCAGCCAGGTGCTCGACGATCGGTCCGACCGCCAGCGCCGGGAAGAAGGTGAGGCCGCCTACGATCAGAATGACGCCCACCAGCAGCCCGACGAACAGCGGCCCGTCGGTTGGGAATGTGCCGGCGGAGGCCGGCACCGTCTTCTTGGCGACCAGCGAACCAGCGATCGCCAGAGCCGGGATGATGACCAGGAAGCGGCCAATCAGCATGCCGATGGCGAGCGTGATGTTGTACCAGGGCGTGTTGCCGGTCAGGCCGCCAAAGGCCGAGCCGTTGTTGGCGGCAGCCGAGGTGTAGGCATAGAGAACCTCGGAGAAGCCGTGCGGGCCGGCATTGGCCATCGAAGCGACGCCGGTCGGCAGCACCACCGCGATGGCGGTGAAGATCAGCATCGCCAGCGGCAGGCAGAGAATGGCGAGCATCGCCATCTTGACCTCCTTGGCCTCGATCTTCTTGCCGAGATATTCGGGCGTGCGTCCGACCATCAGTCCGGCAACGAAGACGGCGATCACGATGTACATCAGGATGCCGTAAAGACCGGCGCCGACACCGCCGACAATGACCTCGCCGAGCTGCATGTTGATGATCGGGATCATGCCGCCAAGCGCTGTGAAGCTGTCATGCATGGCGTTGACGGCGCCGCAGGACGCGGCGGTGGTGATCACCGCAAACAGCGCCGACAAGGCGATGCCGAAGCGTGTTTCCTTGCCTTCCATGTTGCCGCCGTCGATGCCCAGCGCATGCCCCAGCGGATTGCCTGATGCTTCCGCCCAGTAGCAGACGGCGACGCCGGCGATGAACAGGACGCCCATCGCCGTCAAGATCGCCCAGCCCTGGCGCTGGTCGCCGTTCATGCGGCCGAATACGTTGGTCAGCGCCGCACCGATGGCGAAGATCGAAACCATCTGGATAAGATTCGAGATCGCGTCGGGGTTTTCGAAGGGATGCGCGGCATTGGCGTTGAAGAAGCCGCCACCATTGGTGCCGAGCATCTTGATGGCGATCTGCGAGGCTGCTGGCCCGACCGCGATTGTCTGCCGCGCGCCTTCCAGGGTTGTGGCTTCGAGATAGGCGCTGAGCGTCTGCGGTATGCCGAGATAGACATAGACCAGCGTCAGCACGATGCAGAGCGGCAACAGCAGGTAAAGGGTGCAGCGGGTCATATCGACCCAGAAATTGCCGATCGATTTGCCGGAAGCCTTGGTGAAGCCGCGGATCAGCGCGATTGCGACGGCGATGCCGGTCGCTGCGGACAGGAAGTTCTGCACGGTGAGGCCGGCCATCTGCACGAGATAGGACATCGTGCTTTCACCGCCGTAGTTCTGCCAGTTGGTGTTGGTCATGAAGCTGGCGGCGGTGTTGAAGGCGAGCCCGGGTTCGACGGCGCTCATGCCGGCCGGATTGTACGGCAGGCTGCCTTGCAGCCGTTGCAGGGCGTAGAGCACCAGGAAGCCGGCGAGGTTGAAGAACAACAAGGCCGCCGCATAGGTGGTCCAGTGCTGCTCCTCACGCTCGCTGATCCCCGAGATGCGATAAAGGCTGCGCTCGACAGGACCCAAAATCGGCGAGAGGAATGTGCGGTCGCCGCTGAAAACGCGATACATGTAGCCGCCGAGCGGCTTCACCAGCAAAACGACGATCCCGCAATAGACGAGGATCTGCATCCATCCGTTGAAAGTCATTGAAATAACCTTCCGTGCCTGCGCCAGTTGCCGTTAGAAACGTTCTGGGCGAATGAGGGCGTATGTCAGGTAGACGAGAAGGAACAGGGTCACAGCGCCACCGAGGATATAGTCGACAAGCATGTTGCGGTCCTTCCGCCTAAAGACTGTCGCAGGCTTTGACGAAGGCGAAGAACAGGGCGAAAAACAAAAACCGTATCCCGAGAACGATGATGTCCATCGGAGCTGTTCCTTATTTTCGTTTTTGCGCTGGCTTGCCTGCAGCCGGGCAGCGTTGAAGTCATGTGAAGACACTCTGTCGCGATGATAATGGCGACCGAGATGTGTCCTTCCCGACGGAATATGGATCCAAACCCCATAAAGGTTCGAGACGTGGCGAAGAGGAAAGAAATAAGAATCCTATAAAGACTTTGCCGTCGCGGCTCTCAGCGCGGCGCTCAAAGACAAGCCGTGCGGCGGGGCGAAGCCGCCGAAAATCAGCGATTTCGCGTATAGATCACGGCATAGTCGTCCGCATACGCCCGCTTCCAGCCGAGTTCATCGAAGAATGGGATGGGGCTGTCGTCCAGCGTGCGAATGGCTGGCGGGTGCGAAGCTGATGCGGGAACGAGGGCGGACTCGCTCCGCCAAATCGGCTGCTCAGCCTTCGGCCTTGAAGTTCTTTGCTTCCTTCTCGACCTTGGCGCTGTCCTTGCCGTGCTTGCGCATCAGATCCTTCGCCTGGTTGGGCGAAACGTCAGTTGTCTCGGCCAGTCGCAGGGCCTCCTTGTCGTCCGGTTCGCGTTTCTTCCGATCGGCCATTGCGGTCCGTTTGTCAGCCATCACAATGCCTTTATGCTCTTGGCGATTTCGTTCAGCACCTTGCGGTCGGTGCCGTGGCGCTTGATCAGCGTGCGAGCCTGGTCGGGAGTGATGCCGGCTTCCTCGGCGAGATGCCTCACCTCATAGTCTTCGTCGCCGGCTACTTGTGAGCGATCGCGGTTGTCGGTCTTGGTCTTGTCGTCGGGCATGGCAGTTCTCTCCTCGCTTGGACCTGGAGCATAACGGCGGAGATTTCGTGAGGTTCCTTAATGCCTGTCGCCCAAAAGCGCGCAGCGGTTTTGGGACAACGACATGCATAAACAGGAACAATGCATGTCGCCCAAAGCTGCGCAGCCGTCTTGGGCAACGACATCCCTAAAAACAAGAACCAAAAGCACGTGGCATCGCGCTCTTCAGACGTGACGCGCTTTAATGCCGGCCTTCGCGCACAAACACATGGGCTTCCTTGGCGGCCGCCGTGAATGCCCGCCGCGCAGTGCCAACCGCCCGCCGCTGCTCCATCGCATCCATCATGGCTTTCAAGGCCGCGCGATATTTCGGCCCGCGCTTTTCGTTTGGCCATTTGTCGACCAGAAGCGAGGCCGCCTGGACCGTCCTCGTCACAGAAAGCCGGCGTCCGGTGCGTTCGCTCTCGATCGTCACCGGAACGTCGAATTGTTCATCACGCATTGCCGTCAATCCTCGACTCCAAGGACAGCAACGGCGCAGCGGAGTTATTCGTTCCGATAGCGAATGGCGCGATCAATCCCGGTCACGATTCATGGTTACTGAATAGCTTACCTCGCCGGTGTCGTCCGGACAGTGCGCAAGCCAATTGCGGGCCGGGTGATGTGCATTAGCGGCACCGATGGTCGAACACGATCCCCATGGTCCTACCAATTGCGGTCATGACGATAAGCTCGACCAGTTGGTCGTCGCTGTCCGTACAAGCTGGGCCTGCCCGGCGGATGGTATCTATTGCGGCTCTGGTCGATATGGTGTCGCCGGCGCGGAATTTTGAAAGCGCAGATGAAACGAGTTCATGGGCCGGCAAGTCAACGACAGGCGCTCTCGAAACGATGTCCATTGGCCTCCTCCGCCATGAACTCTCTGCCACGAGAATAATACGCCGAATGGGTGGTTTTCGCCAGCGAAATTGTGGTCCGACCAGAGGTCGATCGGACACCAATTGGACTGGGACAGCTAGCTTTTTGCAGGGCTCAGCGCGATGCTGCCGACCTCGATTTCTCTCTGGCCTTCGCAGCTGGCTTGACCCTTATACGCATCGCTCCACCCTCGGGATGATCGATCTCAAAGGCATTGGTCTTGCGCACGAGATCGCTCAGCTTGCGAAAGCCGAAGGTCCTGGGATCGAAGTCGGATACCAGATTGGCGAGCTGATTGCCGACAATCCCGAGCGGCACCCAGCCGTCCTCGGTTCCCATCTGTGAAATGACTCTGGTGATGATCGGTGTCGCGGCGCTGGGCGGCTGCAAGGATTTCGTCGGCGCCGCATCTTGCGCGTTGGCTGACGCAGTCGGAAGCAGGTTCTCGGTGTAAACGAAGCGGCGGCATGCCTGCCGGAAACTCTCCGGCGTCTTCTGCTCGCCAAATCCATAAACGTCGATGCCGTGCTCCCTGATGCGAGCGGCAAGGCGGGTGAAATCGCTGTCGGACGACACCAGGCAGAAGCCTTCGAACCGCCCGCTGTGGAGAAGGTCCATGGCGTCGATGACGAGCGTGATGTCGGATGCGTTCTTGCCGGTGGTGTAGGCGAATTGCTGCTGCGGGATGATCGCATGCTTCGACAGCACGTCGGCCCACGCCTTTGAGCGGGTGCTGGAGAAATCGCCGTAGATGCGACGGACGCTTGCCTCGCCGATCTTCGCGATTTCCTCGAACAAGCCGTCGGCAATCTTGGCCGAGGTATTGTCCGCGTCGATCAGCACTGCAAGCCGTGGAGAACGTGGTTCGGTTGGCAAGGTGAGCCCCTGTTTTTGGCTGCGCACCAGAGACATATGGTGCAGCGGAGCCATGCGAAACCTCTTTATCGAGATACGGACGTCATCTACTTCTCCAGATACAAGATCATGCCGGCGTGGTGCAGCACACCGTCGATGAACGTTCCGTCAGCGGTAAAGCCGGTGTCGTCCCAGTAGTCGATGTGATTTCCCCGGATCTCATAGCGCCCCTGGTATGCGCTGTCACGGTTCCCACGCGCTTCGTCATAGCGACCATTTGGAAGCAAGTTGTGGCGGATATGGCCATCCGCCGTGACCCACATCCCGACATAGGGGTGGCTTGCCGAAGCTGGGGTAACGGAATTTTGCGCGATATTCATTTGGGCGAAGCCTTTCTGTGCGGATAAGCCGGCCGCGCCGGCAACAAGCACGGCAGCGGCAAGTATGGAAATCTGTTTCATCGGACTACTTGCTGGCTGTCGGCCGGATGACGATCTCGTTCACGTCGACATCGTCCGGCTGTTCGATGGCAAAGCGCACGGCACGGCCGATCGCGTCGGGCTGCAGCGCAATGGCGCGATAGGTCTTCATCGCTTCCACTGCGATCGGATCGGTGATCGTGTCGGCGAGCTCGCTCTCGACCACGCCGGGATGAATGCAGGTGACGCGGATGTTGTCGTGCTCCTGCCGCAAGCCATCGGAGATGGCGCGGACCGCGTATTTGCTTGCGCAATAGACAGCGGCTGTCGGCGATACCGAAAGCGCGCCGATGGAGGCGATGTTGACGACATGGCCGGAGCCTCGGGCCGTCATCTGCGGCAGCACCGCAGCGATGCCGTAGAGCACGCCCTTGATGTTGACGTCGACCATTCGGTCCCATTCATCGACCTTCATCGAGATCATCAGCGACAACGGCATGACGCCGGCATTGTTGACGATCACATCGACGCGTCCCCAGGCCTGGCGCGCCGCATCGGCAAAAGCGGCGACATCGTCGCGGTCGGTCACGTCCAGGCGGCGTGTCATTGCCTCCCCGCCCTTTGCCCTGATCTCTTCTGCGAGCGCGTCCAGCCGACCGGTGCGGCGCGCACCGAGCATGACCTTTGCTCCTGCGGCACCGAGCTCCCGGCCGATGGCGGCGCCAATGCCGCTCGAAGCCCCGGTGATGAGCACGACTTTGTTGGGGGACAAGTTTAGGTTGAGGGACATGTTCGGTCTCCGTCTGGTTGATTTTGCGAACCGCGATGCAGCGGTTGCCACGAAGATGGATCTGTTTCACTGTAGCGATAAGACGACCATTTGTTTACAGCGTCGAAAGCACAGCTAACCAATGCAGCCGGATCTCAATGCGCTTGCCGTCTTCGCCCTCGTCGCCGAGGAGCGGAGCTTTCGCGCGGCTGCGGACCGGATGGGCGTCACCCGCTCGGCCGTCAGCCAGACGATGAAGCGGCTGGAAGAGACGCTCGGTATCGGGCTGGTCCAGCGCACGACGCGAAGCGTCAGCCTGACCGAGGCTGGCGAACGCCTCTACGCCGAGATAGCGCCCGCCATCGCCGACATGCGCGCCGCAATGGAGAGCACCGGGGACCTGCGCGGGCGTCCGCGCGGGCAGTTGCGGCTCGCCGTCTCGTCGATCGCCGAGCGCTTTCTTTCAGGGCCGTTCCTGGCGACCTTTGCCGAAGCCAATCCGGAGGTCCGGATGGACATCACGGTGACGGACGAGGAATTCGATATCGTCGCCGAGGGATACGATGCCGGCGTCAGGCTCGGCGAGGTGATCGAGCAGGACATGATCGCGGTGCCTGTCGCCGGTGACGAACGGCAGCTGGCCGCCTGCGCGCCGGCCTATCGTGATCGGTTTGGCGAGCCGTCGCATCCGCAGGAACTCGCGGGCCATCGCTGCATTGGCTGGCGTCGCGCCCCGAAGGTCGCGCCCTATCTCTGGGAATTCGCCGAGGACGGCAAGGAGTTCAGCGTCGCGGTCGCGCCGGCGATCACGACCAACGACATGGCGTTGATGATAAAGCTCGCCATTGCCGGAGCCGGCATCACTTTCGGCATGGAGGAAAGCTTTCGCCCGTGGATCGCTCGGGGCGAACTGGTGCCGGTTCTCATCGACTATTGCCCGCGCTTTGCCGGCTTCTACCTTTATTATCCGAGCCGTCGCAACGTCGCGCCGAAGCTGCGCGCGCTTGTCGAACACCTACGGCGTCCTGGCTAGCGTTTTCCACGCGGACGATTGAACCGAAATCGCTTTCCGGCCGCCCGCGTTGGGACGGGAGTCCAGATCGTCAAACTCCGCTGTGCGCACCCGGTATCTCGATGTTGCATTTATATTAGTGTGAGCGCATGTTTTCATCAGCCGGCGCAAGCCGGTTAGGCCCGGTGGCCAGCCGGTCACCCCCAACAGGCTGCCGGGCCGCCTGCAACGGCTTGGGAGGATATGACATGCCGAAAATCTCGGAACTCTTTTTCAAGACAGCGATCGTCTTTCTTATTCTGGGAATTGCAGCCGGCCTGCAAATGGCAATTTCAGGCAATCACGGCGCCTATCCGGCTCACGCACACATCAATCTCCTGGGATGGGTAACAAGTGCAATATTCGGTGGGTACTACGCCCTGAACCCGACAAAAGCCGCCCGCAGTATCGCAATGGTCCATTATGGCGTCTATAATTTTGGCCTGGTGGTGATGTTGCCGGCCCTCTACTTGATGCTGCATGGAAATCCGGCGCTTGAGCCGATCGTCGCCACCGGCTCGATGATCGTCGCTGCCAGCGTGCTCATCTTTGCCTTCGTGGTTTTCTCCGCCGAAACGGCGCGCTCAGTCTCGGGAATACCCGCGGTTCCACACTAAACGGTGTCAGGATTTGCTGAGCCAAGCCCGCGCCTCTGGCGGAGAAGGCGGACCGATCGGGTAGTGGGCTGAGAGCGTCTGGCGCTTGCGTAATTAGATAAGCCTAATGCAAATCAGGTCTGGCCGATTGAGTGGGCGCGGCGGCGCACTCGGGTTGGGCGTGCTATTCATCCGGTAGATATGTCGATCACGCAAAGGGAGGACGAGATGAGACCGGTTAAGTCATTCGCATTTGCTGCTGTGCTGCTTCTATCGTCTGCATTGTCTGCGGCCGCCCAGTCGGCTCGCGAGGACATCGAAGCGGCGCTGCCGAAATTCACGAACGCCTTCAATAGCGGAAACGCGGCGGCGGTGAGTCAATTGTATACCGAGGACGCTGCCTTGCTGCCGCCCGACGGCAAGCGCGTCGATGGCCGCAAGGGCGTGGAAGAATTCTGGCAGGGCGCAATCAAAGGCGGGATGAAGAATCTCACCCTGAAGGCGCTGGAAGTGGAAGAGAGCGCGAACCTCGCCTACGAAGTTGGCGCATTTACGCTCGATGCGCCGAGCAAAGACGGCGCCCTCTCCACCCTTTGGGCAAGTACATCGTCGTCTGGAAAAAGGGCGACGACGGAACATGGCGCCTGCATCGGGACATCTGGAATTTAGGTGCCGCCCAATAGGGATTGAAAATCCAGGCCTCATTGACCGGCTTGGCGAAAGGTGCGGCTGGTTTTTGCGTTGGAACAAAGGCTTAGGTAGAAAGTTCGGCTTCCGCAGCATTATTTCCTGTGCAGACATGCTGCGAGATCGGCTCGTCCCTCCGATCAGCCCGCGTCCTCTTCCCCACCACGGGGCGCGGGCTTTTCTGCCTATCGTACGGAAATAGCCAATGACCAGCCGGCGATCGGCGGCCCCAGGTCTGAGAGTTTGGTCATCATTGTGCCGGCAATGCCTTCGCGGCGGCGGTCAGGGCTGCCCGATCGTTGCCGTGCTTGCGGATCAGTTCGCGCACCTGCTCCGGCGTGATGTTGTTCTGCAGAGCGAAAAAGTTCACCTCATAATCGTCGCTCGCCGATAGCTTGTTGCGGTCACGAAAGTCGCTTTTGCTTTGGTCGTCTGCCATATCGCACGTCCTTTAGAATTTTCTAATATTGACTATGGCTAATATACGCAGCTGACCTAGACTGGGTTCCATGCGCAGGCGGGCAGAGGCCGGCACCGGCCGGCTAGAGTTCATTCCCCCGATGGAGCCCAAGCTGGTGGCCATGCCGCCCGCGGGTGACAACTGGATTCATGAGATCAAGCTGGATGGCTACCGCGCCCAGATCATTATCAACGGCCACGAGGATATCCGCGTCTATACCGAAACCGGTAAGGACTGGACGCGTCAATATCTGGGCATCGTGGAAGCCGCGGGTGAGCTTGAGGTCAAGAACGCCATCATCGACGGCGAGGCGGTCGTCACCGACAAGGCCGGCATGCCCGACTTCAACGCGCTCCAGAACGCGGTCCACAACAATCCCTACGGCATGTACCTGTGCGCATTCGACATTCTGCACCTGAACGGCCATGATCTGCGCGACGTCGGCTGCAAGGCGCGCCGCGAAATTCTCAGCGGTATCATCAAGCCGCACAGCCGGATTCGGTTTAGCGAGGTCCTGCCTGGTGACGCGCAGTCGCTCTTCCACCTCGTCGAGGAGGTCGAGCTTGAGGGAATTGTCTCGAAGCGCGCCGACAGCAAATATCGCAGCGGCCTGACCTCGAACTGGCTGAAGACCAAGAGCTTCACGGTCGATGAATTCGAACTGCTGGGCGTCGAGCGCCAGCCCGGCGAGGCAGCCTTCGCCCTTTTGGCACAGCCCGGCACCAGGACATTTGTCGGTTCCGCCCTGATCAGCCTGGGCCGCGACATGAAGGAGCGGCTGTTGAAGCGGGTTCGGGAGCACGCCGGGCCGCCGCCAGAGGCCATGAAGAAACGGCCGGGGACACAATGGCTCAGGCCCGGGGTGAAGCTGCGCATCAGGCATCTTCGCGGCGACCACAGCCACATACGCAATGCGTCGCTGCTGGGTTTCGGTGACGAGAGCTAGTGCGCTCTGTCTGCGCCCTTTGAGCGACGGGCGCTTCGGCGCCGCTGCCAGAACGACGTCGTGACCTGGGAGTGGTTCACGCGGCTGGCCAACGACTGCCTGCCAAACCGCGCATCCTTCATCCTTGGCCGCACCAGCGCCGTCAATTACCCGAGGCAGGAGTTGTATGCGCTAATCGGGCTCGTCGGATCTGTGCGGGGCGCGCTCGGCAATGGGAGTGCCACCGCGATCTGTATTATGTGAAGATCGAGCCGCTACGGACATGCCCGGCTGGGCGGCAACCAGGCCGCGAATTGGCCGCAATGCCCCGGTTCAACTACCTGCCGTGGCTCATGCTATCGCTGAGGTGCGTGAAGTATGAAGTATCTGCTGTCTCTGGGCATTGTGCTCTTTTCGGTACCTTTATCGGCATCGGAGATCATCCTGGAGCAGGTCACATTGCGCCGAGGGATGGAAGGCGACACCAGGCAGTCGGGAGCCTTGGACGATCCGAAAACCTACATCAAAAACAAGGTGTACCGTGAGGAAAAGGCGCTCGCAGCGAACGCTGGCGTCGAGATAGACCAATTCCTGGATGATTACTATGCGAAAGGATTTCGGAAGGAATCTGGAGCCAACAGAGCAGTACACTACCTGATATTCTACAATTCAATCTCGGCACCACTGTGCAAGAGGGAATATTTGATCCAGCGGGTAAGGCACACCAAAATATACTACAGAAATAATAGAAGGATTGCGGATAAAACAGTCGAGTATCTTGTGGAAGTTTTCAAGCTGAACAACTACGGGCACACCAAACGCGCGGACGGTCACGTTCAGCTTCATTTTCTGGGGGACGTCCAATCGCGAAAGACTGTCGTCGACATCGAGGTCGGTTGCGGCGAGGTGCGCAGCGTGGCCGATGGAATGGCTTGGCCTTTCGAGCAGAAAATCCTGTTTAAAGAGTTGCAGGATTTTTCCAGCAAACCCGGCCTCGACGACAAGGTCATCTTCGAGTTCTTCAGGTCTTACAGCTTTGCTTCGGAATTCGACCGAAATGGACACAAGATAACGTTGCCGGATTTTCTTAGGTAAGCTTCCTCGAACGACCTTGCTGCCTTCCCGGCTGAAGCAGCTGATTTGAGCCGTGCCCGACGTTCCTTTCAGCCGCCGCCGGGACCCGAAGGTTTTTTCCGGTGACAGTGCACCTTTTGTCTTCTTCCGTTCCCGCATTCCACCCGTCGCCCGCTGCCTCACGGTGGCGGGGCCTTTTGATGGGCACACCGGAACCAGAGCTTGGCGATCCGGTTAACTGGATATGCCAAACAAAATCAAAGACCCGCCACCGAAGCCCGCCCCGAAGAAGACACCTGTCCGTCGTCCCGACAAGGAAGCATCGCCGGAGCCTGAACATGTGGACCCGCCGCCACGAGACGTGCGCGAGGCTCCGGCACCAAATCCAAACGGCGACAGGACGTCCTAACCGCCGCGCAAGAACGACGTATCGCCTCGCCACCTCATGAAGGCGGCTTTTTCATTTTTCGGAACCGGAGTGACCCCTCAAAAGCAAGCTTTTGCCTGATCTATAGGCAATTAGGGTGACAGCGCACTATTTCTTTTCCTCGCCTGCTGCGTCCCCATTACGCTGCGTGTTTTCAGTTTTCAGAGGCCCAACCGGCCAGCAGTATGCGAGGCAAGCAACTGCGGGAACGGATACATTTTTGTCAGCAGACAACGCTGCCCTATTCATAGCGCCTCTCCGAACTGTTGTTTCGGTGCTATGGTGTTCCTGCATGATCAGACTGCAAGGATATGAGGCATGCCCGAAGTCACCCGCCGTACACTTCTTGCGTTCATCGCTGTACCCTCGTTCGTTGAACCGACGTTTGCTGAAGGGGAAGGTGCCACACCCGAATTGCAGGCGCTGATCGGAGCCCATGAGGCCGCCTATGTCGCGCTCCACAGGGTTGTTCATCGAGTGGGCAGCAGCAGCCACGACCGCAAAAGGGCAGACCGGATTGAAGAGGACGCATTGCTGGCCATCTGCTCCTATCCTGCGATCAGTCCAGGCGACCGCCGAGCCAAGGCCGAGTACCTGTTAGCCACTGAAGCACGGGGCGAACTTGACCTGGAAGAGCACATGCAGGCCATCCTGCACTCGATGATGCGGGGCTGATACCATTGTCACCGGCAGCCACCGCAATTCGATGGCTCCAGCGAGTTCAATGGAAAGCGGATGGTTCTGCGGCTCTCTTGGACTGCTCGGCCCGACGACGTGGGTGCCCGAACACGCGGGAGAGCATCACATCGAGCCCTTGAGACCGGTTCGAGGTGCAGCCGCCCGGTAACTACTTACGCGGCGCGTCGTTGAGCGAGGTGGAAACCCGAACGGGCTCGACGAGGCTCGACGGCAGTCACGATGCTGTGGTGGTGATCGCAGTACACGCGGTCAGGCGAAGTTGGCCCAGCACAAAAGCGGTGACCGCCGGGTACTGACCGATCTTCGCGAACCGGGAAGCGGCATTGACAGCTGCCCAGCTTGATGAGGGGGACGTCGCTCGTTGGCAGTCTGGTATTTTCAGTCATGATGTCTTTCTGGTTCCTAAAGGTTGGCCGTACGTCATCGCCATATCCAAAGTCTGATTTCCACCGTGGAGGGCAGCGACTGCGTCGGGCGAGTTCATCTCGCTTGGCTGGCTATGGAACACCATGTGGTGTCGGGAACTGCTTCAAGCAATTGCTTGCGGCTAGAAGCCACACCGCTGCTGATGGGTGCGCGAAGCAGGCATCCTTGTCCGTGCCGGTTGACCCCCGGGGGAGCTTGTCCGAAGGCGGGGTGGGTGCGGATTGTGGGGGCCTACCACGCTGCATTTTTTTCGGCTTTTAGGGAACCGGCCAGCAATGCGGATACATTTCGTCAGCAAACGATGTAGTCGCGTCCTAGAGCGCCTCTCCGAAGTGTTGCGCCGGCCGGCCTGTCAGATAGCAAGGATGACGCATGCCCGAAGTCACCCGCCGTACACTACTTGCGTTCACCGCCGTGGCGTCCGTCGTTGAACCACGTTTGGTGAAGGGGAAACTGCGGACGCGAATGCAGGCGGAAGCGTCGTTTCGGATGGTTCGAGAATGCGGCATGCTGTCGCGGATCTGGCCTGCGCAAAGCGCCAACCGAAGGTGCAAGGAAAGGTGCAAGTAAATTTGCCGTTTATCGATATTTCTCAGCTAAAACAACCTTTTAGTAGGGAAATGTGGCGGAGAGAGCGGGATTCGAACCCGCGTTACGGTCTCCCGTAAACACACTTTCCAGGCGTGCGCCTTCAACCACTCGGCCACCTCTCCGTCCTGGCATTTTCGCTGCGGCCGGTTTCGCCGCGCGGGTTGGGGAGATGCCGTCTCCTTGTTGGGGGATTCCCGGTCCGGAACTTCGCACCGTAGGCGCCGTCAACCAGCGGACACCTTTTCCCCACACCTGAGCCGTCAAAGCAAAAGGCGCGGGGCTCATCTAGTCGATCCGGTGCCGAATGCCAAGACATAACAGCACTCTATTCGCTTTGTCGGATAGGGATGCTCTGTCCATGCCGCCAGCGTTGCTTGGCAAGCCGATCGCCGCGATCGGCGGCGTCGTCTTGGCCGACCGGCGCCTCAGCGGCGAAAACCGGCGGCGCAGGTTCAACTTCGCGTGTCGCGATTGCGGATAAAGCGCGCAGATCCTATTTATCAGGCCGATACAAATATTTCTGAAAGCTTGCGGGGAGGTAGGGTCTGGATGTTCCGCTTCGTCTTCCGTCTTGCCGCAATGGTTGCGCTTTCGGTTTCGGTCATCATGGCGGTGATCGACGCGACGCGCTCGGTGGCGGCTTCCGCGCTGGTCATGACCCCGCTCAACACCAGCTGGCGCGCCGTCGCGCCGGATACGCGAAGCGCCTTCGAAAGCTTCGTCCGCGACAGGCTTGGTCCGCTGCTGTGGGACGGTGCGACCGCCTGGTTGCTCAACCAGCCCGGCTTCGCGGTGTTCGCGGTGCTTGCCTTCGTTCTCTACATGATCGGCTACCGGCGGGAGCGGGCGACCGGGCGGTTCGCCTAGACTTGATAATTTGTTGTTAAGGATCTTCTGGCGTCCCCAACCAAGGCGTCCCAACCAACGAGAAAGGGAGACTGCACATGTTTCTCAGCGACATGCTGAACAAGAAGCTCAACCTGCCGAAACCTGCCGAGGCGCTGCCGGGCCGCGCCAATCCTATCCCGACGGCATCCAATCACTTTGTCTCGAAGCGGCCGCTGAAGGGGCCCTATCCAGACGGGCTGGAGAGGGCCATGTTCGGGCTGGGCTGCTTCTGGGGCGCGGAACGCCTGTTCTGGCAGGTCGAGGGCGTATGGGTCACGGCCGTCGGCTATGCCGGTGGCGTAACCCCCAATCCGACCTACCAGGAAACCTGCACCGGTTTGACCGGTCATGCCGAAGTCGTGCTGGTCGTCTACGACCCGAAGGTCGTGTCCTATGCACAGCTTCTGAAGCTGTTTTGGGAAAGCCATGATCCGACGCAAGGCATGCGCCAAGGCAATGACTTCGGCACCACCTACCGCTCGACGATCTACACGTTTGGTGATGCGCAATACCAGGCGGCGATCGCCTCGCGCGACGCCTACGAGGCCTCGTTGGACGGCGCCGGGCGCGGCAAGATCACCACCGAGATCGCTCCGGCACCGGAATTCTACTTCGCCGAGGAAGACCACCAGCAATATCTGGCGAAGAATCCCTACGGCTATTGCAATCTGCAGGGCACCGGCGTCACCTGCGCCATCCCGGCTGCCGTCTCCGCCTGAGGCCTTGGCGGGACGATGATCCCGGCTTTTCCAACAGGTCAAAATTCCGCGTGAATTTTGCTTCGGGCCGTGCCAGATTGGCCCGAAGCGGGAGGAAGACACTCCTGTCTGATGTCGCATGCCTGCCGGAGAACCGGGCAGGCAGGCGGTGCATAACGGAAAAATAACCGACAGGGTGTGGATCACATGAAACGTATCGTTCTCGGCCTCCTGGCCGCAACTGCGATGGTTCTTCCGGCCTTCGCCGCGGACATCCAGCCAGCACTTCTCTACGATCTCGGCGGCAAGTTCGACAAGTCGTTCAACGAAGCGTCCTACAACGGCGCCGAAAAGTTCAAGGCCGAAACCGGCATCGCCTATGTGGAATTCGAGGTCTCAAACGCCACCCAGCGCGAGCAGGCGCTGCGCCGTTTCGCCGAGGATGGCCGCAATCCAATCGCCATGGCGGGCTTCTCCTGGGCAGATGCGCTGGAGAAGATCGCTGTCGAGTTTCCCGAGACCAAATTCGCCATCATCGACATGGTCGTCGACAAGCCCAACGTCCGCTCCGTCGTCTACAAGGAGCAGGAAGGCTCCTATCTCGTCGGCGTGATGGCGGCGATGGCCTCGAAGACCAAAAAGGTCGGCTTCATCGGCGGCATGGACATTCCGCTGATCCGCCGATTCGGCTGCGGTTATGTCGGCGGCGCCAAGGCGGCCGGCGCGACCGATGTCATCCAGAACATGACCGGCGACACGCCGGCAGCCTGGAACGATCCGGCCAAGGGCGGCGAGATCGCCAAGACGCAGATCGACCAGGGCGCCGACGTGATCTACGCAGCGGCAGGCGGCACCGGTGTCGGCGTGCTGCAGGCAGCGGCCGACGGCGGCAAGCTCGGTATCGGTGTCGATTCCAACCAGAACGGCCTGCAGCCCGGCAAGGTGCTGACCTCGATGGTCAAGCGCGTCGATGTTGCCGTCTACAACACGTTCATGGATGCCAAGAACGACAAGTTCACCGGCGGCATCAACGATCTCGGCCTCAAGGAAGGCGGCGTCGACTATGCCATGGATGACAACAACAAGGCACTTGTCGACGACGCGATGAAGGCCGCGGTCGAAAAGGCCAAGGCCGATATCATCGCCGGTACCATCAAGGTGCACGATTACATGTCGGACAATGCCTGCCCCTATTGACCGCGAGATTGCCGATCTGCTCGACGCCGCCGGGTGAAAACCCGGCGGCTTTTTCTTATCCGCAAGCTCACCAGTGCGGCGGCTTGGTCACCGGCACGTCGGGCGCGGCCTGATCCTCCAGCTCCAGGAAGCGGTCGGCCAGCGCATCGAGCTTGCGCTGCATTCGCTCGATCACCTTCCACTGCTCGGCGATCTGGCCGGACAGTTCCTCGATGGTCTTCTCCTGCTCGGCGGCGCGGATTTCCAGCGTCGTCAGCCGGTCGTCGGGCATGGTCATTTGAAATCCTCGATCCAGGCGATTGTGCAGGCTGCGGCCACGTTCGAAATTGACAAGCGCGCGGGGATTTGTCGAGAGTGAACGCTGCTCCGGCAATTGGCACGGGCGGGGCGTCATGCTAGGCGTTTTGACCAAGCGATAAAAATACGATGGGAAAGGCTGCATGGCGCAAGCCGCAATCGAGCTGATCGGCATCAACAAGAGTTTTGGCGCCGTGCGCGCCAATCGCGACATCAATCTGGAGATCGCGCGCGGCACCATCCACGGCATTGTCGGCGAGAACGGCGCCGGCAAGTCGACGCTGATGTCGATCCTTTATGGTTTCTACCAGGCCGACAGCGGCGAGATCCGCGTCGGCGGCCAGCCGGCGTCGATCAAATCGCCCAACGACGCCATCGCGCTCGGCATCGGCATGGTGCATCAGCATTTCATGCTGGTCGACAATTTCACGGTGCTGGAAAACGTCATTCTCGGCGCTGAAAGCGATGCGCTGCTGAAGAAGAGCATCGCCAAGGCGCGGTCCGAGCTGGAACGGCTCGAGCGCGAATATGGGCTGGAGGTCGATCCCGATGCGATCATCGAGGAGTTGCCGGTCGGACTGCAGCAGCGTGTCGAAATCCTCAAGGCGCTGTATCGCGGCGCCGAGATCCTGATTCTCGACGAGCCGACGGGCGTGCTGACGCCCGCAGAAGCCGACCATCTGTTCCGCATCCTCAGGCAGTTGAAGGAGCAGGGTAAAACGATCGTGCTGATCACCCATAAGCTGCGCGAGATCATGGCGATCACCGACACGGTCTCGGTCATGCGCCAGGGCACGATGGTGGCGACACGGGAAACCACGAAGACCACGGTCGGGGAACTGGCCGAGCTGATGGTCGGGCGCCGCGTGCTGCTCAGGGTCGAGAAGGGCGAGGCTGAAGCCGGCGGGGTCAAGCTCGCGGTGAGGAACCTGACGGTGAAGGATTCGCGTGGCGTCACCATGGTCGACGACGTCTCCTTCGATGTGCGCGCCGGCGAGATCGTTGGCATCGCCGGCGTCGCCGGCAACGGGCAATCCGAAATGCTCGAGGCGATTTCCGGCATCAGGCGCGCCGTCTCGGGCTCCGTCATGCTCGACGGCAAGCCGATCGATCTGACCGGGGCCGCCGATCCCGGCGAACTGCGCGACCGCGGCCTCGCCCATGTCCCGGAAGACCGTCATCATGTCGGGCTGGTGCTGGCCTTCGAGGAGAACGAGAATTCGATACTCGGCTATCACGACGATCCGCGATACCTGAAGGGACCGTTCCTCGACATCGACGCGATCCGCGACGACGCGAGGGACAAGATCGCCAAATACGACATCCGCCCGGCGGACTGCCGTCTCAAGACCGCGAATTTCTCCGGCGGCAACCAGCAGAAGATCGTGCTGGCGCGGGAAATGGAACAGGACCCGGGCGTGCTGATCGTCGGCCAGCCGACGCGCGGCGTCGATGTCGGCGCCATCGAATTCATCCACAAGCGGCTCATCGCCATGCGCGATCAGGGCAAGGCGGTGCTGGTGGTGTCGGTCGAGCTCGACGAGATCCGTTCGCTCTCCGACCGCATCCTGGTGATGTTTGCTGGCCGCATCGTCGGCGAGCGCGGCCCCGAGGCGAGCGAAGGCGAGCTTGGACTGCTGATGGCCGGCGTCGAGCACCGGGAGGCGGCGGAATGAGCACGCCTTACGCCAAGCTGCCGGCCTGGGCGGATTACGGGCTGATCCCGGTGATCAATCTCGCCGTTGCCTTCGTCGTCGCCGGCCTCGTCGTGCTTCTGGTGGGCGAAAATCCGTTCCGCGCTGCCGCTGTCCTGATCGAGGGCGCCTTCGGCCGTGGGCAAGGCATTGCGTTCACGCTGTTCTACGCCACCACCTTCATCTTCAGCGGGCTGTCGGTGGCGGTTGCCGCGCATTGCGGCCTGTTCAACATCGGTGGCGAGGGCCAGGGCTATATCGCCGGTCTCGGCATCGGCATCGTCTGCCTGGCCTTCGACAGCGTGCTGCCATGGTGGCTCACCTTTCCGCTGGCGATCATTGCCGCTGCGGCGATGGGGGCGCTGTGGGCGCTGATCCCGGCCTATCTGCAGGCCAGGCGCGGCTCGCACATCGTCATCACCACCATCATGTTCAATTTCATCGCCGCCAGCGTCATGGTCTACGCGCTGGTCGGATTCTTGAAGCCGGCCAATTCGATGGCGCCGCAGACACGCACCTTCCTCGACGGCGCGCAACTGCCAAAGCTCAACTGGGTCATCGAATTGTTCGGCGCCAAGATCCGCTCGGCGCCGTTCAACATCAGCTTCCTGCTGGCGCTGGCCATGGCGTTTCTGGTCTGGATGCTGATCTGGCGCACCAGGCTCGGTTACGAGATGCGCACCTACGGCCACAGCGCGAAAGCGGCGCGCTATGCCGGCATTTCGGAAACCCGCATCATCATAGTCGCCATGATGATTTCGGGCGCGCTGGCCGGCATGATGGCGCTCAACCCAACGATGGGCGACCAGCACAATGTCGCGCTCGAATTCGTTTCGGGCGCCGGTTTCGTCGGCATCGCAGTAGCGCTGATGGGGCGCCTGCACCCGGTCGGCATCGTGCTCGCCGCAATATTGTTCGGCATGCTCTACCAGGGCGGCGCCGAGCTCGCCTTCGAAATGCCGGCGATCAGCCGCGACATGATCGTCATCATCCAGGGCCTGGTCATCCTGTTCGCCGGCGCGCTCGAGCATATGTTCCGGCCCTATGTCCAGGCGCTGTTCGCCTCGCTCAGCCCGAGATCTGTCGGCATCGAAGCGATCAAGGGGAAGGGTGCCTGAGATGGATCTGTTCAACGCCATCATCCAGGTTCTGGACTCGACCATCCGCCTGTCGGTGCCGTTGCTGCTCGCATGCCTCGCCGGTCTCTATTCGGAGCGGGCCGGCATTTTTGACATCGGGCTCGAGGGCAAGATGCTGGTCGGCGCCTTCGCCGGTGCTGCCTCCGCCTCCGTCTTCCATTCCGCCTATATCGGCCTCGGCATGGCCATCCTCATCTCGGTCGCTTTTGCGCTGGTCCACGGCTTTGCCTCGATCACCCATCGCGGCAACCAGATCGTCTCCGGCGTGGCGATCAATTTCATCGCCGCCGGATCGACGATCATGCTCGGCCAGGCCTGGTTCCAGCAAGGTGGACGTACGCCGGCTCTGGCATCGGATGAGCGGTTCGGGGCGATCGTCTGGCCCGGCGCGGACGCGCTCAGGGGCGTGCCGATCCTCGGACCGATATATTCGGAACTGATCTCCGGCCATTCCGTGCTGGTCTATGTCGCGTTCCTCGCCGTGCCGTTCACCTGGTGGGTGCTGTTCCGCACCCGTTTCGGCTTGCGCATGCGCGCGGTCGGCGAGAACCCGGCCGCGGTCGACACCGCCGGCATCTCGGTCGCCTGGCTGCGCTACCGGGCGTTGATCTGCACCGGCGTGCTCACCGGTATTGCCGGCGCCTATCTGTCGATGGTGCAGAATGGCGGCTTCGTTAAGGACATGACGGCCGGCAAGGGCTACATCGCCCTGGCCGCGCTGATCTTCGCCAAGTGGAAGCCGGTCAACGCCATGTTCGCCTGCCTGTTGTTCGGCTTCCTCGACGCGCTGTCGATCCGCCTGCAGGGCACGCCGCTGCCGCTGATCGGCAAGGTGCCGGTGCAGCTCATGCAGGCGCTGCCCTATATCCTCACCGTCATCCTGCTCGCCGGCTTCATCGGCAAGGCAATTCCGCCGCGCGCCGGCGGCGTGCCCTATGTCAAGGAACGCTAAGCGTGATTTCGAACCGCAGGTCAGCGTCAGCGAAATGTAGAAGCCGGTTTTCGGACAAGATCATGCAATGGAAAAACAATGTCGCATGATCTGTTCGAAGAGGCCAAGGCCGCCATGGCCAAGGCCTATGCGCCCTATTCGAAATTCCCGGTCGGGGCGGCACTGCGCACCGAGGACGGCCGCGTCTTTACCGGCGCCAACGTCGAGGTCGCGTCCTATCCGGAAGGTTGGTGCGCCGAAACCACCGCGCTCGGCCACTTCATCATGGCCGGCGGCGGCAGGATAACGGAGATCGCTGTCATCGCAGAGCGCATGGCTAAATGCTCGCCCTGCGGCGGCTGCCGGCAGCGGCTGGCCGAATTCTGCCGGCCGGAAACCAAACTCTATCTTTGCGACAATGCCGGCGTGGTCGAAACCGTGACCATGGGCGAGATGCTGCCCTACGGCTTTCAGGGCGAAATGTTGAAATGAGGAGCTTGGTTGAAATGAAGAGCTGGTTGACATGAAGGAAGCGCTTGATCGTCTGGTCGAAAGGCTGGACGGGCTGGCGCCCGCCACCGCGCTGGTGCTGGGTTCGGGCCTTGGCGGGCTTGTCGACCAGGTCGAGGATCCTGTCCGCATTTCCTATGGCGAATTGCCGGGCTTTCCCAGAAGCGGCGTCACCGGCCATGACGGCGAGGTGGTGGCGGGACATTTTGCCGGCACGCCTGTGCTGATGCTGTCCGGCCGCGCTCACTACTACGAACACGGCAACGCGGCGGCGATGCGGCCGGCGCTTGAAGTGCTTGCCGGCCTCGGCATCTCGCAACTGATCCTCACCAATGCCGCCGGCTCGGTCGATCCGGGCATGGGGCCGGGCTCGGTGATGCTGATCACCGACCACATAAATTTCTCGGGTTCCAATCCGCTGATCGGCGAGCCGAGCGACCGCCGCTTCGTCGGCCTGACCGAAGCCTATGATGCCGGCCTTCGCTCAGCGATCGAGACGGCGGCGAAGGCGACGGACACCGCGCTGCACAAGGGCGTCTATATGTGGTTTTCGGGGCCGTGCTTCGAGACGCCCGCCGAGATCCGCATGGCGCGCGTCATGGGCGCCAATGCCGTCGGCATGTCGACGGTGCCGGAGGTCATTCTCGCCCGTTTTCTCGGCCTGCGCGTCGCCGCCTGCTCGGTCATCACCAATCTCGCCGCAGGGTTGACAGGGGCGGAGCTTTCGCACCAGGAGACCAAGGACATGGCGCCGATTGGCGGCGCGCGGCTGGCGACGATCCTCCAGCGTGTGTTCCAGGATGGGTTGCCGGAGCGTAAGGTCCCGGCCTGATGCTTCCCCAGGAAATCATCCGCAGCAAGCGCGACGGCCACAAGCTGTCGACGCAGGAGATCGCCAGCTTCATCGAAGGCCTCACCGCCGGCACCGTCTCGGACGGGCAGGTCGGGGCCTTCGCCATGGCGGTGTTCTTCAACGGCATGAGCCGCGACGAGGCGGTGGCGCTGACCCTGGCGATGCGCGATTCCGGCGACGTGCTCGATTGGTCGGACCTGCCGGGCCCGGTCACCGACAAGCATTCGACAGGCGGCGTCGGCGACAATGTCTCGCTATTGGTGGCGCCGATCGTCGCTGCCTGCGGCGCTTATGTGCCGATGATTTCCGGCCGCGGCCTCGGCCATACCGGCGGCACTCTGGACAAGATGGACGCCATCCCGGGCTATACCAGCCAGCCGGATGTCGCGGGATTCCGCAAGGCAGTGCTCGAAGCCGGCTGCGCCATCATCGGCCAGACCGCCGATCTCGCGCCCGCCGACCGCCGGCTCTATGCGATCCGCGACGTGACGGGAACCGTCGAATCGGTGCCGCTGATCACCGCCTCGATCCTCTCGAAGAAGCTGGCCGCCGGCCTGCAGTCGCTGGTGCTCGACGTAAAGGTCGGCAACGGCGCCTTCATGGAAAAGTCGCGCGACGCAACGACACTGGCGAACAGCCTGGTCGAAGTCGCCACTGGCGCCGGCCTGAAGACCTCGGCGCTGGTCACCGGCATGAACGAGCCGCTGGCCTCGGCAGCCGGCAACGCGGTCGAGGTACGCAATGCCGTCGATTTCCTCACCGGCCGCTTCCGCGACCGGCGCCTGGAGGATGTGACGGTGGCATTGGCCGCAGACATGCTGCAGTCGGCCGGGCTGGTCTCGTCCAACCAGGACGGCATGCGGCGCGCCGCCGAGACGCTTGCCGGCGGCGGTGCCGCCGCCGTCTTCGCGCGCATGGTGGCGGCGCTCGGCGGTCCGGCCGACTTCGTCGAGAACCCGGAAAAACACCTGCCGAGGGCGGCGATGGAGTTTGCGGTCAAGGCGACCGAAAACGGCTTCGTCACCGGTATCTCCACCCGCGACATCGGGCTTGCCGTCGTCGGGCTTGGCGGCGGGCGCATCCGGCCGGACGACAGGATCGACCATGCGGTCGGCATCACCCGGCTGCTGCCTGTCGGCGCGGAGGTGCGGGCCGGCGAGGCGCTGGCGCTGGTCCACGCCCGCAATGCCGGGGATGCCGAGGCGGCCGCCGCCGCCGTGCTTTCGGCCTATTCGATCGGCGCTTCGAAGCCGCCCGCGGAAAAAACCGTCATCCGGCGCATCCTGCCGCGCGGATGAAGTTTTTTTATTGGACCATGATCTTCCGAAAACCGGTTTCCACTTTTCGGGATCATGGTTCACTGGACGAGCAGCAGCGCGCCGTTCTCGACCTGGTATTTTTCCAACCTCTGGAGAAAGCTCAGGCCGATCAAATTGGTGCGCAGCGCCTTGTCGTCGAGCACGACCGCCTGGACGCCGTCGAGCGTGATCTTGCCGATCTGCAGCCGATCGACGGTCACCAGCGCAGCCTTGATCGCGCCGTTGGCGGTGTTGACCTGGTGCTTGAAATCCGACGCGTTCAGCGAAACGCCGATCCTGCGCGCCGTCGAACTGTTGATGGCGACCAGCGTTGCGCCGGTGTCGATCATGCCGTCGACCGTTCGACCGTTGAGCTTGAACGCCGACGTGAAATGCCCGCGCGCGTCAGCCGGGATCACGACCTTGCGGCCGAGCGGCTGCGCCGGCCTGTCGGGAACCGTGGCCAGGTTCAGGTCCGTTTCGACCGCCGGGCTGGCCCCGACCGCCGATTTCAGCAGGCCTTCGAACATCTGCGGATTCGACTGGTAGAGCATCGGGAACGACGCCGATGCTACGGCGAGCACGCCAAGGATGAGAAGATTGCGCAGCATGGACCGGCCTTCGTGAAGACCCATGCTTATCGCGGCATGGTGTTTGCCGCTTTAAGAGATGCAGAAAGCGGTCGTTTGCGTAAACGATCGGTAAACGAGCGGCGCCACGGTCATTTGGTCCCGTACATGCGGTCGCCAGCATCGCCGAGGCCTGGCATGATGTAGCCCTTCTCGTTGAGTTGGCGGTCGATGGAAGCGGTGAAGACCGGGACATCGGGATGCGCCTTGATGAAGCGATCGAGGCCTTCTGGCGCCGCCAGCAGGCAGAGGAAGCGGATGTTGGTGGCGCCGCGCCCCTTCAACTTGTCGATCGCCGCGATCGCCGAATTGGCGGTCGCCAGCATCGGATCGACGACGATCACCAGCCGGTCGGCGAGATCGCTCGGCGCCTTGAAGAAATATTCGACCGCTTCCAGCGTTTCGTGGTCGCGGTAGAGACCGATATGGGCGACGCGCGCCGCCGGCACCAGGTCGAGCAGGCCTTCGAGCAGGCCGTTGCCGGCGCGCAGTACTGAGGCGAAGACCAGCTTCTTGCCCTCCAGCGTCGGCGCTTCCATCGTCTCGATCGGCGTTTCGATCGTCGTCGTCGTCAATTCGAGGTTGCGGGTGACCTCGTAGCCGAGCAGCAGCGAGATCTCGCGCAGCAGCCGCCGGAAGCCGGCCGTCGAAGTTTCCTTCTTGCGCATGATGGTCAGCTTGTGCTGGACAAGCGGGTGGTCGACGACGGTGACGCCCTGCATGGTGGTCTCCTAGCTGCGCAGGTGAAAAGTGAGTAGTGAATGGTGAATAGTGAATAGTGAACAGGTTTGCGAGTCCTTGGTTCAGCGGAGAACTCGCGGTTGACGGACCGAAGCGCCGGGTGGACCATTCACCATTCACCATTCACCATTCACCATTCACCATTCACCATTCACCATTCACCATTCACCTGCCCTTGACGTCGAGCCGGCCTAGCAGCATTGCCTTGGTCTTCCTGTCGACGAAGGCGGCGTCGATGGCGGTTCTGGTGACGGAGGCGAGCGCCTTGTCGTTCATCGAAAAATGCTCGGCGGCAATGTCGTATTCGCGCTTCAGCGACGTCCGGAAATAGGGCGGATCGTCAGAGTTAAGCGTCACCTTGCAGCCTGCCGCCAACAGGGCCGGAAAGGGGTGATCGGCGAAACTGTCGAACACCCTTAGCGCGATGTTAGAGCTCGGACAGCATTCGAGCACGACGCCTTCATCGGCGATGCGACGGACAAGGTCGGGGTTTTCGATGGCGCGCACGCCATGGCCGATGCGAGCGGGGCGGATGTGATCGAGCGCGGCCTTGACGCTCTCCCAGCCCATCAGTTCGCCGGCATGGACGGTGATGCCAAGGCCGGCCTCGCGGGCGATTTCGAAGGCCCTGACATAGTCCTCCAGATCGCCCATCCGCTCGTCGCCGGCGACGCCGAAGCCGGTGACCAGCGGATGCCCGCAGCGGGCGGCGAAGCGCGCCGCCTGCTCGATCGATTCGACGCCGGCATTGCGCACGCCGGTGACGATCATGCGGCCCTCGATGCCGGTCTTGGCCTTTGCGCGCGCCATGCCTTCGCCGAGCGCGTCCGTATAGGCCCTGGGCGACAGCCCGGCCTTCCCGGCGTGGTCCGGCGAGGTGAAGATCTCGGAATAGATGGCGCCGTCGCGGGCGAGGCTGGTCAGATAATGATCGGCCAGCCGCGCATAGTCCTCTTCGGTGCGGAACAGGTCGGAGGAGAAGTCATAGGCGGCGAGGAAGGAGCTGAAATCGTGCCAGACGAAAGAGCCGTCCTGAATGTAGGGCGAGGTGTCCTTGCCGTATTTCTGCGCCTGGCGGATGACGAGTTCGGGCGCCGCTGCCCCTTCGATATGGCAGTGCAGTTCCGCTTTCAAAGGCATGCAATCATCCCGTCAGGTCAGTCCAGGACATGGAGCCATAAGCATGATTCCACGACCGGGAAGCGCGGCCGAACACCGCGCCTTAAACAATAGCGTCGGCACCATCGATCGGCTATGGTCCCGCCGGTTTTATGGCGGATCAAAAATAATGTCGGTTGAGAGAACCACGGCCGTTGGCGGCATGGAAACCTCCTATGGTTTCAAGCGCGTAGGGGCAGGCGAGAAGCAGTCCCTGGTCAACGACGTTTTCCACAAGGTGGCGAACCGCTACGATCTGATGAACGACCTGATGTCGGGCGGCCTGCATCGGCTGTGGAAGGACGCCATGGTCACATGGCTCAATCCACCGAAACGACCGGGCTGGAGCGTTCTCGACGTTGCCGGCGGCACCGGCGACATCGCCTTCCGCATCGTCGAGGCGAGCGGCAGGAACGCCCATGCGACGGTTCTCGACATCAACGGCTCAATGCTCGCCGTCGGCCGCGACCGGGCCGAGAAAAAGGGCCTGACTGATAACACCGATTTCGTCGAGGCCAATGCCGAGGAGCTGCCTTTCGCTGAGGCCAGTTTCGACGCCTACACGATCGCGTTCGGCATTCGCAACGTGCCGCGCATCGATGTGGCGCTTGCCGAAGCCTATCGCGTGCTGAAACCCGGTGGGCGCTTTCTCTGCCTCGAATTTTCCGAGGTCGACATGCCGCTGCTCGACAGGGTCTACGAGGCGTGGTCGTTCAACGCCATCCCCAGGATCGGCAAGGCGGTGACCGGCGAAAACGAACCCTATTCCTATCTGGTCGAATCGATCCGCAAATTTCCCAATCAGCAGAATTTTGCCGCGATGATTTCCCGCGCCGGTTTTGACCGCGTGTCTTTTCGCAATTATGCCGGCGGCATAGCTGCGCTTCATTCGGGCTGGAAGCTTTGAGGCTGGCCCGTATTTTTTATACGCGACCTGCCCTTCGCCGGTCTAGAAAACCGGCAGGACAAGCGCAGTCATGAGCAGCGTCGGCGCTGGTTTCAGGCTCGTACGGGCCGGCTGGGTGCTGGTCCGCGAAGGCGTCGTCGCGGCGTTGCCGGGCGATGAGCTGTTCGGCCTGCCGAAATTCGGCTGGCGGGTGGCACGGCTGTTCACCCGCCGCCGCGCGCTTGCCTATGAACGTGGCGATCGGCTGGCCAAGGCCGTCGTCCGGCTCGGCCCATCCTATGTCAAGCTCGGCCAGTTCCTGGCGACACGGCCCGATGTCGTCGGCAACGACATAGCGCTCGATCTCGCCATGCTGCAGGACAAGATGCAGACATTTCCGCAGGCCGAGGCCATTGCGGCGATAGAGGCCTCGCTCGGGCGCAAGGTCGGCGAGCTCTACGCCAGTTTCGGCGAGGCGGTCGCCGCGGCCTCGATCGCTCAGGTCCATACCGCCGAAACCTTGCAGAACGGCGTCGGTTCGCGGGTGGCGGTGAAGGTGATCCGGCCGGGCGTGCGGCGCCGTTTCTTCCGCGATCTCGAAAGCTATTTCCTCGCCGCCCGTCTCCAGGAAAAATACATCCCGTCGTCGCGCCGGCTGCGGCCGGTCGAGGTGACCCAGACGCTGGCGCAGACCACCAAGATCGAGATGGATCTGAGGCTTGAGGCGGCAGCGCTTTCGGAGCTCGGCGAAAACACCAGGGACGATCCCGGCTTTCGCGTGCCGACGGTCGATTGGGAACGCACCGGCCGCGACGTGCTGACCATGGAATGGGTCGACGGCATCAAGATGAACGACATTGCCGGCCTGACTGCCGCCGGCCACGATCTGAAGGCGATCGCCGCCAATCTGGTCCAGTCGTTCCTGCGCCATACGCTGCGCGACGGTTTCTTCCACGCCGACATGCATCCGGGAAACCTGTTCGTCGAGCCCGATGGCACCATCGTCGCTGTCGATCTCGGCATTGCCGGCCGGCTCGGCAAGAAGGAGCGCCGGTTCCTCGCCGAAATTCTCTACGGCTTCATCACCCGTGACTATCTGCGCGTCGCCGAAGTGCATTTCGAGGCCGGCTACGTGCCGCGCCTGCATAACGTCGCGGCATTCGCCCAAGCGATCCGCGCCATCGGCGAGCCGATCCACGGCCAGCCGGCCGAAACCATCTCGATGGCCAAGCTCTTGGCGCTTCTGTTCGAGGTAACCGACCTCTTCGACATGGCGACACGGTCCGAACTGGTGCTGCTGCAAAAGACCATGGTGGTCGTCGAGGGCGTTGCCCGCACGCTCGACCCGGCATTCAACATGTGGAAGACGTCAGAACCGGTGGTCGGAGGCTGGATATCAGGCAATCTCGGCCCGCGTGCCCTGCTGGCCGACGCACGCGACGGCGCCAACGCGTTGCTGGCGCTGGCCCGCCAGGCGCCGGACCTCGCCGCCCGCACCGAGCGGCTGTCGCGCGAGATCGATCTGATGGCCGAACACGGGCTGCGTTTCGATGAAAGGACGGCGCACGCCATCGGCAAGGCCGAGGCGCGCTATAGCAGATCCGGCAGGCTGGCGCTGTGGGTGATCGCGCTGACGCTGGTCTTTATCGCCTCGAAGCTGCTCTGACTGCAAGCAATGACAGCACTGCTGTCATTGCAGTCATGCTCCGGTGTCGCTATATTAGGTTCGCGGGAGCGCGATCATGGCCCGGATTACTGTTCGCAATGTGGATGAGAGTGTCATGCGGCGACTGCGGGAGCGTGGCGCCGCGCGTGGCGTTTCCATGGAGCAGGAGGCGCGGGACGTGCTCGCCGCATCCGTAGGGCTTCCGACCACCAAAGGTTTCGACTCGTCGGGCATTGCAGCCGAGGACGAAGCCAAGTTCAGACCGACCACACGGGGGCAAGGGTAGTTATGGGCACCCTGACCATTCGCAATCTCGACGACGATCTGAAGCAAAAACTGCGCGAGCGGGCTGCCAGACATGGCGTGTCAATGGAGCAGGAAGCAAGAAATCTCTTGCTGAAGGATGTGGCAGTCACCAAAGAACGTGACGGGGATTTTGTTACGGCGGAGGAAATCCTCGAATTCGGCCGACGATTGCAACAAGCGGATTTCGATCAGAAGAAATTCACTGATGACCTCTGGTCCTTCATCGAGGAGGAATGACCGTGGTGGTCGACACCTCAGCGATCGTGGCCATCCTGAAGCAGGAGCCCGACGCTCCGGCGATCGCCCAGCGCCTCGCCGGAAATCAGCGGATACTGATGAGCGCCGCAACCCTGATGGAATGCGGCACAGTAATTGTCCGCCGCTATGGCGCGGCTGGCACGGCCGAGTTGACGGGCCTTCTTGCTAGACTCAAAGTCACGATCGTCGCGCTCTCCGCCGAACATGCGCAAGCCGGAATTGAAGCCTATGCACTGTATGGCCGAGGTACTGGCCATCGCGCCAATCTCAACATGGGCGACTGCTTCGCCTACGCCTTGGCCAAGACGCGAAACCTGCCGCTGCTTTTCAAGGGCGACGATTTCATCCATACCGACATCGAACCGGCGCTGAAGCCGGCATGACATCGGACAAGAACTGGGCATGACCCTCTCCGGCAAGCGCATCCTGCTGATCATCGGCGGCGGTATCGCCGCCTACAAGGCACTCGACCTGATCCGCCGGCTGCGCGAGCGGGGTGTTGTGGTGCGCGTGGTGATGACCGCCGCGGCGCAGGAATTCGTCACCACGCTGTCGGTCGGGGCGTTGTCGGCCGACCACGTGTTCACGGACTTGTTCGACCGCAATGACGAGCACGATGTCGGCCACATCCGCTTGTCGCGCGAGGCCGATCTTGTCGTCGTGGCGCCGGCTACCGCCGACCTGATGGCGAAGCTCGCCAACGGCCATGCCAACGACCTTGCCTCGACCGTGCTCATTGCGACCGACAAGCCTGTGCTGATGGCGCCCGCCATGAACCCGAAAATGTGGTCGCATCCCGCGACCCGGCGAAACCGGGCGACGTTGCGGAAGGACGGCGTCGCATTCGTCGGCCCGGCAAAGGGCGAAATGGCCGAGAGCAACGAGGCGGGCGAAGGCCGCATGGCCGAGCCGCTGGAAATCGTCGCTGCGATCGAGGCGCTGCTCGATATCAGTCCGAAGCCGCTGGCAGGCAGAAAGATCATCGTCACCTCAGGGCCGACGCATGAGCCGATCGACCCGGTGCGCTATATTGCCAACCGTTCGTCCGGCAAGCAGGGCCATGCCATCGCGGCGGCGCTGGCAAGGCTGGGCGCCGATGTGCGCCTCGTCTCCGGTCCGGTCGGCATTGCCGATCCGGCTGAGGTCACCACGTTGCATGTCGAAACCGCCAACGAGATGAAGGACGCGGTCGAACAGCTTTTGCCGGCGGACGCGGCGGTGTTCGTCGCGGCGGTTGCGGACTGGCGCAGCGAGACTTCGGCCGGCGAGAAGATAAAGAAGGTGGCGGGCGAGGGGCCGCCGGCGCTGCAGATGATCGAAAACCCTGACATCCTTGCCGGTGTCGGCCATCACAGAAAGCGGCCCAGCCTGGTCGTCGGCTTCGCCGCCGAGACGCAGGATCTCGTCAGGAACGCCGAGGCCAAGCTCAGGAAAAAGGGCGCCGATTTCATCGTCGCCAACGATGTATCCCACGAAAGCGGGGTGATGGGCGGCGACCGCAACACGGTGCGGATCGTCTCGAAGGCCGGTGTCGACGAATGGCCTGAGATGAGCAAGGACGAGCTGGCGACGCGGCTCGCAGCACTTATAGCGGAGCGGCTGAAGACGATCGTCGTCTAGTCAATCTCCCCCCTTGTGGGGGAGATGGCCGGCAGGCCAGAGGGGGGCGCTGTCCCGCCGACGTTTCGAAAGATCGTGTCCCGCAGCGGCGCTCGAAATAACAGGATCCCAGGAATCTGCGCTGTCTCGTATGGGTAGGTTAACCCCACGTTTGGCGATCCTTCGCGCCCCCCTCTGCCCTGCCGGGCATCTCCCCCACAAGGGGGGAGATTGGCAGCTCCGCCGGCCGTGGGGCTGCTGGCCCCGAGATCCTCAGCGCGGCAAGGCATCCCAGAATCCCGAGTGGCACGAAGGCGAGGAACAGCCAGGTGGCGACATTCGCCGCCGCCTCACGATTCAGGCCTTCGGAAAAACCGCTGGCGTTTGCGACGATGCCGGTCAACGCGGCACCGACCGCATAGCCGATGCGCTGCATGGTCGGCACGGCGGCGGAAGCGATCGTCTGCTCGCCGTCACTGGCCGATGCGACGATCACGCGTGTGACGAAGGGCCAGGCAATGCCGAAGCCGCCGCCTTGCAGCAAGGCGCAAAACAGGATCAGCGGAATCGAACCGGCCGGCACGGCATAGGCGAAACCGGCGATGCCCGTCGCAATCATCAGCGCGCCGCCGGTGATGATCAGTCTCTCCCGCTCCGGCGGCGCATTGGCGACGAGGATCGACAGGATCGACCAGGCGATCGATTCGGCGGCGATGATATAGCCGGTGGTCAGGATCGGAATGCCGTGCAGGCTGGTCAGAAGCAGCGGCCCGTAGACGGCGAAGGAACAGGTCGCCACCGAAAACGCGGCGACCATGGTCATGCCTGCGCCGACCGGCGAGCGCCATGAGAACAGCCGCGACGGGAACAGCCGCGAGCCCGGCTTCAGCGCGTCGATGCGGACGAACAGCGCGAGCCCGATCAGGCCGAGGATGAGCAGCAGGGACGAGCGCAGCAGGGCAATGTCGACACCGGCCGTGGCGATCAGCACGACGCTGACGGCAAGGCAGCCGAGCGCGGCAAAGGGGAAGGGCGGCGCGGTTCCAGTGATCGCCTGCGGCCGGGTCGCCTCGGGCGTGTCGAGCACGATGAAGCTCGCCAACGCCATGGCGGTGCCGCCAAGCGTGAAGACGCCGAAAGCCCAGCGCCAGGAGAGCAACTCGGTCATCAACGCACCGAGCACCGGCCCGCTGAAGGCGGCGACGCCCCAGATCGCCGACATAACGCCGAAAAGCTGCGGCCACATGGCGCGTGGAAACAGCCGCTCGACCGAGACGAAGGCCAGCGACACCAGCGCGCCGCCGCCAAATCCCTCGATCAGTCGCCCGGCCAGGAACAGCGGCATGGACGGCGCGATGGCGCAGACCAGGGCGCCGGCCGCGTAGAGCAAGGCGGCAACCACCATGTTGGTGCGCAACGCGACATAGCTCACCAGCCGTCCGGCGGCAGCGCCGGCGACGATGGCGCCGAGCTCGTAGATCGCCAGCGACCAGCCGACCAGCTGAACCCCGGCGAGTTCGCCGACCATCGCCGGCATCACCGTTGCCACCATGGTTTCGTTGGTGGCGTGCAGCAGGATGCCGAGGCTGATGAAGCAGAAGCGCGCCAGATCGCCGCTCGCCCATAGCGCCCGCCAGTCGACCCTGTTTGCGCTGGTTTCCGTCACCCGCCCTCCCGAATTTTCTTATACGCCGATTCAAAAAATGGTGGAGCGCTCTTCGTCTCCAATGGGCACGCGGCGCTTCGGAGACGGTTGTAAAACCTCAACCGCGGTTGAGCTCAAGCGGTTTTTGCGGGTGCGCTGAGGGTGCTATGAAGGCGGGATGGCAAGATTGGCGATCATGGCGTCAGCGATGATCTTCCCTCGCATGGCGGTTCCCCAAAAGTCGTGCGGCGCGGAACAGTTCTATCCTGTTCCGCGCCGCATGCAGAGCTACGCTGTGGCGTTCATTTGAAAGAGTGGATCAGTTGCAGTGAGGTGACGGCGACTGCCAGGTTGACGCCGGTCTGCGCCTGTACGTTGAGAGGCTGCAGCGAGAAGGCGCTGTTCAGCCCGCCGACCAGAAGGTTGGCGCCGCCGCCGGTCACCACGCTGGCCTCGGCGTTGACGCCATAATAGCTGCCGGCAAGATCGCCGGCATCACGGTTGCGGGTGGCCGCCAGAACCGCCCATATCAATTCGCCCTGGTGCGTCCTGCCGACGTCGACGCCGAGCTTGGAAATGACCCCGGTATAGGCTTCCGGGGGACCACCATGATGAGGGCGAAAGGTGCAGGCCACGCCCTTGTTGGATGTCACGATATAGCCGGTGCCGCCGTCGATGGTGCAGTCGAGCACACCGAGCTGCAGCCTCCCTGCGCTGGCAGGGGCGGCGAGAACCGTAGCGGCGAGGGCGGCGGCACAGGCGAGTTTCTTGATCATGGGAGGGGGTCCTCTTCGCGAATAGCCTTGAACAACGGCTAAGCGTCCCGAGCGTTCCGCGGAGAACTTGGCGCGATCAAGGCGTCAGTCGTTGAAGGTTTCGAAGCCATGCCAAACGGCAGGCCTGCCATGTCAGGCCGAAACGCCGCCGTCGGTCAGACGGCGCTGGTGCGCGCCAGGCCGTCCTTGGCCGGCTGGTAGGTGGGGCTGAGGCGCACGGCCTCGCGGTAGGCTTTTGCCGCCTTGGCCTTGTCGCCGCGCCGCTCGTAGATCAGCGCCTGGTTGGACCAGGCCTCGGCATTCTTGCCGTCGAGCTTGATCGCCATGTTGATGTCGGCGAAGGCATTGTCCTCGTCGTTCATGGCAAGATAGGACAGGCCGCGGCCATTGTAGGGATCGGCGGCGTCCGGCGCCAGCGAAATGGCTGTCGAGAAATCCTCGATAGCGAAAGCGTGCTGGCCCTGGCTCTGATAGATCAGGCCCCGATTGTGATAGGCGCGAGCGTCTGTCGTGTCGAGCTGGATCGCCTTCTGGAAATCGTTGAACGCGTCTTGGATGCGGTTGGCTTTGCGGTAGAGATTGCCGCGCCCGATATAGGCTGCGTCATAGTCGGGATTGATCTGGATCGAGCGGTTGTAGTCGGCAAGCGCGGCCGTCTGATCGCCGAGGAAACGCTGGATGAGAGCGCGGTTCGAATAGGCCTGGTAGAAATTCGGATTGAGCTGGATGGCGGTGTTGAAGTCCTTGAGCGCCGCCTGATACTGGCCGCCGCGGCCATAGGCCGAGCCACGCACATTGTAGCCTTCCGGATCCTGGGGACTGCGCTGGATAACGGCTGACAGCGAGGAGATGTTCTCGGCCGACCCTTGTGCCTTGTCGATGTTGGTGAATTCACCGGTCGGGGCTGTCTGGCAGCCGGCGATCGCCAAGCCAGAAAGCAGGGCTGCCGTCAGGGCGAAGCCGCGCATTGCGGTTCTGCGCTCCACGCTAATTGCGTTCATGTCTGCTCTGTCCTCACTGCCCGCCCGCGCCGTCAGGTCTGTTCCCTCTCCGAACCGGCCCTCTGCGAGCTGGTCGAATTCAAAACAAAAAGGTGGCGGCGATTTCGCATCGCGCCACCTTGGGTATCCTTCGAAAAGGACGAAAAATTGGCGTCAGAACCGCGGCGGACGCGGAGCGCCGGCCCCAGCGGCACCAGCCGCCACCGGGCGCGGCGTCATCGGCAGCAGGCCTTCGCGCTGGGCGCGCTTGCGGGCCAGCTTACGGGCGCGGCGAACGGCTTCCGCCTTTTCGCGGGCGCGCTTCTCAGAGGGCTTCTCATAATGTCCGCGCATCTTCATTTCGCGGAAGATGCCTTCGCGCTGCATCTTTTTCTTGAGCGCGCGAAGCGCCTGATCAACATTGTTGTCGCGGACGAGTACCTGCACGGGCAATCCTGTCTTTCGGGTTTGTTAACAACAGGCAAGTGGCCATAGTCGCTTGCCTCCGCGGCGGTCTACACCACGAATTGTGGCGGCTGATAGCAGAATCACGCCGCTCTGTCCACTGCCGAAACGAAAAACCCGCCTCGGCGGCGGGTCGTCGGCGCAATCAGCACCATGCATAAATCATTAGCATAACTGCCGTCAGAAAGCAAGGAATTACGACCCTTGGTAGTAGATTTGCCTTATCGGGCGGGCTCTCCGCGCCGATGAGAGCATCGTTGACGTTTTCTCAGCCACCGATAAAACCTGCTGCCTCAATCCGGCAAAACGGTCCGCCCGGCTTTATCGAGGAAGGAACAAACCTCGTTCCCCATGGTTGTTTCGCATACGCAAGCACAGGAGAAAACCGATGTCAGAGACCCGTGAATGGCTCGTCCAGTGGCTCAGGGACGCGCATGCGATGGAGGAGCAGGCCGAAACCATGCTGAACGGCCAGCTGAGCCGGCTGGAGAGTTATCCCGAACTCCGTGAGCGCATCAGCCTGCACCTCAACGAGACGAGAGGGCAAGCCGCGCGCCTCAGGACCTGCCTGGAACAAGTGGGCGAAAATACGTCCACGCTGAAGGACGCCGGCGGCAAGCTGCTGGCGATGGCACAGTCCCTAAGCGGCGTCTTCGCCGGCGACGAGGTGATGAAAGGCTCACTGGCAAGCTACACCTTCGAGCACATGGAGATCGCATCCTACACGATCCTCATCGCAGCCGCCGAATCCCTAGGCGAAACAGAAGTCGCCCGGGCCTGCGAAGAAAATCTGCGTGAGGAGGAGGCGATGGCCGAGTGGCTGAAAAACAAGCTGCCCGCGACAACGGAGCAGTTCTTGGCTCGCTCGGGGTCGGACAGCGACAATGCCAAACGATGAGAACGACAGGCAAGCGGCCAAGGTGACACCACCTTCGGTGTGGCGGGCTTACAGCTATGCCTGGATTACCCTCGGCTTCTTCATCATTTCGATCGTCGGCCACTGGGTTTTCGGCTGGTTCGCCTATCTCGACGAGCAGCGAGCGCTGAGCCAACCGCCAGAGTTCGGCGGCTATCTGATCGAGATGAGCCGCGACACGCTCGAGAACTGGCAATCGGAATTCCTGCAGCTGCTCTGGCAGGTCGGTGGCCTGGCGTTCCTGCTCTTCGTCGGTTCGCCGCAATCGAAGGAGAGTACCGACCGGATGGAGGCCAAGATCGACGCGCTTCTCAGGCTTGTCGATCCGAAGAAAGGCAAGGACGCGATTCGCGAGCTGGACCTGCAGTATGACGGCCGCCACACCGACGAGCCGCACGCCCACCGGAACTGATCTGGGAATGGAAATGTGGCCCGGAGCCGCTCACCACTCCGGGCCCGTTTGATGGTCCTTGCATTCGCAAGCGGCGACAGGCGCTCCTCTATGCCGTGGCCAAATGAAGCCGCTCGAAATCTTCGAAGAACTCGCCGTAATCGCAGGTTATTTCCTCGCCCGCCGCTATGGCGCGGATCGCGGTTGCCCCACCATGCCGAGAAAAATCCGTGTTCGGCCTTTCAGAATGGTTCATGAAGCGGCCATTGTCGACCTCATAGACGATGAATCCGGGCCGGTCCGGGCTTGGATAGGCATATCTGTCGAGCAATTCCCTGAGGTGCGGCGGCGCGGCCCCATATTTTTCCAGCGGGATCAGCCGATCGAAGTCGGGATCGAGCCGCCAGATCGACGCTCCCTTCCTGATCGGCTCGGCGGCGAACACGCCGACGCCCTCGATTGCGCTAGCAGCGATGTAGGTCCTGATCAGCAGCATGTTCTAGGCCTGTCTTCGAACAGAAGTGTCCGAAGAAATCGCCAAATCGCACCGGAAAGCAAGACCGCTTTTGCGAGATTGCCTCACGTCCGATTGATCGAGACCCCGCCATCGGCAAACAGCGCAGTTCCAGTGGTGAAGCTCGATGCGTCGGAAGCCAGATAGAGCGCCGAATGAGCGATCTCCTCAGGCTCGGCGACGCGCTTCAAGGCATGCAGGTTTTCGACGAAGGCTCGCGATTCAGGTGTCTTGAACGTGGCCGAAGGCGTGTCGGTGCCGCCCGGCAATAGTGCGTTGACCCGCACGCCTTTGGCGCCGTATTCGGCGGCAAGCACCTGCGTCAACCCGATCAGCCCGGCCTTGCTTGCGGCATAGCTGGTCATGCCGGGCATGCCGACGGTATGGCCGACAAAGGTAGAGGTGAAGATCAGCGATCCGCCGCCGCGTTCGACCATCGCCGGGACCTGATATTTCGCGCCGAGGAATGCGCTGGTCAGGTTGGTGTCAAGCGTCTCTCGCCAGCCTTCCAGCGACAGCTCCGAGATTGGACCCATCTTGCCGGTCGAGCCGGCGTTGTTGAAGGCGATATCCAGCCCGCCGAATTTCTCGACCGCCAGGTCGACAAGGGCTTTGGCATAGGCTTCGTCGCGAACGTCGCCGGCAAGGGCGATCGCCGAGCCGTCGGCTTCCTCGATTTCCGCGACGAGCGCGTCCAGCTCTGCCTGGCGACGGGCAGCGACGACCACCTTGGCGCCTTCCTCGGCAAAGAGTTTTGCCGTGGCGCGGCCGATGCCGGAACTGGCGCCGGTGACGATGGCGATCTTGTTGGCGAGTGCGAGCATTTTTGCATCCTTCTTTCGCGCCAGCTTTCGCCGGCAATCGGATGCTTGGTCGCAGATCGAGGCGGCACGAGCCACCCGATACCTGAAGGCGTCCGGATGCGTCGTCGGCTCGTTGCTCGACAGGTCTTTTTGGCCGTGGCGCAAAACGGCAAGCGCCGTCGCAAACAGCGCAAGGGTGGCAGCGCTGTTTCGCTAGTGATACACCTCGCGCGCCGGGGCTCGATTGGATGTCCGGCCGCTATCTGCGAGGCTGGAACGTTGAAGAAATACTCGGTATTCGCCATCGCCCGCGAGGCCATGCGCGGCCACAAGGGCTGGGAGGAACAGTGGTCCTCGCCAGAGCCGAAGAAGGAGTACGACGTCATCATCGTCGGCGCCGGCGGCCATGGCCTGGCCACCGCCTATTATCTCGCCACGGTGCACGGCATCACCAATGTCGCGGTGCTGGAAAAGGGCTGGCTCGGCGGCGGCAATACCGGCCGCAACACCACCATCATCCGCTCCAACTATCTCTATGACGAGAGCGCCGGCATCTACGACCACGCGCTGAAGCTGTGGGACGGGCTCAGCCAGGAGCTCAACTACAACGTCATGTATTCGCCGCGCGGCGTCATGATGCTGGCCCACAATGTGCACGACATCCAGGTCTTGAAACGCCACGTCCATGCCAACCGTCTGAACGGCATCGACAATGAATGGCTGACGCCGGAAGCCGCCAAGGAATTCTGCCCGCCGCTCAACATTTCGCGCCATGCCCGCTATCCGGTGATGGGCGCGACCCTGCAGCGTCGCGGCGGCACCGCCCGCCACGATGCGGTCGCCTGGGGCTATGCGCGCGGCGCTTCGGCGCGCGGCGTCCACATCATCCAGAATTGCGAGGTCACCGGCGTCAAGCGGGCGCCGAACGGTTCGGTCACCGGCGTCGAGACGACGCGCGGCTTCATCGGCGCCAAAAAAGTCGGCGTCGTTGCCGCCGGCCATTCGTCCGTCATCATGGACATGGCCGGCGTGCGGATGCCGCTGGAAAGCTATCCGCTGCAGGCGCTGGTTTCCGAGCCTGTCAAGCCGGTCTTCCCCTGCGTGGTGATGTCGAACACGGTGCACGCCTATATCTCGCAGTCCGACAAGGGCGAACTGGTCATCGGCGCCGGTACCGACCAGTATATCTCCTATTCGCAGACCGGCGGCCTGCACATCCTGCAGCACACGCTCGACGCCATCTGCGAGATGTTCCCGATGTTCACGCGCATGAAGATGCTGCGCTCGTGGGGCGGCATCGTCGACGTGACGCCCGACCGTTCGCCGATCCTGGCCAAGACGCCAGTGCCCGGCCTCTATGTCAATTGCGGCTGGGGCACGGGCGGCTTCAAGGCGACGCCGGGCTCGGGCCATGTCTTTGCCCACACCATCGCCAGGGACGATCCGCACCCGATCAACGCGCCCTTCACCATCGAGCGCTTCCGCACCGGCCGCCTAATCGACGAGGCAGCGGCGGCAGCGGTGGCGCACTGATGATGGCCCGCTTTGTGATGTTGGGCCAGAGGCTTTGCGATCAACCGGCCGGCGCCTGCGTCGGCCACGGCGAATTGTAGGAACAACCATGCTTCTCATCCGCTGCCCCTATTGCGAGGAAGAGCGTCCGGAACTCGAATTCCGCAACGCCGGCGAGGCACATATCGCGCGTTCGGCGGATATGGCCGCGACAAGCGGCGACGATTTCGAAAAGTTCTTTTTCATCCGCTCGAATCCCAAAGGCATCATCTATGAGCGCTGGCGGCACATGCATGGCTGCGCGCGGTTCTTCAATGCCGTGCGTGACACCGTCAGCGACAGGTTCCTGATGACCTACAAGGCCGGCGAGCCGAAGCCGGCGAAGCTGCCGGGAGCCTCCGAATGATCGCGACGTTCCGCATTCCCGGCGCCGGGCGCCTCAAGCAGGCAGAGACCGCGCGGTTCAGCTTCGACGGCCAGTCCTATGCCGGCGTCGAAGGCGAAACGCTGGCCTCGGCGCTGCTCGCCAACGGCGTCCATCTGGTTGGCCGTTCGTTCAAATATCACCGGCCGCGCGGCTTCCTGTCCGCCGGGGCGGAAGAGCCCAACGCGCTGGTTGAGATCAAGCGCGACTCGGCCAGGAGGACGCCAAATGTCCGTGCCACCGTGCAGGAGCTCTATGACGGGCTGACGGCACAGTCGCAGAACCGCTGGCCGTCATTGGCCTTCGACGTCAGCGCGCTCGGCGACATCGCCTCGCCGTTGCTTTCGGCGGGCTTTTACTACAAGACCTTCATGTGGCCGAAGTCCGCCTGGAAGAACTTTTACGAGCCCAGGATCAGGGCTGCGGCAGGGCTTGGCGTCGCTCCCGACCAGCCGGATCCCGACCACTATTCGGCGCGTTTCGCACATTGCGACGTGCTGGTGCTGGGCGGCGGTGCTGCCGGCATCGCCGCGGCACTTGCCGCGGCCGAAACCGGCGTACGCGTCATCCTTGCCGACGAGCAGGTGGATTTCGGCGGCAGCCTGCGCTTCGAAAGCGGCGCCAGGATCGACGGCCAGGATGGTTTTGCCTGGGCGCAAGGCGCAGTCGCGACGCTCAGGGCCATGGA
Organism: Mesorhizobium sp. WSM4817; assembly: GCF_055811135.1. Classification (NCBI taxonomy): domain Bacteria; kingdom Pseudomonadati; phylum Pseudomonadota; class Alphaproteobacteria; order Hyphomicrobiales; family Phyllobacteriaceae; genus Mesorhizobium; species Mesorhizobium sp. WSM4817. Next base: position 12,481 of record NZ_JBVVQQ010000013.1, on the reverse strand, counting down.
CAATGTCCGCGTGCTGTCGCGCACCACGGCCTTCGGCTATTACGCGCAGAATTTCGTCGGGCTGGTCGAGCGCGTCAGCGACCATTTGCAGAACCCCGGCCGCGAGCTGCCGCGCGAGCGGCTGTGGCAGGTTCGTGCCAAACGCGTCGTGCTGGCGACCGGTGCCATCGAGCGGCACATGGTGTTTGCCGACAACGACCGGCCAGGCATCATGCTGGCGTCGGCGGCGCGCACCTATCTCAACCATTTTGGCGTCGCGGTCGGCAGGAATGTCGGCGTCTATACGGCCAATGATTCCGCCTATGCGGCGGCGATCGACCTGAAGAAGGCCGGCGTCGGCGTGGCGGCGATAGTCGACCTGCGCGACAACCCGACCGGGTCGGTAATCGACGAGGCGAGGTCGCTCGGCATCGAGGTCAATTTCGGCCGCGCGGTGATCCGCGCCGGCGGCAAATTGCGGGTTTCGTCGATGACCGTTCAGCCGAAGAATGGCGGCGGCGAGCGCACCATCCCGGTCGACGCCATCCTGATGTCGGCCGGTTGGACACCGTCGGTGCATCTGTTCTCGCAATCGCGCGGCAAGGTCGCCTTCAACGACGAGACAAAGCGTTTCGTGCCCGGTACCTACGCGCAGGATTGCGTGTCGGTCGGCGCCTGCAACGGCACGGACGGACTGTCGGCGACGATCGACGAGGCCTATGCGGCGGGCGCCAAGGTGGCCAAGGATGCGGGCGTCAAGAATGCCGGCGCCAAGCCGAAGGTCGACGCCAGCGAGAGTTGGTCGCGTGGCATGCTGGGCGCGGCGCCCGGCGCCGGGCCGGACACGACGGTAAAAGCCTTCGTCGACTTCCAGAACGACGTCACCGCCAAGGACATCCGCCAGGCGGTGCATGAAGGCATGCGCTCGATCGAGCACGTCAAGCGCTTCACCACCAACGGCATGGCGACCGACCAGGGCAAGACCTCGAACATGCACGGCCTGGCGATCGCCGCCGAGACGCTGGGCAAGCCGATCCCGCAAGTCGGCCTGACGACGTTCCGGGCGCCTTACACGCCGGTGACCTTCGGTTCGATCGTCGGGCACGCGCGGGGTCCGCTCTTCGACCCGACCCGCAAGACGGCGATCCATCCGTGGGCCGAGGCTCAAGGTGCGGTGTTCGAGGATGTCGGCCAATGGAAGCGCGCCTGGTATTTTCCCAAAGCAGGCGAGGACATGGACGCCGCGGTCGATCGCGAGTGTGTCACGGTGCGCAAGACGGCCGGCCTGTTCGACGCCTCGACGCTGGGCAAGATCGAGGTGGTCGGGCCGGATGCGGCGAAGTTCATGGAGCTGCTCTATACCAATCCGTGGGAGAAACTGGAGCCCGGCCGCTGCCGCTATGGCATCATGCTGCGCGAGGATGGTTTCATCTATGACGACGGTGTCGTTGGCAGGCTTGCAACCGACCGTTTCCACGTGACGACGACGACGGGCGGTGCGCCGCGCGTCATGAACCATATGGAGGATTACCTCCAGACCGAGTTTCCGCATCTCAACGTCTGGCTGACCTCGACCACCGAGCAGTGGGCGGTGATTGCCGTGCAAGGACCGAAGTCGCGAGACATCATCGCGCCGCTGGTCGAGGGCATCGACATGTCGGACGGGGCGCTGCCGCATATGTCGGTGCGCGAGGGCAGGATTCGCGGCGTGCCGACAAGGCTGTTCCGCATGTCGTTCACCGGCGAGCGCGGCTTCGAGGTCAACGTGCCGGCCGACTACGGCCAGGCCGTCTGGGAAGCGCTGTGGGCCGAGGGCCAGAAGCACGGCGCCTGTGCCTACGGTACCGAGGCGATGCACGTGCTGCGTGCCGAAAAAGGCTACATCATCGTCGGCCAGGACACCGACGGCACGGTGACGCCTGGCGATGCCGGGCTCGACTGGGCGGTCGGCAAGAAGAAGACCGATTTCGTCGGTATCAGGGGTCTGGCTCGGCCCGACCTGGTCGCCAAGGGCCGCAAGCAGCTTGTCGGCCTGAAGACCAAAGACCCAAAAGTCGTGCTGGAAGAAGGCGCGCAGATCGTCGGCGATCCGAAGCAGGCGATCCCGATGACGATGATCGGCCATGTCACCTCGAGCTACTGGTCGGAAAATTGCGGCCGCTCGATTGCGCTGGCCCTGGTTGCCGGCGGCCGCGACCGGATGGGCGAGACGCTCTACGTGCCGATGCCCAATGCGACGATCGAGGTGGAGGTCACCGGCATGGTGTTCTTTGACGACAAGGGGGAGCGCCTCAATGGCTAAGGCTGCCGCGAAGGAATCTGCCGCCGCTGGGCCGTCGGTCGAACGCCGGCCGGCTCTCGCCGGTCAGGAGCTTTCCGTAACCGGAGTTACGCTTGCTGTGTTGCCGCCGGCGCAGCGTATTTCGCTGCGCGCGCCGGACGCCTCGGTCGCGGCGCTTTCGAAGGCGCTTGGAGTGAACCTGCCGCGGAAGCCCAAAACCTCGGCGGCAAATGCCGGGCGCACGGCATTGTGGCTTGGGCCGGACGAATGGCTGGTCATCGACGAGGTGGGAAAAGACCCGCTCGCCGATAGCGCCGAGGTCACAGTGCTGCATTCGGCGGTCGGCATCTCGCATCGCAACGTCGCCATCTCGGTTATCGGTCCAGCGGCGGCGGCGACGATCAATTCAGGCTGTCCGCAGGATCTGTCGCTGGACGTCTTTCCGGTGGGCGCGGCCTCGCGCACCATCCTGGGTAAGGCCGAGATCGTGCTATTGCGCATCGCAGCCGACGCGTTCCGGGTTGAATGCTGGCGCTCTTTTTCCGATTATGTCTTTACTTTCCTGTCGGAGGCGGCCGGCGACGCAGCGGCTTAGGAATGTTCGCTGGGCTCGACCGTTTGCCGGAGCAAGTCGGGGAGAATGTCGATGCCGTCGAAATCCGTGCCGAATCCAGCGGCTCAGAAGACGCCGGCCGTGCGCTCGTTCGAACACGAGCAGCACAAAGAACCAACCATTGAAGAGGAACTCGAGGAAGGGCTCGAGGACACGTTTCCGGCCAGCGATCCGGTGTCGATCACCGGGACTTCGATTCCCGGCGCTCCTGCAAGACCTGGCAAGGCCAAGATCGTGGCCGGAATGAAGAACCGCAGGAAATAACATTCATCAGGCTCCGGCGAGCCGGGTCGCCGGCCACGAGAGCAGGCGGTCAGGATTTCCTGTCGTCGCTTTTGTTTCGAACGTCAGAACGTGCTGGGCACGATCCACGGGTCGATGTCGATGCCGAGCCGCGGGCCCTTGCTTTCCGTTGAGCCCTTGTGGGTGGCGGCGCCTGCCTTCTCGACCGATCCGGTCGCGCCGCAATCGAGCTTGATGCCAGTGTCGGCGCAGGCCGCGGCCGGCGCCTGTTTGCCGGGCTGACTCTGGTCGGCGAAGGCAGCGCCCGAGAATGCAAGCACTGCCGCGACGGTGAGGATTGTCTTTTTCATTGTCTGTCTCCGGGCTGGATCTCTGAAATCTTTCTGTACATGTACAACATTGCGTACATATACGGCCGGCGAACATAAAGTTCAAGTCGGAAATTGTACATGTACGGAATTTTTGATGGCGAGCGTGGCGCTAGCCCGCCGGGTCGCGATCCCAGCCACCAGGGTCCTACACGCATAGATTGGTTCCCCAGGCCTTCGCCCTGTTTCGCTTGCCTGTCAGCTATCCGAAACCGAACAAAAACCCTTCAGCAGTTGACCGGCGTCTCGGTCAGCGGCGGCACGTCCTGCGTGGCCAGAGCGGCAAGCGTGAAGTCGCACATCCGCTTGACGAAAGCCTGCTGGTCGCCGAACGGATAGAAGGGAAAGGTGATCAGCAGCGAGATCGTGCCGTGGCCGACCGACCACAGCATGGTGGCGATGGCGCGCGGATCGCCCCTCAGCCTGCCGGCGGCCACGCAGGCTTCGACCCTCTTGATCAGCACCTTCATCAATGGGTTGCCCTCCTGCATCTCGGCGAAGGTCCTGCCTTCCGGGGGCTTGACCTTCTCGGTCATGAATATCGTGCGATACTCGTTGGGGTTGCCAAGGCCGAAGGCCGCATATTCGGTCATCACCACTTGCAGCGCCTCGATCGGATCGTCGGCCGGGTGATCCTCGATACGCTTTGCCAGAGTCTTGAACGCGTCCTCGGCCAACGCGAACAAGATGTCCTGCTTGTCGGCAAAATAGGAATAGACCGACATCGGCGCATAGCCGACACGCTTGGCCAGCTTGCGGATGGTGAGGCCTTCATAGCCTTCTTCCTGGACGAGCTTGTGCGCGGCGTCGACAAGTTCGGAGCGCAGTTCGGCCTTTTGTTTCTCGCGGCGTGTCTGGACGCTAAGCGGCAATTTTCGCCTGCCTTCTGTTTGTGGCTGGCTAAATTATATACGCTGTACGGAATCGGACAAGGCGCGGTCAAAAATCGGCGTCCTTCTCAGCCATTTTCGCCTAAACATCGATCACACGTGTTACCCGGGCAGAAACGACGCGGCATCGGACTGTTACAACCAGAGGTTAGCTGCGGCCCGGCCAAGAGATTTTGTTGCTAGGGCCGAGATGACCATGACCGAGCTTTCTTCCGTTGCGCCAAACGCAGATCCACTTTCTCACGATGCCATGCTGGCCCTCAGGCGGGTGGTCATGGTTGCATCGTTGGCGATCGCGCTCGGATTCGCCATGGAGGCGCTTACTCTGGCTGGCAGGCTTGCAGCGGGTTCTCACCCGGCTACCACCCTGATCCTGATCGAATTGGCGCAAGGCGTGACGTGGGCGTTCTTCGTCTGCGCCGGTCTCAGCCTCGGCACGGCGATCGCCAAGGTACGAGCCTCGCTCGGCGGCCTGATCGCTGCAATCTCGGCACCACTGGCGATGGCCATCGCCAAGGGGTCGCAAAAGGTCATGGTAACTGCTCTTGATGCGGCCACAAAACCGGCCACCCTCTCGCTCACCACGCTGGGCGTGCTACGGGCGATCGAATACGGCCTGCTCGGCTGGATCCTGGCCTCGCTGGCGTCGAAGGAAAGGCCCCGTCCGCTCCATTTCGCGCTGGCAGGCACCGCGATCGGCGCGGTGTTCGGCGGCGGAATCACGGTCCTGACGATTGAGACGGCCGCGGTGAACGGCGTTGCCCTTGAATTGCCGCGGGCGATCACAACCGGCCTCAACGAGATCGTGTTCCCGATCGGTTGCGCGCTGGTCGTCTACATCGCCCTGCAGGTCGGCCGGCACATGAAGATGATCTCTGGCGAGGTTCGTTGAGCCGTTCAGGCCGCTTCTGGCTCGCGCTCGATCAATGTCAGCGTCAGCCAGCGCGCGGTCAGCGCCGGCTTTTTCGAGCCCTCGATCTCGATCGTCACGTCATGCGCGGTCTGCACCCACCCCGACGGCCTGACCTTGACGTCGGCCAGCACGAAACGGGTGCGGATGCGCGCGCCGGTCTTCACCGGCGCCAGGAAGCGCAGCGAGTCAAAACCATGGTTGACGCCCATCTTGCTGTTTTCGAGCGGCGGCATGGTCTCGAAGGTCATCGCCGATAAAAGCGAAAGCGACAGAAAACCATGCGCGATGGTGCCACCGAACGGCGTCTCGCGCTTGGCGCGCTCCGGGTCGCAATGGATGAACTGGTGGTCGTCGGTGGCGTCGGCGAACTGGTCGATCATGCGCTGCGAGACCACCCGCCACGACGACACGCCGACCTCCTTGCCGACGCTGGCCAGAAGCACATCGAGACTGATCGGTTCCACGCTGATGTCCTCCATTTCAACCGTCCGGAGCGCGAGCGGCTTCATTCCTTGAACAGTGTCAGCCCATGCTGCACCGACTGCCCGCCATCGATCGGCAGGATGGCGCCGGTGACATAGCTGCCGGCACGGCTGCACAAATAGAGCGTTGCGCCGGCAATGTCATCCGACGCGCCGATGCGACGAAGCGGAACATGGCCGCCGACTTGTCTTGCCTGTTCCTCGCTCGCGGTGGCAAAAGCTGTCATCCGGCTCTGGAAGGGGCCGGGGGCGAAGGCATTGACGGTGATGCGGCGGGCGGCGAACTCGATCGCCAAGATGCGCGTCAGATGGTGAACAGCAGCCTTTGAGGCAGAGTAAGAGTAGGCGTCGTCGGCCAGCGGCTGCGTGCCCATCACCGAACCCAGATTGATCACCCGGGCCGGATCGGCATCGCTGGCGGCGGCATCGAGCAGCGGCAGAAGCTCGCGCGTCAGTTGGAAGACCGCAGTGACGTTGACGCCGAACACCCTGGCCCAGGCATGGTAGGGAAAACTTTCCAGCGGCGCCCCCCAGGAGACGCCGGCATTGTTGACCAGGATGTTCAGCCGCTCGGTCCGCGCCTTGACCTCGTCGACCAGCGCCGCGATGCCAGCCTCGCTGGAGACATCGCCGGCAAAGCCTTCGGCCCGGCCGGTGCCGCCGAGGCCGTTCAGTTCATCGGCAACCCTGATGCAGTCCTCACCCTTGCGCGAGGCGATCATCACGGTGGCGCCGGCACTGACCAAAGCGGTCGCCGCCATGCGGCCGATGCCGGTCGCAGCCCCGGTCACCAGCGCGGTCTTGCCGGCCACCGAAAACAGCTCGTCCAGATAGCTCATCGCAATTCCTCCGCGCGCCCGTGCCTCGCCCAGCAAAAGGCTGCCATGGTCAGGGCCGCAAATCTCTTCAGGCAAATGATAGTGCCCAATTTGTATTGGAGATCAACTTGTTGAAGTCGGCGCCGCCCCTCATCGCCCTGCCGGGCACTCCTCCCCGTATAGTGACGGGGAGGAGGAGCTGACCGCAACGCCGGCGCCCTTCTTGCGACGCCAGTGATTGGCGAAATCGGTGACGAGAGCCCCTCTCCCCGTCCCTATACGGGGAGAGGATGCCGGCAGGCAGGTGAGGGGCAGCGCAAACGCTCGGAATGAGCGGTCACCGGTCTAAGCTGAAGCGATTGTCCTGCCTACTCAGCCGGCTCGACATTGGTGTAGGCGGCTTGTTCGAGTTCGCGCTTCAGCCGTGACGCCTCTTCCACCTTCGGCGTGACGAAGCGGCCGAGCAGGAGATAGGCGACCGGCGTCAGGAACAGCGTCGAGACGGTGGCCAGACCCAGGCCGCCGACGATCACCCAGCCGAGCGCGATCCGCGCCTCGGCGCCGGCGCCGCTCGCCAGCACCAGCGGCACGCCGCCGAGCACGGTGCAGATCATCGTCATCATCACCGGCCGCAGCCGGATGGTGGAGGCCTGCTCGATCGCCTCACGCACGCCGAGCCCGCGGTCTCGCAACTGATTGGCGAACTCGACGATCAGGATGCCGTTCTTGGCCATCACGCCGACCAGCAGCACCAGGCCGATCTGGCTGTAGGCGTTGAGGCTGGTGCCGCTGAGCAAAAGGGCAAAGATCGCGCAGGCGAGGCCGAGCGGCACCGTCGCCATGATGATGACCGCGCTGACGAAGCTCTCGAACTGAGCGGCGAGCACCAAAAGGATGATGACTAGCGAGAAGCCGAAGATGGTGATCATGGCGCTGTTGGTCTCGCCCAGCGTCGCCGCCTCGGCCAAGGGGACGATGCGGCTGCCCGGCGGCAGAAGCGGCGTGGCGATTGCCTCGGCGCGGGTGAGCGCCTGGCCGAGCGCGAAATCGCCGCTGAGGTTGGAGGTGATCGCCACCGACGGCTGCTGCTGCTCGCGGGTCAGCGAGGGCGGTACGGCGCGCTCGGTCAAAGTGGCGATGGTCGACATCGGCACGAAGCGGCCGTCGGCCGTCTTCAGGAAGATGTTCTCCAAATCGGTCGGATCGTTGATCGGGTTGGTCGTCGAGACGAGCTTCACGCCGTAGCTGCGATCGGCGATATAGACGTCGACGACATCATTGCCGTCGAGCATGGCCTGGAAGGAATCGGCCAGCCTGGTGATGTCGATGCCGAGGTCGGAAGCGCGCTCGCGGTCGATGGCGACGGAAAGCTGGGGCTGCGTCGGGTCGACGGAGAGCCGGGGCGACTGGAAGCGGGCGTCCTTCTGCATCTCGGCGATGATCTTCACCGCAGCGTCGCCGAGCGCCGCACGGTTGTTGCCGACCAGCGCGAACTGCAGGCCGTTGCCGGCGCCGCGAATCCCGAGGCTGTTGGGCTGCATCGGAAAGACGCGCACGCTCGGCACCTGCCGGGTGAGCCGTCTGATGTCGGCCATGATCTGCTGCTGGCTGCGGGTGCGCTCGTCCCATGGCGCCAGCGTCATCACCATGAAGCCGGCATTGTAGGCGCCGTTGCGGCCGGCGCTCTCGAACGTATTGCGGATTTCGCCGGAATCGCGCAGCGGCTCGATCAGTTTTTCGATCTTCTGCATCTGCTGCGTCGTGTAGTCGAGGCTGACGCCTTGCGGCGCGTCGACGCGCATGAGCACGACGGCACGATCCTCGGTCGGCGTCAGTTCCTGGCGAATCGTGCCGAACAGCGTGAAGGCGGTGGCTGCAAACAGCAGCGCGACCAGGAGCACGATCCACGGCGCATCGAGGCAGGTGCGCAGGCAGCGCCGGTAGAGCCTGTTCAGCGCGCCGCCGATGCGGGCGCCGATGCCGCTGCCGCCTTCGTGATGAAGCGGCGCGACCGACAGCATGCGCGAGGCAAGCATCGGACAAAGGGTCAGCGCCACGACGGCGGACAGAAGCACCGATATGGCGAGAACGAAGCCGAATTCGCGAAACAGGCCGCCGGTCTGGCCGGGCAGGAAGGAGATCGGCACGAAGACGGCGACCAGCGTCAGCGTCGTGGCGATGACGGCGAAGAACACTTCCTGGGCGCCAAGCACGGCCGCGGCGCGTGGCCCCATGCCTTCGTTGCGTCGTCGCACGATATTTTCCAGAACAACGATGGCGTCGTCGACGACCAGGCCCGTCGCCAGCACCAGGGCCAGCAGCGTCAATATGTTGACCGAGAAGCCGGCAAGATAGATGGCGGCGATCGTCCCGATCATGGCGACCGGCATCGCAAGCCCAGGAATGAGCGTCGCGCGCCAGTCGAGGAGAAACACATAGATGACGATCAGCACGATGGAGACGGACAGGCCGAGTGCGATCTCGACCTCATGCACCGCGCCGTTGACGAAGACCGCATCGTCGCTGGTGACCTTGATCGACATGCCCTGAGGCAGATCCGCCTGCAGCGCGGCGACGGCGGCCCTGACGCCGGTCGAAATATCCAGCGTGTTCGATTCCGCCTGGCGGATGATGCCGAGACCGATGCCGGTCTTGCCGTTCGATCGCAATGTGGTCTGACCGATGTCGGGGCCGAGCGTGACGGTGGCGACGTCGCGGATGCGGGTCGTGCCGCCGATGATGATGTTTTCGAACTCCTCCGGCGTGGTCACGTCCGCCGTCGGACGCACGATCAGATCCTGGTTGGTCGTGGTGATCGAGCCGGCAGGCGAATCGAAAGCGACCGAGGCCAGCGCTGTCCTCAGGTCGGCGACGGTGAAGCCCAGGCCGGCGAGCTTGTTCTGATCGACATCGATGCGAAATATCTTGTCGCGGTCGCCATAGACCTGGACGTCGGCTACGCCAGGCACGGCGGCAAGCTCGTCCTCGATCTGGTCCTGGACCAGCACCGTCATGTCCTGCACCGACATGGTGTCGGAGGTGACAGCCAGCCGCATCACCGGCTCGGAATTGGCATCGGCCTTGACGATGCGAGGCGCATCCGCCGTATCTGGCATCTGGTCGGCGACGCGGCCGACGCCATCGCGCACATCGGAGGCGGCGACGTCGAGGTCGACGCCGTCGTTGAATTCGATGGTGACGCGGCTTGTGCCGAAGGACGAGGTGGACGAGATCGACTTCACACCAGAGACGCGGGCGACCGCGCCCTCAATCACGTCGGTCAATTCGCGGTCGACGGTCTCGGCTGCAGCGCCTTCAAAGGTCGTGTTGACGGTGACGACGGCGCGATCGACATCCGGCAGTTCGCGGATTTCGACACCGTAAAAGGCAGCAAGGCCGGCGACCGCGATCAGCGTGTTCAAAACGAAGGCCATCACCGGCCTGCGGATGAACAGCGCGGTGAATCCTGTGTCGCTGGCTGCGTTGTTGGTTGCGGTCATCAGCCGTCGGCGTCCGCGGCGCGCAGTTGTTCGCCGGCGATGCGGACCTCGCCGCCTTCGCTGACACTCTGGGTGCCCTCGGTCACCACCATGTCGCCGCTGACGATCGGGGCATCGATCAGCACGGTCTCAGTGTTGCGCTGGATGATGCGCACCGCAACCCGCTTGGCCTTGCCGTCCACGATGGTCCAGATATAGGCGCCGTCCGAACCCCATTGTATCGCCAGCGGACTGACCGCAGGATAGCTGTCGCCGGGGAACTTCATGGTGATCTGGAAGGACATGCCGGCACGCAGCGAATCGGCCGGATTGGCGATCTTTGCCTTGACCAGAAGGGTACGACTGGCTTCATCGATGTGGTTGTCGATGGCGGAGACCGTGCCGGTATAGGCTTTGTTTGGGTTGGCGATTGGCGTCGCCGACAATTGCGCGCCGACTTTGACGACGGCGGCGAAGCGCTCCGGCACCCAGAATTCGACCAGTATGCTGGAGCGGTCGTCAAGGGTGGCGACCGCCGACTGGCTGGTCACATAGTTGCCGGCTGATATCGGCAGGATGCCGACGACGCCGGCGATCGGCGCGACGATCGAGCGGCGCTGCAAGGCCAGTTCCGCATCGCGAAGCGCCAGCTTGGCATTGGCCAGCACCACCTCGGCATCGGCAACAGAGACCGCCGTCGCAGCGTTGGAAGCCCGCAACGATTTGACCCGGTCGAGCTTGGCCTGCGCGTCCTGCAAGGCAACCTTTGCGCGGTCCTGTGCGATCACCTCGGTGTCGGAATCGAGGGTGGCAATGATCTGTCCTTTTTCGACATGGGCGCCGGACTCGACCAGAAATTCGACCAGGCGGCCTGAACTGTAGGGATTGACCGTCACCGAGGCGTAGGCTCGGCCGGTGCCGATTGCCCGCAGGCGATCATTGATGACGGCCGTGGCCGCCGGCAATGCGACGATAGTCGCCAGTTGGCCGGCGTCGCTGCGGCGGCCCGCTTGCCCGGCGTTGTCGACGGCGCTCGTCGCTGTCGGAGGCGTCGCGGCATCAGCCCATTCGATGCCCCAGCGCGCCAGCACATCCGGCGCGCCTGGAAAAAAGCGAACCCAGGCGGCCGCGGCCGCGACGAGGATCACAAATGCAAAAACAATCTGTTTCCAGGCGGCCATCGGCACTCCGGTTGGCAAAGCTACCGTCTACCCCTTCCCAAGCTGAAGTAGACGCGACAGCACCCTCCGACACAGGGGATGGCCCGTCGATATCAAAGCTTTATGGCAATTCTCCCGCTCGCTTGCACATTAAATCGGTGTAACGTTGGTAAGGGCCCCGGCTGGCTCACCGGCCGATCGGCGCGGGCGGCAGAGATCACCAATGCGCTCGCCGTTTCGATCGCCGCCTCAGGGCCATGCCGACGACGCCGCTCGGCAGGTCGTCCATCGGATCCCGTCTGCGTGCCGGCGGGATTTTTTTACGTCGCGTGTGCGCCGCCGGGCACGACGACGCCGGACATCGCGATTCCGGCGGTTGCCGGATCTTCCTTCAGCGCCGCGTCCGCGAGCGAGACCACGCCCACCAGGCGCTTGTCGCGATTGAGGACAGGCAACCGCCTGACCTGGATATCACCCATGTTCTGGACGACGTGCTCGATATCTTCGTCCTCGAAGCAGTATTTGACATCCTCAGTCATCACGTCGCGGACCGTCGCGTTGCCGTCTTTGCCTTCGGCGACCGCACGCACGACGATGTCACGGTCGGTGATCGTTCCGACGAGTCGGTCGTTTTCTCCGACGGGGAGGAATCCGACATCGTCAACCGCCATGCGTTTCGCGATTTTCTGCAACGACTCGCCAGGACTGGCGAGATGAACGTTGGGGGTCATTATCTCAGCGACTTTCATGGTGAATCTCCCTGTTCGCGCGCAGATCGGCACCGGCGCCGGCGGTCGTCGAGCGAGATTGGTCTGGAAGACGTGTTGAGAGTCTCAGGCCTATCGCGCTGCGACGCTCGCTCGGCGGCCTCGTTCTTCGCTGATGGAACTAACAGCCGGGCCGAATGGTTCCAGCCGTTTGGCCGCGCCGCCATAGATATCTGCCGGAACCATCGGGCTCCGGTCCCGTTTGCCGTGAATACCGCCTTGCAGACCGGACATGGGCGGCGTGACCCTTGAAGCTTCCCGTTTTGTTCCCATATAGGATGAAAGGACGGGAGACTGTTCCTCCGCCGGGTCCCGCGCGGAGACATAGGTAACAAATCGCACCTAAGACATGGCCTAGCGAGCCCCTGAACTGGGACGCCAAAAGCGTAACAGTTCTCCGCAAAAAAGATTGAAATGGTTGTTGACACTTTGGATGGGCGCCGACTATATACGCCTCACCAACGAGGGCGGCGCGCCGCTGGCGACGA
>NZ_JBVVQQ010000012.1:0-197081 GCF_055811135.1 Mesorhizobium sp. WSM4817 | reverse complement strand
TCCCGGCGTCAGGCCGACGCGGTATTCGTGGTTCTTGATTTCCCGGGGGCAGCCGACGCGCATCTTCTTCTCCTCCTAATCCAGCCTTTTGGGGCATGTTCGCTGTTGAGAGACAGTGAACCACGAATCGTCGCGTAGGTGTTTGCGAATACGCTTGCGCAAGACGGTGCGGTTCGATAATCGTTGCGTAAAACAGCTGGGTTGTCGCAGGAATCCCGAAAAATGCCGCTAGACAGGATTGATATCGCCATCCTCGAAACGTTGCAACGGGATGGGCGGATACCCAACGCGGCGCTTGCCGAGAAGGTCGGCCTGTCGCAGTCGGCCTGCTCGCGGCGGCTCGACAATCTGGAGAAATCCGGAACCATCCGCGGCTACCACGCCCGGCTTTCCAATGCCGCTCTTGGCCACCAGATGACGGCGATCGTGCATATATCGCTGTCGGGGCAATTCGAAAAGACACTGTCGGATTTCGAGGCGGCGATAAAGCGCTGCCCGAATGTGTTGTCCTGCCACCTGATGTCGGGTGAATACGATTATATCCTGCGCATCGCGGCAAAGGACCTCGTCGACTATGAGCGCATCCACAAGGAATGGCTGTCGGCAATGCCGCATGTGACGAAGATCAATTCATCCTTCGCCTTGCGCGAGATCGTCGACCGGACGGCGGTGGGGATGAAGCCGGAACTTGCCTAGGCTTTGAAAGCCTCCGTTACCACCCGGTCCATCGGGATATCATGCGGCTGCGGGTAGATGGTGGCGATGCGCTGCAGTTCGTAGCCGACACCGATGACCAGCGGCTTGAACGGCATCGCCGCCAGCGTGCGGTCGAAGAAGCCGCCGCCATAGCCCAGCCGATACTGTCCCGGATCGATGCCGACGACAGGCGAGATGACGATGTCGGGCAGCACCGGATCGCCTTCAGCCGGGATCGGGATATTCCAGACACCTTTTTCCAGCCGATCGCCCGGAACGTAGGCGCGAAAGATAAGCGGGCGGGCTTTCTCGATAACGATCGGCAAGGCAGTGCGGCCACCACGCGCGTTGACCGATGCCATCCAGGCCCGCAAATCCGGCTCGCCGCGGAACGGCCAGTAGAGGCTGACCATGCGGCCGGCAATGTCGCCGATCATCGCGTCGAGGCTTTCGCCGATGCGCTGCGACATTGCCGTCCGCACGTCAGCCGGGACAGCGAGGCGGGCGGCAATCAGCCGCTCGCGCTCGGCCTTGCGCCATCGTTTCACGTCGTTCCAATCGGATAGGCGCGGCCGGAATTCCGGGTCGAACTCGTGCATGAAGCAAGGCGGCGAGGAATATTGCCCCGGACCGTCGTCGTCAAGATCGCTAGCCAACTTTCACTCCTGTCATCTGCTTCGATGAAATTATACGCGGCGGCAGGATGGGGGCATGTACAACAGCGACATCTCAGGGCGGGCAATCGGCAAAGTCGGATGTTGTTGCGGTGCACAAAAATAGCTACATCAGCCTTGACGAAATTGCTGTCCAGTCTGCGCTCCCGCCCACCTGCTCTCCTGGCCCAACCTGCTCCCGGAGTGAATGAGATGAACGAAACCAGCCATCATGTCGTCGTCGTCGGGGCGGGATTCGGGGGTCTCGAATTCACCCGCGCGCTTGACGGCGCGCCGGTGCGCATCACCATGATCGACAAGCGCAACCATCATCTTTTCCAGCCGCTGCTCTATCAGGTGGCGACCACGGCGCTGGCGACCTCGGAAGTCGCCTGGCCGATCCGCCATCTCCTGCGCAAGCGCAAGGATGTGACGACACTGCTGGCCACCGTCAGCGGCGTCGACCGCGCCGGCAGAAACGTGCTGCTCGATGATGGCGGCGCGGTTGGATACGACACGCTGCTGCTGGCCACCGGCGCCCGCCACGCCTATTTCGGCCATGACGAGTGGGAGCCTTTCGCACCGGGGCTGAAGACGTTGGAGGACGCCACCACCATTCGACGGCGCATCCTGCTCGCCTTCGAGCAGGCCGAGCGGGAGACCGATCCCGCCAGGCGCCAGGCGCTGCTGACACTGGCGATCGTCGGTGGCGGACCGACCGGCGTGGAACTGGCCGGCACCATTGTCGAACTGGCGCACGAGATGCTGCGCGGCGAGTTCCGCAACATCGATACGCGACAGACGCGCGTGGTGCTGATCGAGGCCGGCGACCGTATCCTTCCCAATTTCGCGCCGGAACTCTCCGACTATGCCAGCAAGGCGCTCGAGCGGCTTGGCGTGACGGTCGAACTCGGTCGGCCAGTGACACGTTGCGACGCGGAGGGTGTCGTCTTCGGTGAAACGCATCTGCCGGCCAGGACTATCCTGTGGGCAGCAGGCGTCGCCGCTTCGCCGGCCGCCGAATGGCTGGGGGCGGCAGCGGACCGCGCGGGCAGGGTGCTGGTCGAGCCTGATCTGACCGTGCCGGGCAACCCAGAGATTTTCGTCGTCGGTGACGCTGCACACGTCCTGCGGCCGGATGGCCGCATGGTGCCCGGCGTAGCACCCGCCGCCAAGCAGCAGGGCCGGCATGTCGCCGCGACGATCAAGGCCCGGCTTGCCGGCGACGCAGCCCCGCGGCCTTTCCGCTACAGGCATGACGGCGATCTGGCGACGATCGGCAAGCGCGCCGCCGCGATCGACTTCGGCTGGATCAAGCTCACCGGCCGGCTGGCCTGGTGGCTTTGGGGCCTGGCGCACATCTATTTCCTGATCGGCTTCCGTAACCGGCTTGCGGTTTCGCTGAGCTGGCTATGGATCTACCTGACAGGGCAGCGCAGCGCGCGGCTGATCACCCAAGGCGATGACGACAAGAACTGACGTCTCCGCCCGCGCACATGCATCCGCACGTCATCTGTTCCCAGATGGACTCGACCGGATTCAGGCGCGAAGCTCTGCTTCGGTCAGGACTTGGCACGCTGTTGAAGGCTGGCACGCCGTTGAACAGCAGCCGGCTCGAACCGCATCATCGACTTGATGTTCGACGGAGAACCAATTGATCCCATGCGGAAATCAGTCGTCGCCACCCTAAGCCCTGTAAACCACCTGGCGGACATCGATGTAGCTGGCGCGGAAGCCGGCTTCGCAATAATGCAGGTAAAACTCCCAGAGCTTCTTGAAGCGGTCGTCGAAACCGAGCGGGACGATCTTTTCCCATGACCCACAAAAACGGTGGCGCCATTCGGCGAGCGTGCGGGCATAGTCGTCCGGGAAAATGCGCTCGCGCAGATGAGCAAGGCCATGGTCTTTGCCGAGCGTTTTCAGGATCGACGGCGTCGGCAGCATGCCGCCCGGGAAGACGTAACGCTGGATGAAATCCGGCCGGGCGCGATAGGTATCGTAGGCTTTCTCGTTGATAGTGATGATCTGCAGGCCAGCGGTGCCGCCAGGCCGCAGGCAATCCTTCATCTTGCCGAAAAACACAGGCCAGTACTTTTCGCCGACCGCCTCGAACATCTCGATCGAGGCGATGCGGTCGTAGGAACCGGTTTCGTCGCGGTAGTCCTGCAGCTTGATGTCGACCTTGTCGGCAAATCCAGCCTTCTGGACGCGTGCTCTGGCGAAATCATGCTGCTCGCGGCTGATCGTCAGCCCGGTGACGCGGCAGCCGATCTCGCGCGCCGCGAATTCGGCAAAGCCGCCCCAGCCGCAACCGATTTCAAGCACGTGGTCGTTCGCGCCGATGCCCGTGTCCTTGGCCAGCGCACGATATTTGGCGGCTTGCGCGCTTTCCAGATCGTTGGCGCCAGCCGCATAGAGCGCCGACGAATAGGTCATGCTCGGATCCAGCCATTCCTTGTAAAAGGCGTTGCCGAGATCGTAATGCGCCGAAATGTTGCGCTTCGAGCCGGTGCGGGTGTTTTGGTTGAACCAGTGGCGGACACGCTGGACGGCGTTGATCAGCCAGTTGGCGCCGCCGGCGATGCGCTCTCCGATTTCTGAATTGACTACGAACAGTTCCAGGAAACTGGTCACATCGGGACTGTCCCAATCGCCGTCGATGTAGGATTCGGCGATGCCGATGGTGCCGCCGGTGAAGGCGCGGCCGGGCAAGCGCCAGTTCTTGAGCACCAGTTCGGCGTCCGGACCCGGGCCCTTGCCGCCGACGAGGACGGCGCGGCCGTCCGGCATCCTCACCTTGAGCGAGCCACGCGGCAGGTTCATCGCCGCCGACAGCACCATGCGCGCCTTGGCCGGCAGGCCTTTGACGGTTTCGGCGAAATTGAATTCGTCCAATCTGACCGCGTCGCCCGACGCAACGCCGGTGTCTTCCTTGTGAGCCATGTCACGCCCCCGGGACTTCTGCGGCGCCGGCGCAAAATCGCCGGTTTCCAACTCTCTCGCAGTTCATCGGCAGGGCGCGAACGCCGCTTCCCGATGAATCCCCGCAGCAATCTTTCACGTCATCAAGGGGAACATCAAGAGCCAAGGCAAGCGAGCACGGATCATGGAAAGATTTTGCGGGAGGGCGCTGATCAACGCCGGAATCACTATGGTTGCAGCCACCCGGATGCAGTAGTTTTAGCCATGCGTTATGTCATCGTCATCTGCGCCGTCACGTTCTTCCTGATCTGGGACGGGCTCTACAATCAGGGCAGCTATCTCGACACGACGGTCAGGGAGATTAACCGCATCGTGCGCTACATCACCAGCATGATGTAGGTTTCCTCGCCTTCGCCCCAACGCGTTGTTGCCGCGACATCGTTGCCGGTTGACGCGCCCGTGTTGCCCACACAAAACAAGTCGCCCACACAAAACATGGCTGCACATCGATCGAGGAGGCTGGGGTTGATCCGGCATATCGTTTTCTTCAGCGCACGGCACAAAGAGGATGTTGAGGCCGTACGGACGGGTTTGCTGACGCTCGGCAACATCCCCCATTCCCGTCGGTTCGAGGTGACGCTCAACAGCAAGGTCGACCCGCTTTCGGACGAGATCGACGTGGTCGTTTATGCCGAGTTCGAGGACGCCGCCGCTCTGGCCGCCTACAAGGCGCATCCGCTCTATGCCGAGACGACCAGCCAGGTCAAACCGCTGCGCGAATTGCGCTATTCGGCGGACATTGTGGCTGCGACTTGAAGTGAAACTGATCGAAGCTGGAGCGCACCCGTCTGCGGCCGTTGGTTCGGTCGGATCAGCGCCCTGCCGCTTTCGCGCGTCGCCAAGGCAGCGTGGCCAAGAACAGCCATCGCGACGACCGCTGCCGCTATATGAAATCCCTGCGCGTCAGGCGAGGGCTCTTGAACCAACTTCCGGAATGATGCACACCGCGCCAGCATGATCGAGACGATGCCAGCACGCCCTCATTCGCCCGGCGCTTATCCGCCCGGCGCTTGTCCGCCCGGCGCTTACCCGCTTGACCATCTTGTGCTGCCGACCGCCAGCCTCGACGTGGCACGGGCGCGGCTGGTTTCGCTTGGCTTTGTCGTGGCGCCGACCGGCATCCATCCTTTCGGCACGGAAAACTGCTGCGTCTTCCTCGAAGACGGCACCTATCTCGAGCCGCTGGCAGTGGGCAATGCGCAAGCGGCGGCGAAAGCGATCGCCGACGATAACGCCTTCGTCGCGCGCGATCGCGCCTATCGCGACAGCTGCGGCAATGAGGGATTTTCCGCCCTTGTCCTGGGTACCCAAAGTGCGGATGCCGACCACGCACGCTATGTCGAAGCCGGCCTTTCGGCTGGAGACATGCTGAGCTTTTCGCGCGCCTTCACCGACGCGGCGGGAAGCAGCGACACGGCATCGTTCAAACTGGCCTTCGCCTCCGGCACCGGGGCGACGGACGCATTCCTGTTTGCCTGCGAGCGGATCAATGCGCCGAAAGTGGACCGCAGCGCGTTGCAGGTCCACGCCAATGGCGCAAACGGCATTGTCGAGGTCGTGGCGGTCAGCACCGAGCCATCCGAACAGCGCCGTTTGATTTGGATCGCGACGCACAGTCCGGCGACCGTGCCGGGGAGCAGCACTGCGTTTGAGCTGCCGAACGCGACCTTGACCCTGCTTGACCCCGTCGCTTTCGAATCGCGCTTCGGCATACCTGCCGGCGCGCCATCGGAACTCCGCTTCGCGGCGATCGTCTTTTCAATTGGTTCCGCCGACACGGTCGCCAAGCTGCTTGCAGCAAGTTCCGTAGAACATGACATTCGCGGCGATGATATTGTCGTGTGGCCGACATCCGGGCAGGGTGCGGCCTTCGTTTTCCAGGAGAAAGCATGAGCAAGCCCAATTCGTCCGTAACCGTCGGCAATGTCGTCTTCGGCAACACCGCGCCGATGTCGCTGATTGCCGGCCCGTGCCAGCTTGAATCGCGGCAGCACGCCTTCGACATGGCTGGCGCGCTGAAGGAACTGACCGAGAAGCTCGGGCTGGGCCTCGTCTACAAGACCAGTTACGACAAGGCCAACCGCACCTCGCTTGGCGGCACGCGCGGCGCCGGGCTCGATGCGGCGCTGCCCGTCTTCGACGATTTGCGCAAGGCGTTTTCGCTGCCGATCCTGACCGATATCCACACCGAGGAACAGTGCGCGCTCGTGTCGCCGCATGTCGATATCCTGCAGATTCCGGCTTTCCTCAGCCGCCAGACCGATCTGCTGATCGCGGCGGCAAGAACCGGCAAGGTCGTCAATGTGAAGAAGGGCCAGTTCCTCGCGCCGTGGGACATAAAGAACGTCGTCGCCAAGGTCACCGGTTCCGGCAACGCCAATGTGCTGGTCACCGAGCGCGGCGCGTCCTTCGGCTACAACACGCTGGTGTCCGATATGCGCGCCCTGCCTATCATGGCCGAGATCGGCGCGCCGGTGATTTTCGACGCCACGCATTCGGTGCAGCAGCCGGGCGGGCAGGGCGGCTCGTCAGGCGGCGATCGGCGCTTCGTCGAGACACTGGCGCGCGCCGCGGTTGCGGTCGGTGTCGCCGGCGTCTTCATCGAGACGCATCAGGATCCCGACAACGCCCCCTCCGACGGTCCCAACATGGTGCCGCTGAAGGACCTTCGGGCGCTGCTTGAAAGGCTGATGGCATTCGATCGCGTCGCCAAGGGCTGAGCAAGTCAAGGGCTGAGCAAGTTCAGCGGTCCAGCCCTAAGTCCGACCCGAAACTTGTGATCAACAGGCGCCGGTTGTACGCTGCCCAGGCAACCGAGTGCCTTGGAGGAGGAAGCCATGTCCGTCGCCCGCGTCACCGAAATCACATCATCGTCGAATAAGAGCTTTCAGGACGCCATCGAACAGGGGATTGCCCGCGCCGCAAAGACATTGAAGAACGTCGAAGGCGCCTGGATCCAGGACCAGAAGGTCGTCGTCGAGAACGGCATGATCTCCGCCTACCGCGTCAACATGAAGGTCACCTTCATCCTCGCTGAGTGATCAGCCCTGCACGTATGACCGCGTCCATAAAAGTCTGGAACCTTCGCAGCCCTCTCCTCATTGTCGACTTGAAGTGAACGACAAGAGGAGCACATCATGACAACCCAGACAGGACACACTGAAGCCATCGCTGCCTCGCGGGTGATCGGCACTTCCGTCTACAACACGGAAGGCACGCACATCGGCGACATCGAGGATGTCATGCTCGACAAATTGTCGAATGGAATCATGTTTGCCGTGATCGGCTTTGGCGGATTTCTCGGCATCGGCGAGAAATACCACGCCATCCCGTGGGCGAGCCTCGACTATGACGAGAACAAGGGCGGCTATGTCGTGCCGTTCACCAAAGAGCAACTGAAGGCTGCTCCCGCCTATTCGATCAACGAATTGACGGGCGCCGACGGCGAGGCCGCGCGTGATGCTTCATACAGTTACTACAATGTCGAGCCTTATTGGCATTGACCTTGCTCTGCCGTAATCAAAAAGGCCCCCGGTTGAACCGGGGGCCTTTTCTCTGGGATATCTACTCCGCTGCAAGGGTCGACAACTCTACCGCGCCCTGTTGAGGCTGCTGAGTGTCACACGACGTCAAAAACGCCGCCGCGATCAGGAACAAACTCACAATACCGCTCAACTGAGACATGGCGAAACTCCTCCTGTTTCGCCCCGCGCAGCTGTGAGCATAAACCAGAAAGACGCACGCCGCCAAGGCCTATGACTAACATGACTTATGATGACAGCAATTTGTGCTTCGTGATTCGATGTGGCGGAAGTGGCGGCACTATTTGCGGACGCCCCAATTGCGTTTTGCGGCACTTTGGCTAAGACGTGCGCGACGCTTCGTCAGATCAATCGGGGACATCGCAATGACTGCCATCATCGACATTGTCGGGCGCGAAATCCTGGACAGCCGCGGAAACCCGACCGTCGAGGTCGACGTCGTGCTCGAAGACGGCTCGATGGGCCGCGCTGCGGTGCCTTCCGGCGCCTCGACCGGCGCGCATGAGGCGGTCGAACTGCGCGACGGCGGCGCCCGCTACCTCGGCAAGGGCGTCCTGCGGGCGGTAGAGGCCGTCAATGGCGAGCTGTTCGAGGCGATCGGCGGGATGGAAGCCGAGAACCAGATCCACATCGACCAGACCATGATCGAGCTCGACGGCACACCCAACAAGAGCCGCCTTGGCGCCAATGCGATCCTTGGCGTGTCGCTGGCGGTGGCCAAGGCTGCGGCGGAAGCGGCTGGCCTGCCGCTCTACCGCTATGTCGGTGGCACCAAGGCGCATGTGCTTCCGGTGCCGATGATGAACATCATCAACGGTGGTGCCCATGCCGACAACCCGATCGATTTCCAGGAATTCATGATCCTGCCGATCGGTGCGCCGACACTGCGTGATGGCGTGCGTTGGGGTTCGGAAATCTTCCATACGCTGAGGAAGCGGCTGAAGGACGCCGGCCACAACACCAATGTCGGTGACGAGGGTGGCTTCGCTCCTAACTTGAAAAGCGCACCCGCAGCGCTCGATTTCATTATGGAATCAATCGAGAAGGCCGGCTTCAAGCCGGGCGAAGAGGTTGCGCTCGGCCTCGACTGCGCCGCGACCGAATTCTTCAAGGACGGCAACTACGTCTATGAAGGCGAGAAAAAGACCCGCGATCCGAAGACCCAGGCCAAGTATCTGGCCAAGCTCGCCGCGGACTATCCGATCATTACCATCGAGGATGGGCTGGCCGAGGACGACTGGGACGGCTGGAAAACGCTGACCGACCTCATCGGCAACAAGACCCAGCTGGTCGGCGACGATCTGTTCGTCACCAATACGGCCCGGCTGCGCGACGGCATCCGCATGGGCGTCGCCAATTCTATCCTGGTCAAGGTCAACCAGATCGGCTCACTGACCGAAACGCTCGATGCCGTCGAGACCGCGCACAAGGCCGGCTACACCGCGGTCATGTCGCACCGCTCGGGCGAAACCGAAGATTCGACCATCGCCGATCTCGCCGTCGCCACCAATTGCGGGCAGATCAAGACGGGTTCGCTGTCGCGCTCGGATCGCATGGCCAAGTACAACCAGCTCATCCGCATCGAGGAAGAGCTCGGCAAGCAGGCGCTCTACGCTGGCAAGTCGATCGTGAAGGGCTGAGCCGCAGAAAATCCGAAAACCCAGAAAATCCGAAAACGAAAGGGCGGGGCATTCTCGCCTTTTTTGTTTCAACACCGCCAGATCCGGTCGTCCGTAACCGTCCATTAAGCACAATCGGGCGAGAAAGGGCTCGGTCGCAGAGTGGTTAGAGCGCCCTTGCGCGTCCAGGCGGGCGCGCGGCGCTCTAAGGGATTTGGATCATGTGGACACGTCAGCACAAGCAGAGAAATACCGGTCGGCTGATCATCCCCTCGCTCTGCGTGGCGTTCCTCGCCTATTTCGGCTTTCACGCCTACCACGGCGAATTCGGCATCTATTCCAAATACCGGTTGGAAGCCGAAGCCGTCGACCTGCAAGGTAAGCTCGATGCCGTCAAGGCGCGCCGGCTCGATCTGCAGCGGCGT
The DNA here is from genome assembly GCF_055811135.1 of Mesorhizobium sp. WSM4817. Lineage (NCBI taxonomy): Bacteria > Pseudomonadati > Pseudomonadota > Alphaproteobacteria > Hyphomicrobiales > Phyllobacteriaceae > Mesorhizobium > Mesorhizobium sp. WSM4817. The sequence goes on along the minus strand of NZ_JBVVQQ010000012.1, from coordinate 187,164 downwards.
GTTCAGCTCATGCATCAGGGCACGCTGGAGAAGGACATGCTCGACGAGCAGGCGCGCAAGGCGCTCAATGTATCCCACGCCGACGAAATCACCATCATGTTGCCGGCTACGGCAAGATAACCGAATTCAAGTTAATCGCCGATATTTTCAACGATTTTAATCGCTTAGACGCATGTCAGCCATGCATTTTTCGGCATGGCGAAACGCTTTCTTGCGTGTTAGCCTTTGCCAAATCGGTGGGGAGAACTGATCTCCCTCAGTGTCCGCAAGAGACGCCAACAGGGAGTGATGCATGGCCACCGCCGCCAGAAAAGCGCCTGCCAAAACCAAACCCAAATCCGACGGCAAATCGGCGGGGCTTTCAGCCCCCAAACCTGTCGACTTCACCAAGGATGAGGAGCTTGACGCCTACCGGCGCATGCTGCTGATCCGCCGGTTCGAGGAAAAGGCCGGCCAACTCTACGGCATGGGCTTCATCGGCGGCTTCTGCCACCTCTATATCGGCCAGGAAGCAGTTGTCACCGGCATGAAGATGGCGCTGATCGACGGCGACCAGATGATCACCGCCTACCGCGACCATGGTCACATGCTGGCGATGGAACTGTCGCCGCGCGGCGTCATGGCCGAATTGACCGGGCGCCGCGGCGGCCTGTCCAGGGGCAAGGGCGGCTCCATGCACATGTTCTCCAAGGAGAAGCATTTTTACGGCGGCCACGGCATTGTCGGCGCGCAGGTTTCGCTCGGCACCGGCCTCGCCTTCGCCAATCGCTATCGTGGCAACAACAATGTGACACTGACCTATTTCGGCGACGGCGCCGCCAATCAGGGCCAGGTCTATGAAAGCTTCAACATGGCCTCGCTGTGGAAGCTGCCGGTGATTTTCATCATCGAGAACAACCGCTATGCCATGGGCACCTCGGTAACGCGTTCGTCGGCCGAGACGGATTTTTCGCACCGCGGCGCCTCCTTCAAGATCCCCGGCATCCAGGTCGATGGCATGGACGTCCGCGCGGTCAAGGCAGCCGGCGATCTCGCCACCGAATGGTGCCGTGACGGCAAGGGGCCGCTAATTCTCGAAATGCAGACCTACCGCTACCGCGGCCACTCGATGTCCGATCCGGCAAAATATCGTTCCAAGGAAGAAGTGCAGAAGATGCGCTCCGAGCGCGACCCGATCGAGCAGGTCAAGGCGCGCCTGCTCGACAAGAAGTGGGCTGATGAGGACGAGCTCAAGGCCGTCGACAAGGAGGTCCGCGACATTGTCGCCGACGCCGCCGAATTTGCCCAGAACGACGCAGAGCCGGATCCGTCCGAGCTCTGGACCGATATCGTACTGTAACGAGAGGGCAAGGCCATGCCGATCGAAATTCTCATGCCCGCTCTCTCGCCGACGATGGAAGAGGGCAATGTTTCCAAATGGTTGAAGAAAGAGGGCGACAAGGTTGTCGCTGGTGATGTCATCGCCGAGATCGAGACCGACAAGGCGACGATGGAAGTCGAAGCGGTCGACGAAGGCACGCTCGGCAAGATCCTGGTTGCCGAGGGCACCGAGGGCGTAAAGGTCAACACGCCGATCGCGGTGCTGCTGCAGGACGGCGAGAGCGCCGCCGATATCGGCAAGGAGGCCAAGGCTGCACCGGCCTCCACCCAGGATGCGATTTCAGACGGCGGGCAGCGCACCGACGCAGCCGAGGAAGGCTCGAAGGCCGCGCCGCAGGATGCCGGCGAGGCGCCGAAGGCGTCCGTACCCGCTGCCCCTGCGATGAAGGCAGCCGCCGATCCCGACATCCCGGCCGGCACGGAAATGGTCTCGACCACGGTGCGCGAAGCGCTGCGTGACGCGATGGCCGAGGAAATGCGCCGTGACGGAGACGTCTTCGTGATGGGCGAGGAGGTCGCCGAGTACCAGGGCGCTTACAAGATCACGCAAGGGCTGCTGCAGGAATTCGGGCCGCGTCGCGTCGTCGACACACCGATCACCGAGCACGGTTTTGCCGGCGTCGGCGTTGGCGCGGCGATGGCCGGCCTGAGGCCGATCGTCGAGTTCATGACCTTCAACTTCGCCATGCAGGCGATCGACCATATCATCAACTCCGCCGCCAAAACGCTCTACATGTCCGGCGGCCAGATGGGCGCGCCCATCGTCTTCCGCGGGCCAAACGGTGCGGCCGCCCGCGTCGCCGCCCAGCATTCGCAGTGCTATGCCGCCTGGTACAGCCACATTCCCGGCCTGAAAGTGGTGATGCCCTACACCGCCGCCGACGCCAAGGGATTGCTGAAGGCCGCGATCCGCGACCCGAACCCGGTCATCTTCCTCGAGAACGAAATCCTCTACGGCCAGTCCTTCGATGTGCCGAAGATCGACGATTTCGTGCTGCCGATCGGCAAGGCGCGCATCCACAAGTCGGGCACGGATGTCACCATCGTCTCCTTCGGCATCGGCATGAGCTACACGGCAAAGGCCGAGGCCGAATTGCGCGGCATGGGCATCGATGCCGAGATCATCGACCTCAGGACCATCCGCCCTCTCGATTTCGACACCATCATCGCCTCGGTCAAGAAGACCAATCGTCTCGTGGTGGTGGAGGAAGGATTTCCGCAGAGCTCGGTCGGCGACCATATCGCCAGCCAGGTGTCGCAGCGCGCCTTCGATTTCCTCGACGCGCCGGTCATCACCATTGCCGGCAAGGACGTGCCGATGCCCTACGCGGCAAACCTCGAAAAGCTGGCATTGCCCAATGTCGCGGAAGTCATCGAGGCGGTGAAAGCCGTGACGTACCGGGGTTAACGAAATGTCGCGCGAACTAGAAGTTCCCGCGGTGGTCGTCGAGAACAGCGAATTCGATGAAATACTCCGCGTCTGGATTGGTTCGGACGCGGTCGTCACGATGCAAGACCTCTTTGGACCAAACGCTCACAACTGGGGCATGGTGCTCGCTGATGTCGGCATGCACATAGCCAGGATGAGACTGGAACAAGATGGGATCCTGAAATCGAGACGCTTCAGGCATTGGAAGAAGGCTATCGAGGCAGAATGTCGGAGCAGTTCAATATCCAGCACCGTTCGCTAACCGGGCGGAACTGAGGAGGAAAAATGCCGATCAACATCACCATGCCGGCCCTGTCGCCCACGATGGAAGAGGGCAATCTTGCCAAGTGGCTGGTCAAGGAGGGCGACAAGGTTTCGCCGGGCGACGTGATCGCCGAGATCGAGACCGACAAGGCGACGATGGAAGTCGAAGCCGTCGATGAGGGCACTGTGGCCAAGCTGGTGGTTCCAGCCGGCACCGAAGGCGTCAAGGTCAACGCGCTGATCGCCGTGCTCGCCGCCGAAGGTGAAGATGCGGCGGCTGCCGCCAAGAGCGGTGACGGCGCTGCGCCGGCAAAGGCCGAGGCAAAACAGGATAAGGCGCCAATCTCCCCACCCGTGGGGGAGATGTCGACGAAGTCGACAGAGGGGGGCGCTGTCCCGCCAGCGGCAAGGAACGAGGCGCCCCCCTCTGGCCTGCCGGCCATCTCCCCCACAAGGGGGGAGATCAGCCAGTCGGACGGTCGCACCTTCGCCTCGCCGCTGGCCCGTCGCATCGCCCGGGAAGCCGGTGTCGATGTCTCCGCGGTGACAGGCTCCGGCCCGCATGGCCGCGTGGTCAAGGCCGATGTCGATGCAGCGATTTCCAGCGGCGGCGCCAAGGCGGCACCGGCCGCGAAAGCCGCACCTGCCGGCGCTCCGGCTCCGGCGGCCGCAGCCAAGCCAATGTCGGACGACCAGGTGCTGAAACTGTTTGCCGACGGCTCCTACGAGCTTGTCCCGCATGACAACATGCGCAAGACCATTGCGCGCCGGCTGGTCGAGGCCACGACCACCATCCCGCATTTCTACCTGACGCTCGACTGCGAGCTTGATGCGCTCCTGGCCCTGCGCACGCAGGTCAATGCGGCCGCCCCGGTGAAGAAGACCGACAAGGGTGAGGCGCCGGCTTACAAGCTGTCGGTCAACGACATGGTCATCAAAGCGATGGCAATGGCGTTAATGGCGGTGCCGGATGCCAATGCGTCATGGACCGAGAGCGCCATGGTCAAGCACAAGCATGCCGACGTCGGTGTCGCCGTGTCGATCCCCGGCGGGCTGATCACGCCGATCATCCGGCGTGCCGACGAAAAGACGCTGTCGGTCATCTCCAACGAGATGAAGGATCTTGCCAGCCGCGCGCGCAGCCGCAAGCTGAAGCCGGAAGAATACCAGGGCGGCACCACTGCGGTGTCCAATCTCGGCATGTTCGGCATCAAGGACTTTGCCGCCGTCATCAACCCGCCGCATGCGACGATCCTGGCGGTCGGCGCCGGCGAGGAGCGCGCGGTGGTCAAGAACGGTGAGATCAAGATCGCCACCATCATGTCGGTGACGCTGTCGACCGATCACCGCGCCGTCGACGGCGCGCTCGGCGCCGAACTGCTCGTCGCCTTCAAGCGCATGATCGAAAACCCGATGGGCATGCTGGTCTAGAAAGGAAAGAAGGCGGTGCGGGAACTCTTCACCAGCCTTTTTGCCTTCAGCCTTTCCAGTGTTGCAACGATCGTCGTGCATTGGCTGTTCGTGGGCTGGCGGGTGAGGCGCGCACAGGCATATTTCGGCCGGAGTGGGGCAAACGCATGAAAACAGTCCTTTGCTACGGCGATTCGCTGACCTGGGGCTATGATGCGGCAAGTCTGGATCGCCACCCGCTCCAGGACCGCTGGCCGAGTGTGCTGCAGGCGACGTTGGGAGCCAGCGTCGAGGTCATCGCCGAAGGCTTGAACGGCCGCACAACGGCTTTCGACGACCATCTGGCCGGCGCCGACCGTAACGGCGCAAGAGTGCTGCCGACGATCCTGATGACGCATGCGCCGATCGACCTGGTCGTCATCATGCTCGGCGCCAACGACATGAAGCCGTGGATTCACGGCAATCCGGTCGCCGCCAAGCAAGGCATGCAGCGCCTGATCGATATCGTGCGCGGTCACGACTACCCGTTCGATTGGCCGTCGCCGCAGGTCCTGATCGTCGCGCCGCCCGCCGTCAGCCGCACGGAAAACGCCGAATTCAAAGAAATGTTCGCCGGCGGCGATGAAGCGTCGAAGCGGCTGGCGCCGCAATATTCTGTCCTTGCCGACGAGGTCGGCTGCGGCTTCTTCGATGCCGGCTCGGTGGCCGAGACCACGCCACTCGACGGCGTCCATCTCGACGCAGATAACACGCGGAAAATCGGGCAGGCATTGGCGCCAATCGTGCGCGTCATGCTGGAACTCTAAAGAATCAGGGGAGAAATCCGTGGCTGAGAACTACGACGTCATCATCATCGGCTCCGGCCCCGGCGGCTATGTCACGGCGGTGCGTTCCGCCCAACTCGGATTCAAGACAGCGATCGTCGAGCGCGAGCATCTCGGCGGCATCTGCCTCAACTGGGGTTGCATCCCGACCAAGGCACTGCTGCGTTCGGCCGAGATCATGCACTACTCGGATCATTTGAAGGACTACGGCTTGAAGATCGACGGCAAGGTCAGCGTCGATACCGCTGCCGTGGTCGACCGCTCGCGAAAGGTCTCGCTGCGGCTGAACGGCGGCGTCGCCTTCCTGATGAAGAAGAACAAGGTCGATGTCATCTGGGGCGAAGCCAAGCTGTCCAAACCGGCTTCCGGCGACAGACCGGGCGAGATCGTCGTGTCGAAATCGTCGAAGAAGCCGATGGAGCCACAGCCACCTGCGCCCAAGGGCGTCAAGGGCGAGGGCACATACACTGCCAAGCACATCATCCTGGCGACCGGCGCCAGGCCGCGGGCGTTGCCCGGCATCGAGCCCGACGGCAAGCTGATCTGGACCTATTTCGAAGCAATGGTGCCGAAGGAGATGCCGAAATCACTGCTGGTGATGGGTTCGGGCGCAATCGGCATCGAATTCGCCTCATTCTACCGCACCATGGGCGCGGAGGTGACGGTGGTCGAGCTGTTGCCGGCGGTGATGCCGGTCGAGGACGCAGAGGTCTCGAAATTCGCGCAAAAGCAGTTCGAGAAGCAAGGCATGAAGATCATCCTCGATGCCAAGGTCACCAAGGTCGAAAAAGCTGCGAACTCGGTAACCGCGCATGTCGAGATGAAGGACGGCAAGGTCGAGAAGATCACCGCCGACCGGATGATCTCGGCCGTCGGCGTGCAGGGCAATATCGAGAATCTCGGCCTCGAGGCGCTCGGCGTGAAGACCGAGCGCGGCTGCGTCGTCGTCGACGGTTACGGCAACACCAATGTGCCCGGCATCTATGCCATCGGCGACGTTGCCGGCCCGCCTATGCTCGCCCACAAGGCCGAGCATGAAGGCGTGGTCTGCGTGGAAAAGATCGCCAACGTCCCCGGCGTGCACGCCACTGACAAGCTGAAGATTCCGGGCTGCACCTATTGCAACCCGCAGGTTGCCTCCGTCGGGTTGACCGAAGCGAAAGCCAAGGCCGAAGGCAAGGACATCCGCGTCGGCCGCTTTCAGTTCGCCGCCAACGGCAAAGCCATCGCGCTCGGCGAGGACCAGGGTTTCGTCAAGACCATCTTCGACAAGAAGACCGGGCAGTTGCTCGGCGCGCATATGGTCGGCGCCGAAGTGACCGAGCTGATCCAGGGCTTTGTCGTGGCGATGAACCTGGAGACCACCGAGGAAGAGCTGATGCACACGATCTTCCCGCATCCGACGCTGTCGGAGATGATGAAGGAAAGCGTGCTCGACGCCTATGGCCGCGCGCTGAACGCATGATAAATTGAGTGCGTGAGACTCGGCACGTGAGAGCCAAGGAACTCAACCGCAAGGTAATTCGTTTCCGGATGCATTCGTCACACAAGGAGAGGGCATATGGACGTGAATGGCGTGGGCTGGATCGCAGCCATCATCATCGGCGGGCTGGCGGGCTGGCTTGCCGAGATGTTCATGAAAAGCAACATGGGCATCTTGATGAACATCGTTCTGGGCATCGTCGGCGCGATCGTGCTGAATGCCATCCTGCAGGCGCTCAACATCGGCGCCTTCGGCACCGGCTGGATCGCCTATCTGATCACCGGTTTCGTTGGCGCCTGCCTGCTGATCTTGGCAGGGCGCATGGTGCGCCGTTAGTTGCTGAACTCTTGCCATGCGAAAACGGCTGTGGCGGCATGCGCCGCCGCGGCCTTTTTCTTTGCAGCGAAAAGTCCTAGATGACTTGCTATAAGCGAACGCCGGAAGCGATCGCGAATGAACTGGATTTCTGATGGTCACCGTCCTCGACACGATCGCCAATGCGCCGCGCCTGCGGCATCCTGAAAAGGCGCACAAGCCTGACCAGGATGTGCTGCGCAAGCCCGACTGGATCCGCGTCAAGGCGCCGATGTCGAAAGGCTATGCCGAGACGCGCGACATCGTGAAGTCGCACAGGCTGGTGACGGTGTGCGAAGAGGCCGGGTGCCCCAATATCGGTGAGTGCTGGGAGAAGAAGCACGCCACCTTCATGATCATGGGCGAGATCTGCACGCGCGCCTGCGCCTTCTGCAACGTCGCTACCGGCATTCCGACCGCACTCGATCCCGATGAACCGGCGCGCATCGCCCACGCCGTCAAGCAAATGGGTCTAACCCATGTCGTCATCACCTCGGTCGACCGCGACGATCTCGCCGATGGCGGCGCTCAGCACTTTGCCGAGGTCATCCGCGCCATCAGGGCGGCAACGCCTTCGACGACGATCGAAATCCTGACGCCCGACTTCCTGCGCAAGGACGGCGCGCTGGAGATCGTGGTGGCGGCCAAGCCTGATGTGTTCAACCACAATCTGGAGACCGTTCCGTCGAACTATCTGACGGTCCGGCCGGGCGCCCGCTATTTCCATTCGATCAGGCTGCTGCAGCGGGTCAAGGAACTCGATCCCTCGATCTTCACCAAATCCGGCATCATGGTTGGCCTTGGCGAGGAGCGGAACGAGATCCTGCAATTGATGGACGATCTGCGTTCGGCCAATGTCGACTTCATGACCATCGGTCAGTATCTGCAGCCATCGAAAAAGCACCATCCGGTGATCCGTTTCGTCACGCCGGAGGAATTCAAATCCTTCGAGACGATCGGCAAGACCAAGGGCTTCCTGCTGGTGGCATCGAGCCCGCTGACGCGTTCGTCGCATCACGCCGGGGACGATTTCGCCAAGCTGCGCGCGGCACGGGAAGCGTTTCTCAACAAGTCCGCCTAACACACTGGTTTCATGCCACAATTCGAAGCCCATCGCCGCGTTGCGCATACGCCGGAACAGATGTTCGCTCTGGTCGCCGATGTCGAATCCTATCCGCAATTCCTGCCGCTTTGCGAGGCGCTGACGGTTCGCTCGCGCAAGGAACGCGACGGACGCACCCTCCTCGTCGCCGACATGAGCATTGGCTACAAGGCGATCCGCGAGACTTTCACCACGCAGGTGTTGCTAAAGCCTGACGAGAAGGCCATCGACGTCAAATATATCGACGGTCCGTTCAAATATCTGAGCAATGCCTGGCGTTTCGAGCCGGCCGACGGCGGCTGCAATGTCTGCTTCTTCATCGACTACGAATTCAAGAGTCGTATTCTGGGTGCGGTGATGGGAGCGATGTTCGATCGCGCCTTCCGCATGTTTTCCGAGGCGTTCGAGAAGCGCGCCGACGTCATCTATGGCGCAGCGCCGGCAGCCTGATCCGCAGCGAGCGCGCGCAAGCCCAGTTCAAGCGCGTGTCTGACGGTCTCCCGGCGGATGAACTTGCGGCCTTTGTCGGCAAACAACTGGCATTCGCTGACGACCGGCCGGCCGGTCAAGGCGATACCGAACCAGACCAGGCCGACGGGCTTTTCCGTCGAGCCGCCGCCCGGACCGGCAATGCCGGTGACGGCAAGAGTTAGCCCGGCGCGCGAATGGTCCAAGGCGCCGGCCGCCATCTCGACCGCCGTTTCCCGTGAGACCGCGCCGTGCGCCTCGAGCGTGGCGGCGGAAACCCCGAGCATCTCAGTCTTGGCCTCGTTGGAATAGGTGATGAAACCCCGGTCGACCACTGTCGAAGAGCCGGCGATGTCGGTCAAGGCGGCGATGATCATGCCGCCGGTGCAGCTCTCGGCCGTCGCCAGCATGATGCCGCGCTGTTGGCAGGCTTGAAGCAGGGCATCTGCGAGATCGCTGTTGCTCATTCGGGGACATCACCTGGAAACACGACGCTGGCGGTGGCGATGGCGGCTATGCCTTCCTCGCGTCCGACAAAGCCGAGCTTTTCGTTGGTTGTCGCCTTGATCGAGATGCGGTCCCGGGAAATCGCCAGCATTGCCGAAAGGATTTCGGTCATCGCTTCGCGATGCGGGCCGACGCGCGGCGCCTCGCAGATCAGCGTGATGTCGGCATTGGCGATGCGCCCGCCGCGCGCGCGTACCAGTTCTGCCGCATGTTCGACGAAGATCCGCGAGGCCACGCCTTTCCACTGCGGGTCCGACGGCGGGAAATGCGTGCCGATGTCGCCGGCACCGCAAGTGGCGAGCAGCGCGTCGGTCAAGGCGTGCAGGCCGACATCGGCGTCCGAATGGCCGGACAGTTTCTTGTCGTGCGGGATCGAGACGCCGCACAGGACGACATGGTCGCCGGGCTCGAAGGCATGGACGTCGTAGCCATTGCCGGTGCGGATGTCCGGAAAACGCGGCCGTTCGCCGGAAAGCCGCTGATCCGCCATCGAGATATCCCTTGCCCAGGTGAGTTTGACATTGTCCGGCGAGCCCGGGACGATTTTCACTGGAATGTGTGCCCATTCGGCAATCGCGGCATCGTCGGTGAAGTCCGCCTTGCCCAGATGATGGGCCTTTTCATGGGCGGCCAGGATCGGCCAGAACGGGAAGCCCTGCGGCGTCTGCGCGGCATGAAGCCCGTTCCTGGAAACCGTCTCGCCGATCATGCCCGCGGCCGACTCGCGTTTCAGCGTATCGGCGACGGGCAGGGCAGGCAGCGCTGCCTGGCGCTCGCCGATGGCGGCGATCGTGCGGTCTATCAATTCCGCGTCGACGAACGGGCGGACGGCGTCATGGACCAGAACCCGGCGCGGCGCATGGCCTCTCAGCGCAAGCAATCCGAGCCGGACGGAGTCCTGTCTGGACGCGCCACCGGTCACCGTGACCACCCGGTCGGCGTTGGCGCCAGCGGCGCTGCGAAAAAGCCCGCTGTCGTCGGCATGAATGGCGACGACGACAGGACCGATTTTCGTATGCGCCAAAAATACGTCCAATGTGCGCGCGATGACGGCACGGCCGCCGATCCTTTGGTATTGCTTCGGCCCGTCGGCCTGACCGGCGCGCGCGCCGCGGCCGGCGGCGACGATAACGACGGCAACCTTGTCGTCCGCAGCCAAAGCCTGCTTTTCGCTTGCGTCTGTCATGCCGAGACGCTTAGCGCATCATCCCAAAAAGTGGAATCGCTTTTCGGAAGAGATCATGCGCAGATGCAAAGTGCCAATAGCGTCCCCTACACGCACCGCACTTTGGCTAGTGCCAGCATTTTCCCAAATGCGCCTTAATGCGACGTCATTGCGCGTTGCACATTGCCGCCATTCTGGCTAGTGAATGTGCAGCTATTAAAAATGCTTGGTTTTTGTGCATGCTTGACCTGACCAAATTGGCATCTCCGCTGGATGTGGGTCGTGTGAGAATCCGCAATCGCGCTTTTCTCGCGCCCATGTCGGGCATAACAGATGAGCCGTTCCGGCAGCGTGCCTATGCGCATGGCGCCGGGTTGGTGGTGTCGGAGATGGTGGCGAGCGGCGAACTTGCCAGGGGCAGAGCCGGTTGCGGCCTGCGCATCCGCCATTCCGGGCTGCCGGTGCACATGGTCCAGCTTGCCGGCCGTGAGGCGGTGCCTATGGCAGAGGGCGCCCGTATAGCCGCGGGCGAGGGCGCCGACATCATCGACATCAACATGGGCTGCCCGGCCAAGAAGGTGACGGGCGGCTATGCCGGTTCGGCGCTGATGCGCGATCTCGATCACGCTTTGTCGCTGATCGAGGCGGTGGTCGGCGCCGTCGAGGTGCCGGTCACGGTCAAGATGCGGCTCGGCTGGGACGAAAGCGCGCTCAATGCGCCTGTTCTGGCGCGCCGCGCCGAGCAAGCGGGGGTTCAGATGGTGACGGTGCATGGCCGCACGCGCTGCCAGTTCTACCAGGGCAAGGCCGACTGGCGCGCCATCGCACGCATAAAGCAGGCTGTTTCGATCCCGGTCGTTGCCAATGGCGATGTCGGCTCGCCGGCGGAGGCAGCAATGATCCTCGACCAGTCGGGCGCCGACGCGGTGATGATCGGCCGCGCGCACTACGGCGTGCCATGGACGGCAGGCAGCATCGCGGCAGGCGCGGCAAAAGAGGCGACGCCCGGTGTGCCGGAAAGCCCGCAAGCGCTGGCCGACTACGTCGTTGCCCACTACCAGGACATGCTGTCGCTCTACGGCATCGAAAGCGGCGTGCGCCAGGCGCGCAAGCATCTTGGCTGGTATCTCGACCACCACGCCGCTGGCGTCGTTGATGAGCAGCGAAAGGCCATCCTTACCTGCTTCGAACCCGTCCGCGTCATCGCCGCGTTGCGTGAGGTGTTTTCAAGCGCTGCCGAGGCGATGAACCTGCGGAGCGCAGCATGAATGCCACCGTTGCACAAAACATGGACATGGCGGACGCCGCACACATCGTGCTCAACACCATCCGCCGCCCGGTGATCATGCTCGATGCGGAAGGGTTCATCACCTTCGCCAACGCCGATGCCGAGGATTTCTTCCGCTCGAGCGCGACCATGCTCGCCCGCAACACATTACCCAAGCTCATTCCATTCGGCAGTCCGTTGCTGACGCTTGTCGACCAGGTGCGCGAGCGCCGGGCACCCGTCAACGAATACAGGGTCGACGTATCATCGCCGCGCCTCGGCATCGAGAAGGTCGTCGATCTCTATGTCGCGCCGGTGTCGGAATTCCCGGGCTCCGTCGTGGTGATGTTCCAGGAACGGTCGATGGCCGACAAGATCGACCGGCAGATGACGCACCGCGGTGCGGCACGCTCGGTGACCGGCCTTGCCGCGATGCTTGCCCACGAGATCAAGAACCCGCTATCCGGCATCCGGGGCGCCGCCCAACTGCTCGAATTGTCGGCTTCCGACGAGGATCGCGCGCTGACCCGGCTGATCACCGACGAGACCGACCGCATCGTCTCGCTCGTCGATCGCATGGAGGTGTTTTCCGACGAGCGGCCCGTCGATCGCTATCCGGTCAACATCCATGTCGTGCTCGACCACGTGAAGGCGATTGCCAAGAACGGTTTTGCCAAAAGGATCAAGATATTGGAGGATTATGATCCATCATTGCCTCCGGTTTTCGCCAACCGCGACCAGCTCATCCAGGTGTTCCTCAACCTGGTCAAGAATGCGGCCGAGGCCATTGGCGGCGATCCGCAAGGCGAGATCACCCTGTCGACCGCGTTCCGGCCGGGCATCCGTGTTTCCGTTCCGGGATCGCAGGGCCGCGTGTCGCTGCCGCTGGAATTCTGCGTGCGCGACAACGGTTCTGGCGTCTCCGAAGATATCCTGCCGATCCTGTTCGACCCCTTCATCACCACCAAGCCGAACGGGTCGGGGCTTGGTCTGGCGCTGGTCGCGAAAATCGTCGGCGAGCATGGCGGCATCATCGAATGCGATTCGACGCCGCGCGCAACCACCTTCCGCATCCTGATGCCAGCCTGGAAAGAAACGCCGTTCGGCACAGACGACGATGGCGAAGGAGACCGCAAATGACGGTTCGCGGCAATATTCTCGTCGCCGACGACGATGCGGCCATCCGCACCGTCCTCAATCAGGCGCTTTCGCGCGTCGGCCATGAGGTGCGCGTGACGTCCAACGCCTCGACGCTGTGGCGCTGGGTGGCGGCGGGCGAGGGCGATCTCGTAATCACCGACGTGGTCATGCCCGACGAAAACGCCTTCGACATGCTGCCGCGCATCAAGAAGGCGCGACCGGAATTGCCCGTCATCGTCATGAGCGCCCAGAACACGTTCATGACCGCGATTCGCGCCTCCGAAACCGGCGCCTACGAATATCTGCCGAAACCGTTCGACCTGACCGAGCTTCTCAACATCGTCAACCGGGCGCTTTCCGAGCCCCGACGGCCGAAAATCGATGCGCGGGCGGACGAGCCGCCGGAAACCATGCCGCTGGTTGGCCGCTCGGCCGCAATGCAGGATATCTACCGCATGCTGGCGCGCATGATGCAGACCGACCTGACGGTGATGATTTCAGGCGAATCGGGCACCGGCAAGGAACTGGTGGCGCGCGCGCTGCACGAGTATGGCCGCCGCCGCGGCGGCCCCTTCGTTGCTATCAACATGGCTGCGATCCCGCGCGACCTGATCGAATCGGAACTGTTCGGGCACGAGAAAGGCGCCTTCACCGGCGCGCAGAACCGCTCCACCGGCCGTTTCGAGCAGGCCGAAGGCGGCACGCTCTTCCTTGACGAGATCGGCGACATGCCGATGGAGGCGCAGACCCGCCTGCTGCGTGTCCTGCAGCAGGGCGAATACACCACTGTCGGCGGCCGCACGCCGATCAAGACCGACGTGCGCATCGTCGCCGCCACCAACAAGGATCTGCGCACGCTGATCAATCAAGGGCTTTTCCGCGAGGATCTGTTCTATCGCCTGAATGTCGTGCCGCTGAGGCTGCCGGCGCTGCGCGAGCGGTCCGAGGACGTTCCGGATCTCGTCCGGCACTTCTTCAAGCTTGGCGCCAGCGAAGGCCTGCAGACCAAGCGCATTTCCACGGGCGGCATCGAGCTGATGAAGCGCTATCCGTGGCCGGGCAACGTGCGCGAGCTCGAAAATCTTGTCCGCAGACTTGCCGCGCTCTATTCGCAGGACGAGATTTCTGCCGAAGTCATCGAGGCAGAACTGAAGACCGGCGAGAGGCCGGTCGTTCCCGGCGGCGGCAACCTCATTCCCGACGACCTGTCCATCGGCCAGGCGGTGGAACATTTCCTGCAGCGCTATTTTGCGTCGTTCGCCGGCGACTTGCCGCCCGCCGGCCTCTATCAGCGTATCCTTTCCGAGGTCGAATATCCGCTGGTGCTTGCTTCGATGACGGCAACCCGCGGCAACCAGATCAAGGCTGCGGAACTCCTCGGGCTCAACCGCAACACCCTGCGCAAGAAGATTCGCGAACTCGGCGTCAACGTCTACAAATCGACCAGGCAAGCTTAGAGCGCCGTTTTCTTTCATCAAATCGATCCCGAATTTCGGGCCGGTGTGACAGAGCGAAGCCTTTTCCGGGGGATCGAGCGCCGAAACAGTTCCGTCCAGGCCACACTTGTTGCATAATCGCCACAATGCGTTGCATACATCCGACGCAATCACTGGCTCTAGACGGCGACATGGCTCCACGGGCATCGAGACTGAGCGAAACGCTTTTCAGCGAACCCCGCACAAGTGACGGGCGCCGGCTGCTTGCGCTGCCGGGCGTGGTGGCAATTGCCGGTGCGCTGGTTACGGCGGCGATCTCCTTCGCCATCCTCGTCGGTGCCACGCCGATCACGCCGGACGAGAGCACAACGCTGGCGCTAATCGCCGTCAATGCGGCGTTCATCCTGTTCCTGATCGCGCTGGTTGGCCGCGAAGTACATCGTATCGTGATGGCGCGCCGGCGCGGCAAGGCGGCGTCGCGGCTGCATGTGCGGATCGTCGCGATGTTCGCGCTGGTCGCCGCGATTCCCGCCATCATGGTGGCGATCATCGCCTCGATCACGCTCGATATCGGTCTTGATCGCTGGTTCGAAATCCGCACCAAGACGATCGTCAATTCGTCGCTGTCGATAGCCGATGCCTATGTGCAGGAGAACGCGCGCAATCTCCAGGGAACGACCCTGTCGATGGCTTACGATCTCGACGCCTCCCGCACGCTCTACGGCCTCGATCGAACCGGTTTCCTCGATCTGATGAACAAGGAAGCCGTCGGACGCTCGCTGGCCCATGCCGCACTGATCAGGTCCGACGGTTCGTTCGTCATGAGCGCCAAGACCGACGCCGATTTTGCCATGCCGGAGCCGCCGGAAGGCGCCATGAGCGGTGCCGCTGACGGCAGGCCGGTGCTGATCGAGCCGAAGACGCGCAACATCATGGGCGCCATCGTCAAGCTGCGCGAGATCGAAGGGCTCTATCTCTACACCATCCGGCTCGTCGATCCCGAGGTGATCAAGGCGCGGCAGATTGTCAGGTCCAACACCGACGAATATCGCGGCCTCGAAGACAGTCGCCGCACTTCGCAGGTGGCCTTTGCACTTCCTTATCTGTCGCTGACGCTGATCATCATCCTGTCCGCCATCTGGACGGGCATCGCCGTGGCCGACCGCCTGGTGCGGCCGATCCGCCAGCTCATCGGCGCCGCCGACGAGGTCGCGACCGGCAATCTCGACGTTGCCGTGCCGGTTCGGCCCTCCGACGGCGACGTCGCCTCGCTCGGCGACACCTTCAACAAGATGCTGCTGGAGCTGAAATCGCAGCGCAACGAGATTCTGTCCGCCAAGGATTTGATCGACGAGCGGCGGCGTTTTTCGGAAGCCGTGCTTGCCGGTGTCACCGCCGGCGTTATCGGCGTCGATCCCTATGGCATCGTCACCATCGTCAACCGGTCGGCCGAAACGATGCTGGCCATATCCGCCACCGCCGCACTCGGCCAAAATCTCTCCGCCGTGCTGCCGCATGTCGGCCGCGTCTTCGAGATCGGCCGCAAGTCGGGCAAGCCCGTCCATCGCGAGCAGGTGACCTTCTATCGCGCCGGTGCGGAGCGCACCTTCAACGTGCAGATCACGGTCGAGGCCGGCGACGACGGTTCGGAGGAGAAATCCTATGTCGTGACGGTCGACGACATCACCGATCTGGTCCAGGCGCAGCGTTCCTCGGCCTGGGCGGATGTGGCGCGGCGCATCGCCCACGAGATCAAGAACCCGCTGACACCGATCCAGCTTTCCGCCGAGCGCATCAAGCGCCGCTACGGCAAGGTCATCACCGAAGACCGCGAGGTGTTCGATCAATGCACCGATACGATCATCAGGCAAGTGGAGGACATCGGCCGCATGGTCGACGAGTTCTCCGCCTTCGCACGCATGCCCAAGCCCGAAATGAAGGCCCTTGATTTGCGCGAATCGTTGCGCGAAGCCTCGTTCCTCGTCGAAGTGAGCCGCTCCGATATCACCTTCGAGCGCGTATTCGGCAATGAACCGCTCAAAGGCACGTTCGACAGCCGCCTGATGGCGCAGGCTTTTGGCAATGTCATCAAGAACGCAGCCGAGGCGATTGACGGACTTGATCAAAAGGACCGCTCGCACGGCATAATCCGGATTCAAGCCGGGCGCCAGAATGGTACGATTCGCATCGATGTCATCGACAACGGCAAGGGCTTGCCGCGCGAGAACCGCCAGCGATTGCTCGAGCCTTACATGAC
The DNA here is from genome assembly GCF_055811135.1 of Mesorhizobium sp. WSM4817. Classification (NCBI taxonomy): domain Bacteria; kingdom Pseudomonadati; phylum Pseudomonadota; class Alphaproteobacteria; order Hyphomicrobiales; family Phyllobacteriaceae; genus Mesorhizobium; species Mesorhizobium sp. WSM4817. Next base: position 170,678 of record NZ_JBVVQQ010000012.1, on the reverse strand, counting down.
GACACGCGAGAAGGGCACCGGGCTCGGCCTCGCTATCGTCAAGAAGATAGTGGAGGACCATGGCGGCCGGCTCGAACTGCATGACGCGCCGGCGGATTTCCACAACGGGCGAGGCGCGATGATCAGCATCATCCTGCCGCTCGCCGCCACTGTGCCGTCGCACGGCGAAGGCAGGACAGAACCCGAAAGAGAAACTGAAAAGGTCGGTAATGGCGTCTGACATTCTCATCGTCGATGACGAGGAAGACATCCGCGAGCTTGTCGCCGGTATCTTGAGCGACGAGGGTCACGAAACCCGCACGGCATTCGACGCCGACAGCGCCCTGGCGGCGATCGCCGACCGGGCGCCGAGGCTGATTTTCCTCGACATCTGGCTGCAAGGCTCACGTCTGGACGGACTGGCGTTGCTGGACGAGATCAAGACGATGCACCCGAGCCTGCCGGTGGTGATGATCTCGGGCCACGGCAACATCGAGACGGCGGTCTCGGCCATTCGCCGCGGCGCCTATGACTTCATCGAAAAACCGTTCAAGGCCGACAGGCTGATCCTCATCGCCGAACGTGCCATTGAAACCTCGAAGCTGAGACGCGAGGTTTCGGATCTCAAGCTGCGCAGCGGCGAAACCTTCGACCTGATCGGCATGTCGTCGGCGATGAGCCAGTTGCGCCAGACCATCGAGCGCGTCGCGCCGACCAACAGCCGCGTCATGATCATCGGCCCGTCCGGCTCGGGCAAGGAACTCGCGGCACGCGCCATCCACACGCTGTCGGCGCGCAAGGGCGCCCCGTTTGTCACGCTGAGCGCCGCCAACATCACGCCCGAGCGCATGGAGGTCGAGCTGTTCGGCACCGAATCAAACGGTGTCGAACGCAAGGTCGGCGCGCTTGAGGAAGCCCATCGCGGCATTCTCTACATCGACGAAGTGGCCGACATGCCGCGCGAAACGCAAAACAAGATCTTGCGCGTGCTGGTCGAACAGCAGTTCGAGCGGGTAGGGGGCACCAAACGGGTCAAGGTCGATGTCCGCATCATTTCGTCGACCTCGCAGAACCTGGAGGCGATGATCGCCGACGGCCGTTTCCGCGAGGACCTCTATCACCGCCTGGCGGTGGTTCCGGTCATGGTGCCGGGATTGGCAGAGCGGCGTGAGGACATCCCTTATCTTGTCGACAATTTCATGAAGCAGATCGCCCGCCAAGCCGGCATCCGGCCGCGGCGCATCGGCGACGACGCGCTGGCGGTGCTGCAGGCGCACAACTGGCCAGGCAACGTTCGCCAGTTGCGCAACAACGTCGAGCGATTGATGATCCTGGCGCGCGGCGACGATATCGACGCACCGATCACCGCCGATCTCTTGCCTGCCGAGATCGGCGATGTCATGCCGCGCACGCCGAACCAATCCGATCAGCACATCATGGCGCTGCCGTTGCGTGAAGCGCGCGAACAGTTCGAGAAGGACTATCTGATCGCCCAGATCAACCGTTTTGGCGGCAACATCTCGAAGACGGCCGAGTTCATCGGCATGGAGCGCTCGGCGCTTCACCGAAAGCTGAAGTCGCTGGGCGTCTGACAGCCAATCCGGTCGTGGCCTACGCAATTATCGGTTACGGCGGCGGCGGAATCGCATAAGAAACGCTGCCGCACGTCTTTCGGGACGCGCAACGGACGCTGTAGCATTTTGTTTTTTGCGCATGGTCTTCCCCGAAAAATGGATTCCGATTTTCGGGGGCCATGCGCTGACTTCTTCAGGGGTGACCCATGCCGCGCATTGCCTATGTGAACGGGCGCTATGTCGCTCACGCCGACGCTTTCGTGCATATCGAGGACCGTGGCTATCAGTTCGCCGACGGTGTCTACGAGGTCTGCGAGGTGGCGCGCGGCTTCATCGTCGATATGCCTCGCCATCTCGGACGGCTGAACCGCTCGCTGACCGAATTGTCGATCGACTGGCCGGTCACGCCGGGCGTGTTGCCGATTATCCTGCGCGAGGTGGTCCGCCGCAACCATGTCGCCGATGGCCTGGTCTATCTTCAGGTGACGCGCGGCGTCGCCAGCCGTGATTTTGTTTTCCCGGCAGGGACGAAGCCGTCGCTGGTGGTTACCGCCAGGAAAGCCGACCCCGCTGCTGCCACCAGGAGGGCCGAAAGCGGAATCAAGGTCATCACCGTGCCGGAGAACCGTTGGGACCGGGTCGACATCAAGTCGGTCGGCCTGCTGCCAAACGTGCTCGCCAAGCAGAAGGCCAAGGAAGCCGGCGCCCAGGAAGCCTGGTTCGTCGATGCCGATGGCACCGTCAAGGAAGGTGGGTCGTCGAACGCCTGGATCATCACCAGGGACGGCGTGCTGGTGACGCGTCCGGCCGAGCACGGCATCCTGCGCGGCATCACCCGCACCACGCTATTCGACGTGGCCGCCAGGCTCGGCCTGAAGATCGAGGAGCGGGGCTTTTCGGTCGCCGAAGCCAAGGCCGCGCGCGAGGTTTTCATCAGCTCCGCGACGACAATCGCCATGCCGATCGTGGCGATCGACGGTGCTCCCGTCGCCAACGGCCACCCGGGCTCGATAACACTTTCCTTACGGCACGCCTTTTTTGACGTTGCGGAAAAAAGTCCAGCCTGATAACCGCACAGGTGGAATGAACATCAATATATCTCGTTCTGCTTGTCGTTATTGACGACAAGACGGTGTTTGCGTGCTTGACATGTGCCAGTTAATTTGGCGCATTGGCCTGCAAACCGAAGGGGATCGGCGAAAGACAAGAACAATGGCGGAACGATCGCAAAATCTTCAGGACCTGTTCCTGAATTCAGTTCGCAAAAGCAAAAACCCACTCACCATCTTTCTCATCAACGGCGTGAAGCTGACCGGCGTGGTCACTTCCTTCGACAATTTCTGTGTTCTGCTGCGTCGAGACGGCCACTCCCAGCTCGTCTACAAGCACGCCATTTCCACGATCATGCCGAGCCAGCCGGTTCAGATGTTCGATGGCGAGGAAAGCCAGGGCGCCTGATTGGCACGTAAGAAAGACGCGGACCGCAGCGTTCGCGAAAAACCAGCATATCAGCCGGGGGCGGAGGCCGAAGGCCCGACCCGGGCCGTGGTCATCGTGCCGGTGCTTACTCGCCAGCCGCGCGGCGACGAAGACACCAATCGTCCGCGACTGACGCGTTCTGCCGAGGCCCGCCACGACGAGGCGGTTGGTCTTGCCCAAGCCATAAACCTCGACCCGATCCATACCGCGGTTGTGACCGTCAACGATCCCCGGCCTGCCACCCTGCTCGGCAGCGGCAAGGTCGCGGAGTTCGCCGAGATCGTCAAAGAGGGCCGTGCCGAACTGGTCATTGTCGATCATCCGCTGACGCCGGTGCAGCAGCGCAACCTGGAAAAGGAATTGAACGCCAAGGTGCTGGATCGCACCGGCTTGATCCTGGAAATTTTCGGCGAGCGCGCGCGGACCAAGGAAGGCACGCTGCAGGTCGATCTGGCGCACCTCAACTATCAGAAGGGCCGGCTGGTGCGAAGCTGGACTCACCTGGAGCGCCAGCGCGGCGGTGCCGGTTTCCTCGGTGGCCCTGGCGAAACGCAGATCGAATCGGACCGCCGTGTCCTGCAGGACAAGATCAACAAGCTCAAGCACGAGCTCGAAACAGTGCGACGCACCCGTGACCTGCACCGCGCCAAGCGCAAGAAAGTGCCGTTCCCGGTCGTGGCCATCGTCGGCTATACCAACGCCGGCAAGTCGACGCTGTTCAACAGGCTGACCGGAGCAGGGGTGCTGGCCGAGGACATGCTGTTCGCCACGCTCGACCCGACACTGCGTCGGGTACGGCTGCCGCACGGCACGCCGGTCATCCTTTCGGACACGGTCGGTTTCATTTCGGACCTGCCGACGCATCTGATCGCGGCCTTCCGGGCAACGCTCGAAGAGGTGGTCGAGGCCGATCTCGTCATCCATCTGCGCGATATTTCGGACCCCGACACCGCCGCCCAGGCCGAGGATGTCGAGCGCATCCTCGCCGATCTCGGCGTCGATGCCGGCGACAGCAGGCGCGTCATCGAAGTGTGGAACAAGATCGACCGGCTCGATGCGGGCAACCGGGAGCGGTTGCTCGCCGACGGCATCGACGGCAACAAGGCACCGCGGATTGCCATATCGGCCAGCACCGGGGAGGGCATCGATGTGCTGAAGGCGATCATCGAGACACGAGTGTCAGGCGAACTGGAAACGCTGACCGTCACGCTCAAGCCTGACCAGCTTGGGTTCGTCGACTGGCTCTACCGCAATGGCGACGTCGTCTCGCGCACCGACAATGAAGATGGCGGCATAACCGTGTCGCTCAAAGCGACGCGAAGCGCACACGAAGAGATAGAAACAAGATTGAACCGTAAAAACAACGCGTAATGGCCGTTACTTCGCGCTCTTGGCTTGCTGCCAAAGCGCCTCCATCTCGTCGAGCGTCGCCTTTTCCAGCGTGTTTCCGGACGCTTGCAATGCTTGCTCGACATAGCGGAACCGCGAGCGGAATTTCTCGTTGGTGCCGCTGAGCGCCGCTTCGGAATCAACCTTGAGATGACGCCCGAGATTGACGACGGCAAACAGCATGTCGCCGAACTCGTCCTTGATCGAAGCCGTATCACCCTTGGCAAGGGCCTGGCGCAACTCGCCGATCTCTTCCTCGATCTTGTCGAGGATCGGCGTGGCCTCGCTCCAGTCGAAGCCTACGCGGGCCGCCTTTTCCTGCAGCTTGAGCGCCCGCGTCAAAGCGGGCAGGGCGACCGGTACGCTGTCCAGAAAACCATTGCCATGATCCTCCGGATCGTGCCCGCGGGCGAGGCGGGCATTTCGCTTTTCGGCTTTTTCCTCGGCCTTGATCTTCTCCCACATGCCCTTGGCCATGCCGGCGCTGCGCGCCTCATCGTCGCCGAAGACATGAGGATGGCGGCGGATCATTTTTGTGGTGATGGCCTGGACCACGTCGCCAAAGGCGAATTCACCGGCTTCCTCGGCCATCTGCGCATGGTAGACGACCTGCAGCAGCAGGTCGCCGAGCTCGTCGCGCAGATCGTCCAGGTCGCCACGCGCGATGGCGTCCGCCACCTCGTAGGCTTCCTCGATCGTGTAGGGCGCGATGCTCGAGAAATCCTGCTCGACGTCCCACGGGCAGCCGGTTTCCGGCGCCCGCAGCGCCGCCATGATCTCGATCAGCCGGGAAATATCTTTCGAGGGTTTCATCGGTCGCATGCTAGCCTGCGTCCGACGCTGCAGCCAACGCCGTCGCACGGCGAGGGGCGATTGTCCACAGCGCCGCTCAAAGTCTCAGTCGAGCACGGAGACGATCGCCTTGGCGAGCGCGTCCATGCCGTCCTCCGGCAGGCCGGCGACGTTGATGCGGCTGTCGCCGACCATATAGACGCCGTGCTCGGCGCGCAGCCGCTCGACCTGCGCTTCGGACAGGCCAAGCCGGGAAAACATGCCGCGATGGCTGGCGACGAAATCGAAGCGATCGGAATTAGACTGCCGCCGCAGCGCTTCGGCGAGTTGCACCCGAAGCCGCAGCATGCGCAGGCGCATTTCCTCGAGCTCCGCTTCCCAGTCGGCGCGCAGCGTGGCGTCTTCAAGCACGATGCGCACCGCGGCCGCGCCGTGGTCCGGCGGCATCGAGTACATGGCGCGTGCCGCCGACAGCATCTGGCTCATTGCGACATCCGCCTGCGCGCTGTCTTTTGCCAGGATCATTGCCGCGCCGACGCGGTCGCGATACACGGCAAAGTTCTTCGAACAGCTCGAGGCAACGACCATTTCCGGGACTTTCGCCGCCAGCAGGCGCAAGCCGGCGGCGTCAGCGTCAAGGCCCTCGCCAAACCCCTGATAGGCGATGTCGACAAATGGCAGCAGGCCGCGCTCGACGACGAGGTCGGCTATTTCAGCCCACTGCGCGGTGTCCAGATTGGCGCCTGTCGGATTGTGGCAACAACCATGCAGCAGCACCACGTCGCCGCTCCTGGCGGTCGCCAGCGCGCTCATCATGTCGGCGAAGCGAACAGCACCTGAGGCTGCGTCGAAGTAGGGATATTCGCGTATCTGCAAGCCGGCGGCGCGCATCACCGGCATGTGGTTCGGCCAGGTCGGGTCCGACAGCCAGATCGTCGCGTCGGATCGCGTCCTCTTGAGCAGCTCGGCAACCAGCCGCAGCGCGCCCGAGCCGCCGGGCGCCTGCGCCGCGCGAATACGCGAAAACTCGGCTGCAGGGCCAAAAACCAGCCTCGCCATTGCCGTGTTGAAGCCGGTATCGCCGGCCAGGCCAAGATAGGTCTTGGTGTCCTGGCTCTGCAGCAATCGTTCTTCGGCTTCGCGCACGGACCGCATCACTGGCGTCTTGCCATCGCGGTCCTTGTAGACGCCAACGCCGAGGTCGACCTTGCCGGGGCGGGAATCGGCGCGATAGAGGCCGATCAAGGCGAGGATCTTGTCGGCTGGGGCAGGCTGGAGGTCTTCGAACATCGGCGCGGTTCCGTTGGCGGCGGAGTGATACGCAAATCGGCTGTGCTGCGCCAGCGGTTTTCATTTGCGCCAGGTTGAAAACCGCCAACCGGTAGACTGGACACGGAAATCCATAGCGTGGCCTGGAGGACAGCCTCGCACCCGGCGAAAGGCCTTGATCGCACGGCGCGTCGCGCCGTTCTATCATGCCGGTTTGAGAGCAGCAGACGGCAAGGCGGCTCCAGATTGCTGCTTCTTGCCGCCCCAACCGATCCGCGGCAGCCATTCGAGGTAGTAGGCGAAGCCGAACTGCAGCGCGATGCCTGTCGAGATCAGGATCGAATCGTAGAGGAGGCCGCCCGGGCTGACGACTTTCATCACCTGCGCGATCATGGCGAGGATTGTCCCGGCGACGAAGACCGGCAGCGAATGCTTGCCCAAAACCGCGAGCGGGTGTCCGGGCCTCGTCTTCGCCAGGTTGGAAAGCGCCGGGATTGCCACGATCAGATAGGCGATCGCCAGGATGTGCATGAGGCGCGACAGCGACAGGAACGTCTTGTCGAAGCCGGTCAGCACGGTAGGCAGGCCGGAGGCCGTCTCGATGCCCCACAGCGGCAGCCGCACCCAGATCAGCGCGCCGACCAGATACAGCACGGCCGCGCTCGCCATCATCCAGTTGAAGCGGATTTCGCCGCCGCGCTTGATATGCAGCATGCCGGCGATGCCGATGACGAAAAGAAACTGCCAGGAGAGCGGGTTCAGGAACCAGAAGCCGTCGCCGGGAAAATTCGAAGGCGCGATCTGAAAAATGCCGGCGACGAGCCAAAGAAGAGCGGACGCAGCAAGCATCAAGCGCAGGCTGAAAGTGCCGAGCCACAGGAAAAGCGGCATCATCAGAAGTACGACGGCATACATGGAAAGAATGTTGTTATAGCCGATCTGATGCCCGAGCGCCGCGATGCCGAGCAGCGCTTCCGGCGTGTCCTCGATGATCAGCTGGATGTTGATCAGCTTCAAAAGATCCGGCCGCGAAAAATGCAACGCAGCCGCCGAGAAGATCGCCAGCGTTGCGACAGTGGTCATGACGTGAGTGACATAGAGGACACCGGCACGCCGCCAGGCTTTTAGGGTGATGAGCAACCGGTTCCCCGGCTGGAACTTCAGTCCGTAGGCGAGCCCAACGGCAATCCCCGAAATCAGCACGAAGGCTTCGGCAGAATCGGAAAAGCCGAGATTCTTGTGCGTGACATACTCGAAGATCGTCCCCGGCACGTGGTTGACGAAGATCGTCAGCAGCGCCAGCGCGCGGAAGACATCGATGCGGGTATCCCGCTGGGCTGGCACATTGCCTGTCATGTCGGGGCTTGTCATGTCGGGTCGATAATTCGTTGAACAAAAGCGGGCCCAAAGGGCCGTCGGCGAAGGGAAGATTCGGCGGTGAATGTTTCCTGCCTATAACTCGCAAGTGCCCCGAAAAAGATGACACTTTCGCGATTTTTCGCGTCACAAATTAATTCAGGGATAAACATCGGAATCCCCGGTGGCGCTAAAACCGCGCGGCGAACTGAGGCGGCTGCGGGGAGGGCCGCTCGTTCCCGGACAAGGAATCGTACGCGCACCGGTGGCGTTGTACCGGTTGTGCCTGACATCCCGGATCGCAAAAAACTCAAAGAGCGGGATTAAAAGCCTGCCATGCTCCGTAAACAGGACGTGAGAGGGTCGATGCCACGCTTCGATATCGTAGGACAGCTTGGTTCTTTGCGCCGCTACGCGCGTTCGCTGACGCGCGACAGCGCGGAAGCAGAGGATCTTGTGCATGACGCGCTGGTGCGTGCCTATGAGCGGCGCGGCACCTTTCGATCCGGCGGAAACCTGCGCGCGTGGCTGCTGTCGATCGTCCACAACGCTTTCATTGACGGCCTGCGGTCCCGCAAATCCGAAGCGGTGCGCGTCGAGCAGGCCGGATATCTTGCCGACGCCAGCATGCAGGCACCCCAGGAGCATTCCGTCCGCCTGGCACAGGTACGCGAGGCTTTTTTCAAATTGCCCGATGAGCAGCGTTCGGCGCTGCATCTCGTCGCCATCGAGGGACTTACCTACAGCCAGGCGGCCGAGGCCAGCGGCGTGCCGCTGGGAACGCTGATGTCGCGCATCGGCAGGGCGCGCGCAGCGCTCCGCGAGATGGAGGAAAAATTGCCGGCACATGCGAAAAGCCACCTCAAGATCGTGGGAGGCCCGTGATGTCCATGACGAGCGAACTGCGCGACCCGGTGACCGATGCCGACCTCGACGCCTATGTCGACGAACAGCTGGACGTTGCCCGCCGCATTGAGGTCGAGGCGTTTCTTTCCGCCCGTCCCGAGGCTGCCGCCCGCGTGATGTCAGACCTCAGGACGCGCGACGAACTGCGCGTGGCGCTTGCCGGATGCAAGGGCATGGCGCGGCCGGCGACGGCTGATGCGGCACGGCGGCTGGAACGGGGACTGGCTCGAGGGCGCGCCTTGCGCACGTTGCAGCGGGCTGCGGCGGTCGCAGTCCTGGTGGCTGCGGGCTGGCTGGCCAACGGGATCGTCGGGCCGATATCGGTGACGAAAGTCGTCGCCTCGACCCAGCCGCCTATCTATCTGGAAGAGGCGATCCGGGCGCACAGGACGACGATCATACGCGAGGCCATGTCATCCCAGCCCGAAGCGCCGGATTACGATGCGGACGAAATCCGCGCCGCCACGGCGATCGTCATGCCGTCGCTGCCGAAGGACTGGAAAGTCCGTGACGTCCAGATCTATCCATCGCAGTTCGGCCCGAGCGTCGAGATGGCTGTCGAAACAACAGACCTGGGACTGGTCTCGCTGTTCGCGATCAGGCCCGGAACGTTCGACGTCGTCCAGCCGACCGTCGCCCCGTCGGGCGAAATTTCCTCGGCCTATTTCCAGATCGGCGAAGTTGCTTACGCAGTCGTCGCCCGAAGCGGTGTCCGCGATCTCGATCGCACCGCAGAAACGCTCGCCAACACGCTTTACTGACCTTCACAAAGGAGAAGCCGCATGAACACCCCCAATCTAGGTTACCGCACCGGCGTCGGAGCCCAAACCGGCGCCGTCTATGACGAGGGCCTGCGCCAGCACATGCTGCGCGTCTACAACTACATGGGAATTGGCCTCGTCGTTACCGGCGTGATCGCCTTCGTCGTGGCTTCGACGCCAGCCCTCTACGTGCCGATCTTTTCCACTCCGTTGAAGTGGGTGGTGATGCTGGCGCCGCTCGCCTTCGTGCTGTTGTTCTCGTTCCGGATACAGACGATGTCCGCAGCCGGCGCTCAGGCGATGTTCTGGGCATTCTGTGCGGTCATGGGCCTGTCGCTGGCGTCCGTGTTCCTGGTGTTCACCGGGACCAGCATCGCGCGCACCTTCTTCATCGCCGCCACCATGTTCGGCGCGACCAGCCTTTACGGCTACACGACCAAACGCGACCTGACCCAGTTCTCGTCCTTCCTGATCATGGGTCTGATCGGCGTGGTGATCGCCAGCATCGTCAACATCTTCCTCGGCTCGACCGCGCTCCAGTTCGCCATCTCGGTGATCGGCATCGCCGTGTTCATCGGCCTCACCGCCTGGGATACCCAGACGATCAAGGAGCAGTTTGCTGAAAACTTCGGTGCGGAATCGCAGCAGAAGCTCGCCGTCTTCGGTGCATTCTCGCTCTATCTGAATTTTATCAACATCTTCCAGCTGCTGTTGAACTTCACCGGCGAGCGCGAATAGCCGCGTCAAATCCATGCATGTCGCGGCAGCGGTTTTGGAGCAGCGACATGCGTGAACAGCGACTTGAGGCGCTTCGCGAAAATCTCTCGCAACGCGGCGCGCCTGGATATCGGAGTTGCTTCCCATGGACAGGAACGATCAGCAGGCGATCGGCACTCTTTTCGAGAAACTTGCCAACGTCGAGCGGCAGACGCCGCCGCGCGACGCCGAAGCGGAACGCTTCATCAACGATCAGATTGCCCGGCAGCCCGGCGCCCCATTACTACATGGCGCCAGGGAGGGTAGGAGGCACGGCAATCGAGGAAAAGGTCGGGCTGATACGGACCTGTCGCTGGGTGGCTGCATCGCGCGAAGCTGGCTGGTAGGAGACCGGGCATCCATGGTGGCGATACGCTTGCGATCCAGCCGACGAAGCAAGCCGCTGTGACCACTGTGTCTTCGAGGTGCCCAAGGCGAACTCTGCCAACCTGAGGAGCTGCACGTCAGAAGTGCCCGCCGGCGCGAAGATGTGGTGCGCATCCCGCAGCAATCTTTCGATGGGCCGGTCGGCGAACAATCCACAGGCGGCATGCACCTCCATGGCATTGCGGGCGTCGACAGCGACGCCGGGCGCGTCGCCAGCACTCGATCTTCCGACGTGAATCCAAATCGATCTGGGATAGGTGCGTTTCACGAGTGACTCCTTGCTATGCGATAAGACGTTGATCGCTGCAATGTCGCACTTCAAGATAGAACCCGCTTCCACCCATCAGAAAGTCGCATAAGATAGATTATGGAACTGATAGCGTTGCTTTTCGGCCCAACCGCAGTTCCTTGTTTCCTTGGAACCAGCGGAACTGCGGTTGGTAGTGCATTGCGCGTCTCCTGCGACGCACCCAAGTCCTACGCCGCTTGCGGCACGCAGGCCTCGCAGATCGCCGCGATGTGCCGGTGGTCGGTGCCGCAGCAGCCGCCCAGGATGCGCATCGTCGGAAACGAGGCTGTCAGCCTGCTGTAGCGCCGCCCGAGATCGTCCGGGTCGCCCGCGTCGAGCGTTTCCAATTCGTCCAGTTCGGCATGGCTTTTGGTTGAAGCGTTCGCCTTCACGCCATAGACGCGATCGAGCCAGCGCTCGCCCTTGTTCAGCGCCTGCATGAAATGCGTCGGATGGGCGCAGTTGATCATATAGTAGGCCGGCGCACCGTCTGTCGCGTCATCGACCCTGTCGATCGCCTCGCTGAGCGTCGTGCCGGTTACCAGCTTGCCGTCCGTCTCCACCGTGAACGAGATCATGCACGGCATCTCATGCGCCTTGGCAGCCCGCGCCACGCCGATTGCCTCGTGGAAATTGGTGAGCGTATAGGCCGCAACCATGTCGGCCTCGGTCCGCGCGAAACTCTCGATCTGCGCCGCGTGATAGGCTTCCGCCTCGCTGGCGTCCATCTTGCCGGCTTTGTAGCCGTCGCCGCGCGGTCCGATCGCACCGCTGATGACGCACGGCGTTTCGGCGGTCTCGAACTCATTGCGCAGGTCGAGAAGAAGCTCGATCGAGGCCTCGTTGACGGCCCGCAACGCTTCCGGCCCGTAGCCGAGCAAGTTTCCCCAATCGGGGTTGGCTCGCCATGTCGGCGTGTCGAGGATGAAACCGGTCCCATTTCTGCGCGCAATGGTCAGATAACGGACAAAATATTCCCTCAGCTTCTGCCGGCCTTCGGCCGTTGCCATCAGCGTGAATGAAGCAAAGTGCGGAAGGTCGAGGCCTTCGTGAAAGATGAGGGTCGTTTCCATGCCGCCATCGCTCAGGAATGTTCTGTTGGCGAGTTGCGGCAGATTCTGGCGGTACTTGGCCATGTTTGTCTCCAGTGGTAAGATGACACCGTGCCGACCTGATGGCGGCCGGTTCGCAATAGCCAGGTTTTAGCAGTACGTGCCGCCGTTGCGGTAGAAGGCTTGTGGTCCGGTACTCCACCGAAGCGGAAACCGCAGCAATTACAGACGGATAGCCGCGCTGGGCCGGTCATATTGCTATCGGTGCCGATGGTGGCGGGTGTGAAAACCATACCGCCGGTACAGTAGATTTGAGGGCATTCGGCCATGCGCAAAGGTGCGGAAACGCGCGAACGCATTCTGGAGATCGCCGAGGCCTCGGTGCTCGCCAAGGGGTTCGGCGCGACGTCCATCGAGGAGGTGATCGCCGAAGCCGGCATCACCAAGAGCGGCTTCTTCTATCATTTCAAGGACAAGAACGAACTCGCCCGCGCCTTGATGCTGCGCTACGTCGAGGAGAACGACCGCATCTTCGATGATGTGTTTCACCGCGGCCGGCAATTGTCCGATGATCCGTTGCAGTCGTTCCTGATCACGCTCAAACTGCTTGCCGAACTGATGGGTGATCTGCCGAACGGCCACCCCGGCTGCCTGATCGCGACGTTCACCTATCAGGAGCGCCTCTTCGACCGCACCGTTCGCGACATCGCCGCCGCCGCCGTCCGCTCCTGGAACGGGCGGTTTCGCGATGCGCTGAACGAGATCGCGGCCGTTTACCCTGCCCGCAAGGGCATGGACCTCGACGACGTCGCCATCATGTTCTCCTGTGTGATCGATGGCGGCATCATCATGTCGCGGGGGCTCGGCGACCCGCGTGTCCTCGAACGCCAGATCCTCGCCTTCCGCAACGTCATAAAGATGTTGTTCGCGCCGGCGGCGCCCGAAATCATGCTGCCGCCCACCGCCATCGCCGCCGAATAGAGTGCTCCGGTCGCACGTTGCGGCGCGCCGAGGTCCCATTGCCCGGCTGTTCGCCGCGCTGCGATATCCAGCGCGTTCGATTCAGACTGCCAGCGTCGCCACGACAGCCTGCGCTGCCTGGACCATCGCCTGTGGCTCGGCGGCGAACACCGCATCGTGCGCGCCGGCCGCTGCCCAAATACGATCGAAACCGAGCAGCGTTTCGTCGGCGAACGCCGGGATTGCAATCAGATGGCCGATCGGCGCCACGCCGCCGATTGCAAATCCAGTCTCGTCGCGGATCTGCCGCGGGTCGGCGCGCTTCAGCAGCTCGCCGGCCAGTGCTGCAGCCTTGGCTAGATCGAGCTGGTTGGAGCCGGAAACCAGGAAGAGAAACAGCTTTCCGCTGGTTTCTCCCTGGAACACCAGGGATTTGACGATCTGGGCGACTGTGCAGCCGCATTGCGCGGCGGCTTGCTCGGCGGTGCGTGTCGAGGCGCCCATGCGCCTGATTTCGATGTCGAGGCCGGCATCGGCCGCTGCCCTGGTCACACGATCAATGCTTCCAGCCATGAAGAACCGAACCTATCGTTCAGATTCATAAGGGATTTCGATCGTCATGCCGTCATAGGCCGGGTCGACGTCGGCCGGCGTCTCGGCCATCACCGCAGCGTAGTCGAGCGGCACATGCATATGCGTCAGTACGGCCTTTTTCGGCGCCAGTTTTTCGATCCAGCCGAGTGCCTGGCCGAGCGACAGATGGCTCGGATGCGGCCTGTATTGCAGCGCATCGATGACCAGCACGTCGAGATCGCGCAGCCGTTCGGCGGTGGCGTCGGGGAAATCACTGACATCGGGGCAATAGGCGAGGCCGCCGATGCGAAACCCAAGCGATATGATGTCGCCATGGATCTGCGGCAGCGGCTCGAGGGACAGGGCACCCCCCTCGCCTTCGATCACCACCGGCCTGGCATGGTCGATGATATGGGGCTCGACAATGGGCGGATAGGAACTGCCTAACGGTGTTTCGAAACAATAGCCGAATGCTTCCCGTAAGCGCAGCATGGTCGGCTGGTCGGCGTTGATATCGATCCGATGACGCTGCTCGAGCACGAAGCCGCGCAAATCGTCGATGCCGTGGATGTGGTCGGCATGCGGATGCGTATAGACGACCGCATCTATGCGCCTGACTGAAGCCAGCAGCATCTGCGCGCGGAAATCCGGCCCGGTGTCGATGACGACTGTGGTCCTGTCGCCGTTTGCCGCGATCCGCTCGATGAGCGCTGCGGTGCGCATGCGCCGGTTCCTCGGATTGGCCGGATCGCAATTGCCCCAGTCGCCGGTGATGCGCGGCGTGCCCGGCGATGAGCCGCAGCCGAGAATGGTGAGGCGCAGCCGGTCGCTCATGCGTCAAACGCTCAGCGCGGTCGGGCGCGGCATCTTGCTGAACAGCCGGAAGAAATTGTCCGTGGTGACAGCGGCGATGTCAGCCTCGCTGACGCCGATCGTTTCGGCCAGCACCTTGGCCGTATGCGCGACATAGGCAGGCTCGTTGCGCTTGCCGCGAAACGGTACCGGCGCAAGGTACGGCGCGTCGGTTTCGACCAGCAGGCGGTCATGTGGCACATCGGCGGCGATGGCGCGCAGCTCGGCTGAATTCTTGAAAGTCACGATGCCGGAAAAGGAAACATAGCCGCCGAGCGCCACGCCGATTTCGGCCAGCCTGCGCCCTGACGAAAAACAGTGCAGGATGAACGGGAAGGCGCCCTTCCCTGTTTCCTCCTTGAGGATATCAGCCATGTCGCTGTCGGCATCACGCGCGTGGATGACCAGAGGCAGGCCCGTCTCGCGCGCTGCGGCGATGTGCGTGCGAAAGCCCTGCGCCTGCGCATCGCGCGGCGCATGATCGTAGAAATAGTCGAGCCCGGCCTCGCCGATCGCCACCACTTTGCGATGAGCGGACAGCCGGACAAGCGCCTCGACAGTCACGTCCAGCTCCTCGGCGGCGTTGTGAGGATGGGTGCCGACAGAGCAATAGACTTCGTCAAAAGATTCAGCGATCTCAATCACTTGTTGGAACCGCTTCACATGCGTCGAGATCGTCACCATGCGACCGATTCCAGCGGTCAAGGCGCGGGCGACGATGGCCGCCCGCTCCTCTGCGAACTCCGGAAAGTCGAGATGGCAGTGACTGTCGACCAACATCAGATGTTCGCGTCCGGCTGCTCGACGTAACGCGGAAACACGCCCTCCGGCGCGGGCAGAGTAACCCCCGATACCAGCGCATGGTCCGCGTGGACATGCACGAAATCGCGGCTGTCCTGTGGCACAGCCAGCAGGTCGAGCAGCTTGGCGGCCGACCCCGGAATGAAGGGCTGGCACAGCAGCGCCACGCGTCGGACGACTTCCGCGGTCGTCCACAGCACCGTTTCCATCCGCGCCGGATCGGTCTTTCTGAGCGCCCAGGGTTCCTGCGAGGCGAAGTAGCGATCGGCCTCCGCCACGACGCCAAAAATCGCCGCCAGCGCCAGATGGATGGCCTGCTCCGCCATTGCCTTGCGTGCAGCAGCAAGCGCCTCCACCGCCTGGTCGAGGGTCGCCCTGTCGGCCTCCACCAGCTCGCTGCGTTTCGGCACCATGCCGCCGCAGTTCTTGGCGATCATCGACAGCGAGCGCTGCGCCAGATTGCCAAGACCGTTGGCGAGGTCGGCATTGGTGCGGTTGACGATCGCCTCGTGGCTGTAGCTGCCGTCCTGGCCGAACGGCACCTCGCGCAGGAAGAAATAGCGCACCTGGTCGAGGCCGTAGTGCTCGACCATCGCGAACGGGTCGATGACGTTGCCGACCGATTTCGACATCTTCTCGCCGCGGTTGAACAGGAAGCCGTGACCGAAGACGCGGTTCGGCAAGGGGATTCCGGCCGACATCAGGAAGGCCGGCCAATAGACTGCGTGGAAGCGCACAATGTCCTTGCCGATGATATGTGCATCGGCAGGCCAGAAGCGCCAATTGTCAGCATTTTCATCGGGATATCCGGCAGCGGTGATGTAGTTGGTCAAGGCGTCAACCCAGACATACATCACATGCTTCTCGTCGCCCGGCACGGGGACGCCCCAATCGAACGTGGTCCGCGAAATCGAAAGATCCTTCAGGCCTGACTTGACGAAGCTGACCACCTCGTTGCGCCGTTCGGCAGGGCCGACGAAGTCGGGTTGGTTTTCGTAGAGCGTGATGAGCTTGTCCTGATAGGCCGACAGACGGAAGAAATAGCTCTCTTCCTCGACCCATTCGACAGGTGTTCCCTGCGGCCCGTAGCGGAGATTGTCGGCGCGGACCTCGGTCTCGTCTTCGCCGTAATAGGCTTCGTCGCGTACCGAATACCAGCCGGCATAACCGCCCTTGTAGATGTCGCCATTGGCGGCCATCGCCTTCCAGATCGCCTGAGAGGCTGCGTAGTGCCGCTTTTCGGTAGTGCGGATGAAATCGTCATTGGAGGCGTTGAGCGCAACGGCCATGCGCTGGAAGTCGGCCGCATTGCGGTCGGCCAGTTCACGCGGCGAAATGCCTTCCTTCTTCGCCGTCTGCAGCATCTTGATGCCGTGCTCGTCGGTGCCGGTGAGGAAGAAGACTTGCTTGCCGTCGAGCCGCTGAAAGCGGGCGAGTGCGTCGGTGGCGATAAGCTCGTAGGCATGGCCGATATGCGGCTTGCCATTGGGATAGGAAATCGCCGTGGTGATGTAGAATGTGTCGCGTGACATGAATGAACCGTCATGAATGTCTGAATGAATGATGCCGGTGGATATCGCATCGAAACGGCGATTGCCATCCCGATGGGCCGTCACATTCGCATTGCAGAATTCAGGCGGTCGATCATGGTCAAGGCATGCTGCTTCTTGTCGAGATTGTAGGTGTCGGTCTCAGATATAGCGTTCAAAGCCTCGTGCCAAGTATCGGACAGCGTTTTGGCCCGCGCCAGATCGCCCGCCAGCGCGGCCTGGCTGGCGCCGGTCGAGAGCAGGTCTAGCGCCCGGCGATTGAAAATTTCGAACTGGATCGCCCGGTCGCGCCCGGCGACCGCCTCCGCGAGGCGATAGGCGCCGGCAACATCGCTCTTTGCCGCTGTCGCCAGGGCGTCGAGCGTCTCGGCGATTTCCAGCCCGCCATACTGCGTCAACAGGATTGCGGTGCGCGCGCTGCCCCCTGCCCGCTTGGCCAGTGCCGCGCGCGCCGCGGGATCGTCCGGTGGCGGTGGTTCGACGCTCTCCAGAACCGTCATCAGGCTCTCGGCATCGAGCGGTGTCAGCCGCACCATCTGGCAGCGCGAGCGGATCGTCGGCAGCAGGCTGCCCGGCGCATGGACGATGAGGATGAACAAGGTGCGTGCCGGTGGTTCTTCAAGATTCTTCAGCAAGGCGTTGGCCGCATTGGTATTCATGTCGTCGGCCGGGTCGACGATCACCACCCGGTAGCTGCCGTCATGCGAGGTCAGCGACAGGAAACGGCTGACCTTGCGGATCTCGTCGACGGTGACGACCGTCTTGAAACTCTTGGTCTTGTCGTTCGGCGGGCGGGTCAGATGCAGCACCGAAGGATGCGCGCCGGTGGCGATCTGGCGAAAGAGCGATGACGTCGGATCGGGAACGGCAAGGACCTCCGGCGCCTGTTCGAACGCGGGATGCTTCAACAGATGATGCGCCAGATGAAAGGCGAGTGTCGCCTTGCCGATGCCGACCGGCCCGACAAAGATCAGCGCATGCGGCAGCTTCCCGGAGCGATAGGCTGAGGCCAGCATGTTCGCTGCCTGGTCATGTCCGACCAGGCGCGGCGTCTCGGATGGCTCGGGTACGCCGTCAAGCGTGTCGTGCTGTTCTGGTGCGATCCGTTCGAAAATCATCCCGGCGCCTGCTTCCTGTGCCTCGGCGTCATCGTCCCCAGCGCCGCGAACACGGCGCCGGTGACGACATTCTCCACCGTATCGGGGTCGGCGGACGCGTCGACGACGATGCAGCGCTCGGGTTCTGCCGCGGCGATCGCCAAAAACGCTTCGCGGCGGCGCTGGTGGATATCAAGCGTTTCCTTTTCGAAGCGGTCGGCGCCGGCATCGGTGCCCCGCCGTGCGGTGGCGCGCCGCAGTCCTTCGGCCGGGTCGACATCGAAGATCAGCGTCATGTCGGGCACCATGCCGTTGATGGCGACCTTTTCCAGAGCGTCCATAAAGGCTGGATCGAGGCCGCCGGTGACGCCCTGATAGACGCGCGAGGAGTCCATAAAGCGATCACAAAGCACGATCGAGCCGCGCTCGACCGCCGGCCGGATGACCTGCTCGACATGGTCGGAACGCGCGGCGGCGAACAGCAGCGCCTCCATCCTGGGACCGAATGGCTCGGCAGCCCCGGAAAGCAGGACATGCCGGACCGCCTCTGCGCCTGGCGAGCCGCCCGGCTCCCGCGTGACAACGACATCGTATTGCTTGGCGCGCATCTTGCCGGCCAGGCGCTCGATCTGCGTCGACTTGCCTGCCCCTTCTCCGCCTTCGAAAGTGATGAAGAATCCGTGCGCCAAAGCCTTTATCCATGCTGCGGGACCGTAATAGTCCTGACTTGAGAAAAGGTCTACGCCGCGGCCGCTAACGCAGCCAGCCCACCGCCAGTTCCTTGGCGGCATCGAGCGCGCGTTGCGGCAGCGAGCCTACGCCAACCGTTTCGGCGGCGAAAAGCGGCGTTTCCTGGCTCAGCGTGTCACCGATCCAGACCCGCAGGGCACCCACCGGTTGCCCCCCCTCCACGGGGGCTGCAACCGGTCCCTCATAGACGATCCTGGCGGTCAGCTTGTCGCGGTTGGCGATCGGCAGGAAGATGACCACTGGCGCTTTTGCCTTCAGCGCCACGCCGGATTTCGCGCCGCCGAAAACCTGGGCCTCGCCGACCACCTCGTCCTTGGCGAAAATCTCGGTTTTCTCAAAGGAACGAAGGCCCCAGTCGAGCAGCTTTCGCGCTTCTTCGGCGCGCTCGCGGTCGTTTGCCAGGCCGCTCATCGCCGCAATGACCCGCCTGCCACCTTGGCTGACCGAGCCGACGATGCCGAAGCCGGATGCCTCGCTCCTGCCCATCGCCAGCCCGTCGGCGCCGATATCCATCGCCAGCAGCGGGTTACGGTTCCTCTGGGTGATCTTGTTCCAGGTGAAGTCCTTCTGGCTGTAATAGCGATAAAGCTCCGGGTACTCGCGCCAGATATGCAGGGCAAGGAGCGCAAGCTCTCGAACCGTCGTTTGCTGACCATCGGCCGGCAGTCCGGTTGCATTGACGAATGTCGATTTCTCGAGGCCAATCTGCCTTGCGCGCTCGGTCATCTCAGTCGCGAAATTCGTCTCCGACCCGGCAAACCCTTCTGCGATGATGATGCAGCCGTCATTGGCTGCCTGGACCGTCACGCCCTGGATCAGGTCTTGAAGCCGGATCGTCGACTTGAGTTGGGCAAACATCGTCGATGTTCCGGATGGCGCGCCGCCGGTGCGCCATGCGTTCTCACTCACCACGTATGTATCGTCGAGCGTCACGCGCCCCGATTTGATGGCGTTGAACACCACCTCCATCGTCATCAGCTTGGCCAGCGACGCCGGCTGAATCGGCCTGTCGGCATCCTTGGAAAACAGCACCGTTCCGGTTTCGGCATCGATCATGAAGGCCTGCGCGGCCTTGGTTTCGAAAAGCTGCGCCGTGGCCGGAGCCAGCGAAAGCAGCAGGAGGCCAAAACCCAGAAGCCCGGCGAGAGGCGCGGCGAAGCGAAATTTCATGAGAAGTTCGACCTGTCAGCCGGTAGTTCCGGGCAAGCTCTATCAGGCTTTGTCCCGGCCGAGCAACCGCGCGATGGAGAACTGGCCAAAACTTCAGATTTTGCCGGTCAATTCCGAACCACGAGCGCGTCCGGCGCGCCATGCGACCATGCCGCCTGCAGCATCTCGTCCAGGCTGCCATGGCCGTCCGGGTAGAGATTGACCGAATACCAGTCCTTGCCCTCGAACTCGGAGCGCTGGATTTCGGTCTTGCCAAAGCCGGAAAGTTGGGTTGCCACCTGCTGCGCCTCGGCGGCATCCTCGAACGAGCCCGCCGCGATATAGTCCGTGGGCAAAGCGGCCGTAGAAACTTGCCGCTTCCACGATTGCAGGATTTCGGCGGGCCCGGCGCCATCCAGCGCGGCAAAGACAGTGGAGGCGCGCTGCACGCGTTCGTTGGCGTAAGACAGCGTCGCTACCCTGAACGGCGATTGCGGCGGCAGATTGATCTGCGGCCGTTCCGGTACGATCGGCCCGAAATCGGGCAGCGTCACACTGCCAGCGGCCGACGTCTGCGCTGCCACGACAGGCTGTGCTGATGCGGAATTCGTCAACTGGCCGGGAAAGGCAGCGGCGGCGGCCAACGCCGTGCTCGGCGATGGTCCATTCATGGCGATCATGACGCCGGTGGGCAGGCTGTCCGACGGATCCGGCACTCTGTTGCCTGGATTATAGGAGGCCATCAGATACTGTTCGTCATTGCCGTGAAGCGGCGCCCGTCCGACATATTCGACCTTCACCTTGGCCGTGCCGATATTGGCGTAGTCGAGCATTTCGGCGGCCCGCTTCGACACATCGATGATGCGCCCGTCATGGTAAGGACCGCGATCGTTGACGCGCACGACGACCGAGCTGCCGGTCTTCAGATTGGTGACGCGCGCATAGCTCGGCAGCGGCATTGTCGGATGCGCGCCGGTCAGATGTGTCATGTCGTAGACTTCGCCGTTGGCGGTCAGCCTGCCGTGGAAGGCTTCGCCATACCAGGAGGCGAGACCCTTCTTGGCGTAGCGCTTGTCTTCCTTCGGATAATACCACTTGCCGCGCACTTGATAGGGCTTGCCGAGCTGATCGCGTCCGCCGCCACGCTGCAGGCCCGACATCTTGAAGGTAACGCGCGGGCTGGCTTTTACGCCATATTCGGATTCGGAAAAATATTCCTTGGAGCGAGGCTTCTTGTTGACCATTGCCTTCGGCTGTGGCGGCGCCGCGCAAGCCGCCAGCAAGGCAGCCGACAGGGCACACAACGCGAAAGCGGAAGCGCGACGAAGACGCGGGCGCGTCGTGCGTGGCATTTTTCGATTGTCCCCTCTCAACAAAGGCGCCGCGACTTGACCGTCGGCCGGGCCAAAACCTACCCGACAATGCCAGCGCCGCCTTGATTCCCAATCCCTTGTGCACAGGAATTGTTTATCACCGTATTAACCGATTATGGTCGGAACCGGGCGAGATTGTGGCCCAAGCCGGCGATCGCTGTGAGAAATCACAGCGTTTCGAGCTTTGGCGCAGCGCTGCTCGTCCTGCTCAAGCCCCGCTGTCAAGCGCCCGTGCCCTGCCCCTGGCAGGAACCGGCAACAGCCGGTTGACAGGACTTCGTTGGGCGCACTAGAGCAATGAAGCGCGAACGATCTCCGAGGCGCGCCCACAGGGTACGCGTTGCGATCAGGACGAGCATCCAGGTGGTTGAAAAATCACGATGGAGGGATGGCCGAGCGGTTTAAGGCACCGGTCTTGAAATTCGGTGCCAGCCATACCGAGCCATATCGCAGCGTCCCTGCAAAGCCTTCTCTAGCAAGGGTTTGAAGACTCGCCAGCGCCGTTTGTGCCACGTCGTCCCGTCCGATACCGTAGCGTTGCGTTGCAAAAAGCGTAGCAGCACGTTCTTAGCCTGTTCCCCAAAGGACGAAGCCGCCACCATGAGGCAGCGGGCTAACCGGGAATATCGCGTTGAGACGTCAGGGGCGCCTCTTGCGGGGGCGAAGCTTTTGAAGTTCAGTGTGTGGAGGGGGAACCACAATGCGCAAACGCTTTCTACTTGCAGCCCGCCGCTGTGATTGCCGGCTGTCAGACAGGTCCGGCGCCGATCATCTTCAAGCCGGGCGTGGATCTGAATTCGACCGTCGTAGCGCTTGACCAATGCAAGATCGACTCCTTCAAAGAGATTCCGCAGTCGCTCGCGACGGATGTTCGCCCTGGATACAACAACCCAGGCACAATCCAGTGCAACACCTATGGAACGATGGTGACGTGCAACCGAATCGGCGCCGTGAATATCCCGGCCTCTTCGACAACCTATGACGTTAATGGCGAATTGCGCGACCGATATATAGTTCGCTGCCTCCAGTCCAACGGCTTCACCGTCAAGATGGATGGCCGAGCCTGCGTGACAGAAGCTGAGACGAAAAAGGCGCTTGCAGATCGGGCCGCGGGACAGTTTCCGCAATGCGCCGTCAAAGCAGGGCCCTAAGCACAAGACGAGCTACGCTCAAATCGTCGAGCGCGCCTTGCAGCAAGCGGCGCCGGCCACTTTCAGCCCTTTCGTTCGAAGGTTGGCTTCCAGTCGCGATTGCGCGCCCGCTGCTGTGAAGAACACTTGCCGGCGGTCACGGCCAGCAGCCTTGCAATTTGAGCAGACAAAGAGCCCGACCAGGTCGTCATGCATCGAGCCGTGGTCACGCCCGAGCCTGTCAATCAGCGCCTGGATGTCGAGCTTCGTCGATTTGCAGCACATCGGGTGCGCACAATTGACATAGATGGTTTCGCGGGCGGCCAGGGTGTCGGCGAGGGTTTTTTGAGGCATGGCGATCTCCGTAAAAGGGGTTCGCCGCAATGGAGATTATATTCCTAAAATTTGATGTCGCTGGCAAGCGGGTTGGAGCGCGAGGAAGCTTGCCGACCCTCGCTTCTCGGCCTCGCTGATAGCGTCTCGAGTCTTCAGCGATGCCGCCCGGCTAACTGGCCCGGCGTCATAGCGGACATGAGGCGTTCGCTGACCCACCCTCGAACTACGCCGCGGCCCCATCCAGGGCACCTGAACATTAGCAGCTTCTAACATTTTGTGGTATAACCGGCATCAAAATTTGCTCTATCACATCAAGCGGGGGCACCATGATCGACCTGCCACCGGGCATCGAGCCAGCCGACTACGCCCGCCTCCTCATGGACAAGCAGACCCCAAGAGCGACGACAAGTGGGGTCCAGCTGGCCGCCTCGACCTCGGTGGCGGCGAGCACTACTTCTTTGGATGAGGCGTCGACATGAAGACGCTAGTCGTCGCGGCCATTCTCATCGTCTGCATCCTCGTGCTGGATAACATTCGAGGATCGCGGACCGAGTGCTACACCCAGGGGAACCTCCAGATCGGAGGCGTTCAGCAGCCGTGGGTATGCGTGGGGCCGGATGGAGTGGCGTATGGGCCATGAATAGAGGGAGACACACGTCGTCGTCTTCAATCGTCGTCCAGAAATCCTGCAGTGAGGCGTGCCGAAGGTCTTCCTCGCCTCTGAGGTGCTTTACGCGGGCTTTGATCCCCGGCTTAACCCACTGCGTTGCCGGCCGCTTTGGCATGTCCTTGGGCGGTGGCCCGGCATGTTCCTGGACGCGCTTCCAAAGCCGCTCCCGCATCTCGCGATTGACGCTCACGAACGCACTGCCGACATATTTCCGGGTACCTGGGTCAGCCATCAGAGCAAACGCCGGCTTGCCCCTCTCGCGTTCAACTCCGAGAAGTTCAAACTCGCTTTCGGTGAAGGATTTTGTCTTCAGCCAATTTGTAGTCGGGCCGCTGCGATATTTGCTGTCTCGACGCTTCGATACCATCCCTTCCAGGCCTGCCGCGTCGATCAGATGATAGATCCCGTTGGCTTCGCCTGGCATCGTCTCGCTGAACTGGATGCGGCTGTCAGACCCTATAAGGCCGGCCAGGATTTCCCGCCTGTCCTCCAGCACCATGTCGCGCAAGTCGTGGCCGTTGAGATGCAGCAGATCGAACGCGACGAAATAGAGGTCGTGCTGGCGCCTGGTGATGGCCTTGCGCAGCGCGGCAAATCGCTCACCGGCATGTTGGCGGTGTGGTTAGCTGCGAGATCCTAGATTGCGGCTACGCTGCCTGCGCATTTTGTTGCGCTTAGCAGTCGCTGGCGTAACTCCCTCGTGCTCAGCTTCTTGATCAGCCGCCGCCGCTTCCAGTTCAAGCCGCGCCAAATGGGCTTTGATCTCCTCGGGCTCGGCATGCTCGAGCCCGACGACATTGTTCCTCGTTTCCTTCAATGCGACAATGATCTCGTCGAGCTTCGCATGGATGGCAGCAGTGTCGCGATAGCCCTGAATCAGCACGACGCCGGTAATCACTATCGCAGCTACAGAAAGCGCATAGGTGATTACGTTTGTTAGCCCAAACGGAACCATCGCAGTGCAGGCTATCATCGCGGCGATCAGCACATAGAAGCCGGGCGGGCGGGACAGAAAGTCGGCTATCACGAAGAGAAATCGGTTCATGCGAATCCCCGTACGATGTGATCCGATTGGGGCCGCATTTCGGGTGCTCGTCAATGGCACCCTCTTTTTGTTGGCCTACTGCCCATGTTGGTCCTCGGGCCGTCCCGATCTGGGGCCGGCGGAACTCCTTATATTCCAGGTACGCGCTTGGAACCACGGCAGACACGCGGCGTTTGGCGTTCTCACAGGAGACAAGCCATGCCCGACAACGATGAGGAATTCAAAAGCAAGTTTTGGGATTCGATCCGTTCCGACATGACGGCAATGATCGGCGTCCCGAGCGTCCACCCTCGACCGATGACAGCGCAGTTCGATGGTGACCGCAACGTCATCTATTTCTTCACAGCGAAGGACACCGACCTGGCCGAGGCCGTTGCATCTGCAAAGGAAGCGACACTGGTCTACTCCTCCAAGGGACACGACCTGTTCGCCACCGTCGAAGGCAAACTGAGGATCGACGATGATCGGGAAGTCATCGACCGATTGTGGAATCGCTTCGTCGCCGCATGGTTCGAAGGAGGCAAGGAAGATCCGAAGCTGTGCTTGCTCAGGTTCGATCCTGCGGACGCCGAAATCTGGAAAGATGCATCCAGTATCGTCGCCGGGGTGAAACTTTTCCTCGGGATGGGCGACCCGAAAGCGGACTACAGGGACAGCGTGGCACAGGTTCGCATGAAGTAACCGGCCCTCTATACTGGACCCAGGCAGTGCCCTTTCGACCGTGCTGAAGAGCGCGTCCGTGCCATAGCGCCTGATGAGGGCGGGCGCCTTGACCTCCGCATGGTGCGAGCAATTTCTGCACCAGGCCCGTAACATGTGCCATTTGCGGAGATCGCTCAGCGATACGTCCAGCCCGGCATGTATGCTGCCCTCTACGATGGTCTGCGGCGCCCGGATGGCGGTTTGCCAGGCCGCTTGGCTGACAAATGAGTCCGGCGATCGACAGATGGTCTCGACAAGCGCCTTCTCCTCGCGGTCCCAAACCTCGATCCGGAAATTGTCCTCCGCTGTTGTTGCCATGGCTCGAGTCGCGCCTCGAGCGATAGCGCGTTATCGCCTCGCCGTCGCCTGCGATCGTTGCCCTGACCTCGTCACAGCTCATGCTGGTCGAGTTGTAACGAGAAATCGCCTGCGCCTCGAACGAGACCAGCAACGGGCATAGGAAAATCAATGTGCGTTTCATGATCATCTCCGCACGGCAATTCGGAACATTTCTCTCTCCCTGCGGTTGGAGAGTCGAGGGCGGTCAGCCCCAGCAATGAAGGCCATCATCGCAGCGCTGGTTCCCCAGGAGCTTGCCGCAATAACAAGGACAACAGTGATGAGCGACGCAATTCCCAACCCCCGCCAAGAAGAAAATTTGGCTTACTCGACCGCAAGTGATGATGCTCACGCGATCCTTCTGAACAAAGTCAGTTGGGGCGCCATTCTCGCCGGAGTGGTTGTGGCTCTCGTGACGCAAGTCCTGCTGACGATGCTGGGTGCTGGTGTCGGCATCGCGACGCTCGATCCCGGGACCGGTGACAATCCCGAGGCATCGACGTTTTCAATTGTAGCCGGTATCTGGTACGTCCTGTCTGGCATTGTTGCTGCGTTCGTCGGCGGCTACATCGCTGCTCGGATGTCCGGCAAGACGCCCCCCACCACGGGCGCGCTCCATGGGCTGACAACCTGGGCACTCACAACCTTGCTGGTGCTATATTTCCTCACCAGCACAGTCGGCATTATTGTTGGCGGAGCTTTTAGCGGTATCGCAAGCGCCGTCGGCGGCTTGGGCGAGACCGTAGCGCAAACCGCGGAACCAATTGTGGCAGAGGCTAATCCTCTGGAAGCCATTGAGGCTCAGGTGCGCTCGACCGGTACGGACCCGGAGGCGCTTAACAATGCGGCCATCAGTGCGATGCGTGCGCTCGTCATGGGCAACGAGGCGGATGTCAATTCAGCCCGTCAAAACGCAGCACAAGCACTGGCGACGGCACGTGGTATCCCTCTCGAACAAGCCACGGAACAGGTGACGCAGATGGAACAGCAATATCGCCAAGCCGTCGAGCAGGCGAAGCAACAAGCGGCGGAAGCCGCAGATACCGCTGCTTCGATCGCATCGACCGGCGCGCTTCTGGCATTCGTCTCCCTTGTGCTTGGCGCGATTGCTGGCTGGTTTGGCGGCCGTTCCGGGGTGGTTCACCCAGTCTTTGCAGACCGTCTCATACCTTCGCGGCGCGGTTTGTAACGTAACGCGTCGCGCTCCATTGATGCTTAGAAACGTCTCCGGCGTGCTGCTGGAGCCCGCAATGGATGACGCTCTCAACTTCATAGCGGCTGAAATGAAAATTGGCCGGTCGGAACTCATTCAGATCGTGCTGCGCGAATGGCTGGAAATCAACGCCTATCAGCCAGTTCGAACGATCGACGAGGGTATCGAAATAGACGGCAGCGCTTAGGACTTCCGTGATCCCTACCTACCCTCTGGTAGTTGTCGTGCGGCCGACCCCAATCCGCCAGGCCGGCACCCTACAGGCAATCCACCCCAACGCCCCCCCAGCGGCGCCGGCCTTCCCCGTGTCTGACGTTGCCAATCAGTAGTCTTCGGTAGTCTTCTTCATTTGCCCGGGGGGCGGCGGTATTGGCGTCCGTGTCCTGCTGACCGGGGGCGGCTTCCCCTACTTTAGGCGCGGCGCCCCGTGCCTGGCCGGCAACCGATTGAGAATGCAGCGCTTTTGAATTTTACTCCCCCCGTTCGCTCTATTTTAGACCCCCGAGACTGACGTTAAAAAAGCAGTAGCGTCGAAGCATGCCGAGCCATCAGAACGCCCTAAACACTTGATTCATAAAGAAATGCCCGGTTAACTGGTGGATGCCTGCGCGCGGGGAGCCTTCTCCAGCCTAGGCAATATCAGGTGAGGCAAAACACTCACGTATTGCCGGCGGGGCTGGTGGGATCGATTTTCGTCATGCGTTCCCTCGCCTCGCTCACGCGTCTTTGCTCGGACCGTATGCGGTCGCACAACGCGAGATTGACGGCGACGCAGCCATGGTCCGCCAACTTCGCATGCTTAAGCGAGCGCTCGGCTCGTTTTACGCGCAGCCTGGCACTGGCCAATTCGAAGCTAAAAATATCAATCATCATCATACCGCTTCGTTTGCGGTCCCTTCGATTGTTAACCGGCTTCGATCCCATTTGTTCCGACCGCACGCGGCGCAACGCCGGGACGGAGCGATCTGACTGTGCCGGGGAAGTCCCCACCTCGCAACCAAGCCGCGGGGCCGTCCCCGCTAGAGCGAAGCGCGCTGTCTCGGAGATTACCAATCTGTTGACTAAGATCCCACCCGCTCCAGAATCCTATCCATGCCGCGGGAGATCAATATCGGCGACAAGGTGGCGATCATGGCCACGGTGGGCAAGCGTATCGAGGATCGCGTGACCCTGCATATCTGGACGGCAAATCAGTCCTATTCAACCATCGAACCGAAGGCCAAGCCAGGCGACAAGATCAGGCTTGAAGGCGAGGTCGTACACGTTGACGAGGAGTTGCGCCGCGTAACGGTGCAGGTGCTCGGGCGGATCACGGTCGATGCCAGTTCGGTCGAACTGGTGAAAAAAATCCGCCGACCGAAAGGCACAACGCCGCTGCCGGCCGACTAGGCAGCTTCGAGACTCTCGCCCGCAATAGCGGCATTCTCTCTTCGGGGGGATAAGGCGTGGGCAAAGGTCACCGTTATCAAGGCGCCAATCAGGCTGACCGCTGGCGAAGGCGCGCTGGCAGAAGAATGCCGGCACGGCGGCTGCCGCGACCGCTCTTGGGGCTGATGTTCCGTAGGTACGCTTGCCGCCACAATCATCCAATTCGTAATGCAGAGCACCGCAAGCCTTCAGGGCACGGTAACGAATTGGACCGAGCCGCTGCCTGCTTCGATGGAAGGCCGCGCCTCCGTGATCGATGGTGACACGGTAGAGATTGCCGGCCAAAGGATTCGGTTCAGCGGCATCGACGCGCCTGAGAGCCGGCAATATTGCGATGACGCCAAAGGCTTCGATACCCCTGCGGGCGCCGCGCTGCCGCCGCGTTGGATACCTTCCTGTCCGCATCTAGGCCCCTACACTGTAACTTTGTCGACCGGGATCGCCACGGTCGGCTCGTCGGCGATTGTGCGCGTGCCGACGGTCGCGACGTCCAGCAGTGGCTTGTAGAGCAAGGTCTGGCACTCGACTGGCCGAAACACAGCAGCGGCGCCTGTGCACCCGCGATGCGTTCGCGGCGCTGATCGCGGTCAGGTCATGACTCAGGCAACCTCGATCTCGCGGGCAGGACCTTCGCCACCGTTGACCGAATCCGGCGTTAACATTGCCGCTAATTGCCCGCCGTTGTCAGCGCGCGACGCTGCCGCTGCCTCCGACGCTGCCGCTGCCGTCAATGCTGCCGGTGGCGCTGCCGTCAATGCTGCCGCTGCCGGTGGCGCTGCCGTCAATGCTGCCGCTGCCGTCAATGCTGCCGCTGCCGTCAATGCTGCCGGTGGCGCTGCCGTCAATGCTGCCGCTGCCGTCAATGCTGCCGCTGCCACCGATGCTGCCGGTGGCGCTGCCGTCAATGCTGCCGCTGCCGCCGACGCTGCCGGTGCCGTGGTCGCCGACGCTGCCGCTGCCGGCGATGGTGTCCCTACTAGCTGTGCCTGTCGGATGGCCCTCGCCAGTGGTGAGCGGCGGGCACAAGCGACATTGCTGCCCCGCCAAGATCTGGCGCTCAAACGCCTGCGCAAATACTGGAACGGTCGCCGCTGAGCCGAAAAATGCACCTGAAATCAGCACCATACCGGTGCCGGCGAGGAGATGATGGATGGTTTTCATTGTGTTGCTCCCTAAGACTTTCACCTTGGGTTAACAATTGAAACTCAGAGCTTGTTAAATCGGTTCCCTGCTATGTCGTTCTTAGGCGGGCCGTGCCGGAAACTGGCCGTTGGCAAGCGCCTGGGGTTGATTTTGAAACGCAGGCGAGCCGCTGGACGCGATCTCGCCCTTGGCTGGTCTTATGGACCGGGATGCGGCTCCCGCGCGTCCTGACGCGGCCGTAGGACTCGCCAATCGCCAATCCTGCGCCAGTCTGGTCAGCCGCGCATCGTCTTCGATCCACTCGGCATGCATCGGGTAGCACAACACCGCCCATGTTGGCGCGCCGTACCTCCGCTCAAGCTCATCGTCGCTCACGCTAAGATTGCCCCAGTACCTCGCACGCCATACTCGATCCGCCTCGGGCTCGGGCTCCGGATCGACCTGCACCCGCTTCGGTTTCGCGCCCTTGAGCTCCAGCAGCATTGCATCGAGACTGGTTTTCGTCCGCGTAACTGGGATCGCGTCAGCGACAGACGGCGCTGCGGTCGCGTCGAGATCGTTGAAGCGGCAGCCAAGGCCGCCGCAGCGGCAGCGGCGGTTGAAGTAGCCGCGAGGCCAAGCAGAAGGCGGCGGCGGTTGATATCGGGCATACCTTCGGCGGCTGCCCGAACAGTGGTGTTCTCGGGCTCGCCCAATACGCAGCGGGTCAATACGCCGATGCCGTCGAAACACTCAGGCATGAGGCGACGCATCGGCTCGGTTCGCAACGCATCTTGGCTGCAAGTCTGGCGCGGCTGGGGCAGTTGGCAGAGGCCAAGGAAGAAGCAAGGGAATTCCTCGCCTCGAACCCGGATTTTTCGATACAGCACTTCGCCTGGTCTTCCGCCGTCCGGCAAAGCTGTCAGGAACTGCCCTCGCAATCGATGCAGTTCGGCGTCCGGCCAGCGCTGCCCCGCCGCTCGACCGCCGCTATAGCCTCATCCAGTTCCCCGAGCGCCCGTCGCACGTCGCCGGAGAGTGCGCAGGCGTCGGCAAGCAGGCTGAGAAAGAATGGTCGCATCCATTCTGCGCCGCTGCCCGTCCACTCCGCGAGACCGCGCCGTCCGCTTCGACCGAGCATGACACCGAGGCGCTAGGTTCATGAGGTTGACGTTATTTTTTTCCGTCACCCTGCCCCCCATCGACATCGCACGGCATGCCGTGCGATCCTCCGGTACAATCACCCACGGGGATCTCGACGGCGGCCTGCCGGGCTCCATCGGGGCTCCGGGCTTGGCGGCTGGCGCTCCGGCTCGCAAATAAGAAGAACGCGAAACGTCGACGATGCAGCTTCCGCAGGACGCGACGGAAGCGGTCACCGTCCATGACTTCGGGACCCTCCCCCGCCGGGCGGCTTTTCGGGCCCTCCGGTCGACACAACGCGCTTCCTGTTCGCTGCGGCCAGAATCGCCATCCCCGCGCCCAGAAAGAGTGTTTTCAGTATCTTCATGCGACGCGGGAATGCGACGTAGACTCAGCCACCGGAGCACGGCAAGCTTCGGCTGCTCACATCGAGCAGGGACAGTTCAATGTCGGCGACACGACGCAAACTGACGACCATCTTTTCGGCGGATGTTCAGGGCTATACGCGCCTGATGGAAGCCGACGAAGAAGGAACGCTGGCGACTCTGAAACAGTACAGGGACGCAATGGCGCGCCTAATCGAGGCCCGCGGCGGGCGTGTCGTCAACACCTGGGGCGACGGGTTGATCGCCGAATTCCCGAGCGTGGTCGAGTCCGTCCGGACGGCCATCGACGTTCAGAACGAGTTGGCCGGGCACAATGCCGTTCGCCCGGCCGAAACGCAGATGCGCTTTCGGATTGGAATCAACCTTGGCGATGTCATGGTCGAGGGAGATGACATTTATGGAGACGGCGTCAACATTGCCGCCCGCGTTCAGACCGCCGCCCCGGCAGGCGGGATCGTGATCTCAAATACGGTGTACGATCAGGTCCGCAACAAAATGGCGGTCGGGTTCGAGTTCCTGGGCGACCTCGCCGTCAAGAACATCGAAGAAGGTGTGCCGAGCTACGTTGTCCGGATCGGCGGTGAGAAGAGCGGGGCCGAAGCGGTGGCGCGCCGTGCCGAACCGGCCGCTGACGGGCGGTCGCGCGACGCCGCCCGGTCTGGCGCTTTCCTCGGGCGCAGGATCAGCCGGAAATTCCTTCTGCTTGCCTTGACCGCGTTGGGGTTGGTGGCCATCAATGTGCTTTCGTGGAATGGGATTTTCTGGGCTGGGTGGCCGATGCTCGCCGTAGCGGTTCTGGCGGGCCTCCGCTGGGCAAGCATGACGAGGCTCATCAATCGGGGCGTCGCCATGCTGAGTGTCGTCGCATTGGGGGTCGTCGGTGTAAACCTGCTGACCTGGAACGGGATTTTCTGGGCGAAATGGCCGCTACTCGGCATCGCGCTTGCGGGAGGCATCGGCTGGATCATCCGGAAACGGGCGTCATGAGCAGGCTACATGCCTGATCGTCCCAGTTCTCAGTTTCATCCTCTTTGGCGTACAATGATTTCAAAGGTTTACCAACCAATCGCCCAATCGTAATGGCGGAAGGAAACCACGTGCTAGCAACAGCCGAATCTATTGCCCCACGCGTGCCGTCGAACTGTCCTAAAACTTTTTTCGTGGCGTTTATGGAAGAGAGACGACCCGACCGGTACGCACGCTCAGATGGCGCAGGGTTGTCGGTGCCCCCCCGCCCCCCAGAGCCTCAACCGATGTCGTCTAGCGTCTGTCGGCAGAGCCACGCCATTGCTCGGACGTTAGCCAAGGATGCCATGATTTCCTTTGTCTGCCCGCCGTGGCGATAGTTGCCGTTACGCTTGCCCTCAGGTGCGCCGCCGGAAGCGCAAGCCGAACACGGGTGGCTAAAGCGAACGCTGGACACTCTGCGCGGGTGGATGAAATAGCCCTTCATTCAATCAAGGCCGCAAGCTAAGGAGCGCAGGCACAACGCCAGAATGAAGGCCGCGGCGAGCAGCATGGCGACTAGTGCCCAGTTAATCCGGTAGATCATCGATCGTCTGCCGACATATCCGCGCCATTGCCTGGACAACCGCCAAGGCTGCCATTGTGCGTTTGGTCCTGCCTCCGTTGCGATAGTTGCCGTTCCGCTTGCCTTCAGGTGCGCCACCGCCGGCACCGTGCATGCGACAGACTGCGCTGCCCCTCACCGCTGGTGACCGACACTGGCAACCCGTCCGCTTCGACCGAGCATGACACCGAGGCGCTAGGTTCATGAGGTTGACGTTATTTTTTTCCGTCACCCTGCCCCCCATGCGAGACGTTGCCGACAATAGCTTGGCCGCCTTCGTTCACCGTGACGTGCTTCACGGTGACGAGCTGCTGGCCGCCCGTGCGGTATTTCTTTAGGGCTTCGACCTGGGCCGCGAATGTCCTGGTGAGCTTGTTGAAAGCACGTTCGGCGCTGTCTTGCTGCGGGATAGTTTCGCAGTGAGCAAGGCGGCGGGCGAACGTCATTGTCGCTATGTGCACAGCAGCCATCTGCGAAGCCAACATAGCTTCGATCTGATCCTGCGGTTCAATGCCTTTCACGATCGAGGCAACGAAGGCCGTGCCCTGATCGTCTGGCATTTTGCCGTGGCTGCCGACATTCACCAGCTGGCGAAGGAAGCCATTGATGAAATCTTCGTCTGATGACCCGAAGGCTTTCTGGGCTGCCGTATGATCGATCGTGACGCTGCTGCCCTTGATCTTTAAGAGGCGCGACGGCTTCGCTTGGCTCGCGCTATCGGGCTTGGGAAGGACTTCTGCTTTTGCCGTCATGGATTAGGCCGCCCATATTTCACGACTGCGATTAAGCGGCACCTTGCCCTGCTGGACAGGAACGTTGCCATCACGGTTGCCATGGGGATCGAACTTTGCCGCTGCGATGTCGCGGACCCAACGAGGAGCCTTCGCAGCGGCTTTGGCTTGCTTGCGCTCACGCTTGGTCTTCTTCTTCGGGCCGACCGGCATCGGGCCGCTCGACAGGATCTTGCTCGATATCCAGTCCGCACGATTTTCGGCCGTCGATACCGGCGAGTCCGCTAGCCGATCGGCGCTTCCGCATTCGTCGGGAATGGTCCGGCGAGCGTTCGCCGATCATTCGGCGAACCGTCGTCGACCACAACGAGGCCTCCCTCAGTCTCAATCACCGTCATGCTGGCACCCCTCCTTTTCGGACCAAAAAATTTTTTGGCTTTCTCGCCCAAATCCTGTTTTTCCCCCCTTAAAACAGCAAAAATCGGCCGAACAGGAGAGACGGAGGAGGAAGAGGCCGGGGCACCTCTCTCCATATGTAAGACGTTTATGGCACACGTTCCTGTATCCATTAGGTAATTTCCTTCAGCCAAAGGTGACTTGCAGGGCTTCTATTCCAGTCTCGTAGGCCGCCCTCTGCATTGCCTCTTCAAGCAATTCGGCCTTCGACGCTTGGACCAGAAAACTGTCATGTACCGGCAGGACCGTGACGCCAGCCATCAGCATCAAGTGCATGACAGTTTCGGCAATGGCGCTGTCCAGGCACATAAGTTCCGCGCCTTTGTCAGAGTGGAAGTACTTAGCGATGCGGTGATGAGCCTGCTTCACATCGGTTATCAATTCGTCTGCCGCTGCAAACGCCAATTGCGATCCAGGCCCCGCAACCCGCGCCATCTCCTTGTGATGCGCAATGGCAAGGCGAGCTTTTGCCTTGGTTGGGGCGTTGACCAGAACAAGCAATCCAAGTTTGGCGAGCGGTCTCGGCCAACCTGCTATGGCGTAGCAGTCTTCGGGCAAAGCTGCGCCCGCCTCGGCGTATAGGAGAGCTGGGTGCAGGGTTTTGTAATCAATCTCTACGACGCTCTCGCCGCCGATCGTAATCAGTTTTCGCGCTTCTTTGCTCATCGACTGCCAGCCGCCACCTAATGCGTAATAGCGGCCACCTCGGTTGAAGGTGCGGTTGAATATTCGAACCATTGGAGAAGGCAGGACGCCCGTTAGAAGCGTGCCGCGAATGGCTTCGTTCATCTCTTCGACACGACGGCGCATCCGGCGAATCGTGGGGGTGTCGCGATAGTCGACAGGCTCTTTGTCCGCGTCTCGAAGGATGATGCTTTCCCGAGGTCTGGCGATTAAAAGAGCGGGACCAGCGTTCAGTATTTTGCCGGTTCGCTCGATTAGCTCAGGCGTGGCTACCATCGAGCTTTGCCACCTCCGATGATTGGGTGGCACCTTGTCATGATGAACAAGGCCGACGCCATCGAGATAGTCGGCCGAGCCCGTCACCTTGACGTAAGTGTAGAGGGACTCAATGTAGCGGCGCGGCCGGGTGTAGTGATTGCGATTGCGCGAATACGAAACAGCACCATCAGCGGTGACAAGTGAGAGAATAATGGCGGCCGTTGTTTCAGAGCCGCCATACTCTTTGCGAAGGGCCGGCCAGTGAGGCCGGTGCTCCCATCGAAGTGACAGAGGGGTTTGCGCTTCCTCCAACCTACGCAGCCCTCGCCGTGATCAAGTGGCTTCTCGCATTTGCCTGGAGGGCCTGCAATGCAGTCATCGCCCAAGCCGGCCGGCCTTCAAGGTGGAAGATTTCGCCATCCGGCTCGACCTTGACCGTGAGAGTGAATTTCTTGTTCGCCGATGCTGAATGTGAATTAACGTGCGCCTTCGCGCCTGCTATGTCCTGCATGTCTGTTTCTTTCAATTCCCTGGGAGGGGTTGCGAAAAATTGGGCAGATTGGCTTGAGCGGTCGGGTCTGGAAACTGGACCGCTCAAGCAGCTTCCCTCCCCGCCGTTGAGCGGAGGCCGAGTTGCAGTGCGACCGGCGCCACCGGCACTACAATCTTTCGACCAATGCGGATTGTGGGAATGTCGCCACGTTTGGCGGCATCATAAGAGCCGTTCCGACTCAGGCCGTAGAATACCGCCCCGGCATCTGTCACGGAGATGGTGGGGCGGCTCAGCGCGTCTTCCAACGTCATATGGCCGTATCCTGTTCGTTCACGTGGTCGGATCATCCAACGCACTGCCATAGTAATACATCCCGCGATTCGGCGGTTCAAGGGCGGACAAGGGCAAAGTAGGGCTTTCCCCAGTCAAATTCACGTCATTTGAGGGTTTTTGTTGCTTCAATCGCCGACAGCGTGTACCGCTATGGCACTACAAAGGAGTAAGTGGCATGGCGAAAGAGGCGAAGCGCGGCGGCAAGACTGAGACGTTGACGATCCGCCTCGATCCGAAGACTCGCTTCATTCTGGAATACCTCTCCAGGTTGAAGGGCCAGAACATCACCACGGTTGTGGAGCGCGCTATCATGACGGCGGCGTCTCACGAGACGGTGCGTGATCCGAAATTTCCCGAGGAGCCGGACAGCTGGCAACGATTTTGGGATGTCAGCGACGGGTGTCGTGCGCTGCGGATGGCGGAACGCCCCGAATTCTTTCCAACGTATGAAGAAGAACGTCGACTGGCGTTTGCAAAGGAACACTGGCCTTTTTTCTACGCCTCACAGCAAAAAGAAACGTTCCTGACGTTCTACGTTGATGTGCTGTGGCCGCGCATTGACGAATTTATTCAGATTCATGACGACCAGAAAGCCGATGACTACTTTGCGGCCGGAAAGGCCATGCAGGGCGCTCTCCGAGCGGCTAAGCTCAGTGCGCCGGAATGGCCGATTCATGCGAAACCTAAACCGTCAGGGCCACCTCGCGACCTCGACGACGAAATCCCGTTTTGAAAGGGTGAATTGCGATGAAAGGCCACATTCGCGAGCGCAGCCCAGGCAAATGGGCAATTGTCCTTGATGTCGGCGAGATCGACCCGAAGACCGGCAAGAAGAAACGCAAATGGCATAGCTTCAGCGGGACGAAGCGCGAGGCGCAGAAGGAATGCTCCCGCCTCATCACGATTCTTGACCAAGGGCTTTACGTCGAGCCTACCAAACAGACGGTCGCCGAGTTTCTTGACGAATGGCTGGCGTTTATCAAGCCGTCAGTCGCCCCAAAGACGCACGAGCGGTACGCCGAGATTTGCCGGAAGGGTCTGGCGCCGCTCATCGGCAATGTGATCCTGTCCAAGCTGAAGACCGACCGGATAGACGCGACCTTCACCAACAGCGCTGACAACGCCACGCGTTGACCATCGCAGAAAGAAAGATGGCGAAGCGCGCGATCCCCTGCCGCCTCGTACCGTCCACCACTACCGCCGCGTGCTTATCAAGGCGTTGGGCCAGGCGGTGACATGGAAAAGGCTGTCGCGCAATCCGGCGCGCGCGACGACACCGCCGAAGGTCGAGCGGAAGAAAATGCTTGCCTACGACGTGAGCCAGACCGCCATCTTGCTTGAAACGCTCCGACCGACGCGCATGTTCATCCCGGTTCTGCTCGCTGTGACGTGCGGATTGCGACGCGGCGAGATCCTGGCGTTGCGCTGGCACCATATCGAACTAGGCGATAACCGCCGGCAGGTATCTGTCGTGGAGAGTGCCGAACAAACTGCAGAGGGTGTCCGCTACAAGGAGCCGAAGTCCGGCAGGGCGCGGACCGTGGCGCTGTCGGCCAGCGTCGTTGCCGAACTGAAAGCGCATCGCATTCGGCAAGCCGAGGAATAGCTCCGGTTGGGGCTGCGGCCGGACGGTGACAGTTTCGTTATCGCCCAGGTCGACGGCTCGCCTTTGCAGCCAAGGTCGCTTACGCATGAGTGGGTGCGCGTCTTGGGCAAGACAGCCCTGCCCCGCATCCGCTTTCATGACCTTCGGCACACCCACGCCACGCAGATGCTATCGGCCGGCGTTCATCCAAAGGTCGCCAGCGAACGCCTTGGGCACTCGACCATCGGGATCACATTGGATCTGTATTCCCATGTCATGCCCGGCATGCAGGCTGACGCGGCAGAGCGAGTTGACGCGGCGTTGCAGGTAGCTATAAGCGCAAGTCGAAAGAACATATAGTTGCAAAGTGCGTAGCAAGCGGCCTTTTGAGCAAACCGCAAAGAGGCAGAAAGCACTGTAAAGTCAACTACTTGGAGGGATGGCCGAGCGGTTTAAGGCACCGGTCTTGAAAACCGGTGTGTGCTATCTCGCAAGACATTGTGGATTATTGAGTTTTACGGAGATAAGGCGTCGCAAGTGGCACAGAAATGGCACAAACTGAAAAAGCGACGCCGAGCAGTGACTTGGATGGGTGGCCGAGTGGTTTAAGGCTCTGGTCTTGAAAACCAGCGTAGGGGCAACTCTACCGTGGGTTCGAATCCCACCCCATCCGCCAGCCCTCCCCGCAAGTTGCCCCGCTTGACGGCGGCTTGCCGTTAGAGACAACTTCACCACCAGGAGTGGCATCAGGAGGAGGAACCATGCCGAGCCAGGCCTGGAACAAACCCAAATCGTATCGGCGGTCGTTTTCAGTGCCATTGGCGTTGCGACAAATGTCCCCGACGAGAGCCGTCCTTCTCGCTGTCAGCTTCTCGTCTTTTGCCACTGCGACGTCGGGTGCAGAGTTGCAGAGAAGCTGCATAGAACCGCCTGCGACAGTCATCGAGATCACCGGCGTTAACACCAAACATGCACGCGCCACGGCAAAATTCACGGAGCCGGATATCGTCAAGGCATGCCATGAAGGCTATGTGAACCAAGGCGGCTATGCCTCGCCCGAAGAGTGCATTCGCCAGACGAAAGCGGACCTTCTCGGCGATGCAATTCGTGCGGAAGCAAATTGCAGTAAGGGCACCATCAAGTTGGGGCAAATGTCCTTCAAAATGCCCGTTGAAAATAACTGCGCCTCCGGCGGTATTTTTGCCGCGCCAGCTTTCACAATGCTCTGCCCTCAATATCGAGGCAAGGTTGTGAATGAATGAGCGAGCATTAGCTTTCTTAAAAACTGCCGTGTGGGATCACACGAAAGCTCCGACAAACGACCGACCCAGCAGAAGAATACAAGATGGTTGGATGCTGCCCTCGCCCGGCACTTCCGAGGCGCCGTGGTTCGCCCGATCGGGATCAAGTCTTCAAATGGGTGGGGTCGCAGGTTCAATCCCTGCATCGCCCACCAATTCTTCAAATTATATCAGCCACTTACCGTCAACTCTCCTCGGCCGCTGGACCTCTGCATCTTCCGTGTCGCCACAGTGTCGCCACCGTGCTGGCCGCTTTCGGATGTGTCTGCAAATGCGATGGACCCGCCACCAACGCCTCTTTCACGGCGGCAACAGGGGTTCGATTCCCTTGGGCGTACCAGAAAAATCAAGTACTCAGCTGAAAGCCTCCCCTCCCTGTCCAACGTTTGGACCAATTTCCCTTGGCGGGGCCGATTCGCATAATGCCGAATTTGCTTTCCACGGGTTTCCTGCGAGTATCCGCCTAGGGACTTCCGCGATCACGGAAGTTACATGAATCGCCACGGTCGGTACTTTCTAACGGCGGACCCCAATCCGCCCGGCCGGCGCACTCAGGCGATCTTACCCCAACGCCCCCCACAAGCGGCGCCGGCCACTTTCAGCCCCTTCGTTCGAAAGTTGGCTTCCAGTCGCGATTGCGCGCCCACTGCTGGCCTTCGTAGTCAGGAATGCATGTGAAGAACACCTGCCGGCGGTCACGGCCGGCAGCCTTGCAATTCGAGCAGACAAAGAGCCCGACCAAGTCGTCATGCATCGAGCCGTGGTCACGGCCGAGCCTGTCGATCAGCGCCTGGATGTCGAGTTTCGTCGATTTGCAGCACATCGGGTGTCCGCAATTGACATAGATGGTTTCGCGGGCGGCCAGGGTGTCGGCGAGGGTCTTTTGGGGCATGGCGATCTCCGTGAAAGGGGTTCGCCGCAACGGAGAGGATTATATTCCTGAGGTCTATGGGAAACGCAAGTGGGCCTCCCGATCAGAGTGTTGACGCAACCGCCTCATCTAATAGCCCGGAACCTGCCACGCCCAGGAGCAACAGCACGGAAAGCGCCAAAACAGCCAATAGCATGATGGGTGTTGCGTCTGGGAAGATGACGGTGATCGCGCGAGTCGACAGAGCCCCCAAAATCTCACCGCCGCCCTCGATCGACGCTTCTTTCCGCTGGCTTCTCCTCATCCCACGGGACGGGACCCCAACATTGTTCATGTTCAAAATTCTGGCCGAGATGTCTCTGGCAATTACCGGATCATCGGACAGATGGCCTGTAATCCATTCAGGGAGGTATTCCTCACCGCGCTCGCTCATGGCACCTAGTAACCCGCGTCACATTTACTCAACTTTTAGACTTAATCATATCAGTTACTACCATCGGTTGCGACAGGCAAGTCTTAAAGCGCGCGTCTGACCGACCTCATGCGACGCGCTTTATCCTGGCGCGCGGCCGGTATGTAGTAGACCCGCCGCTCCATTTGCGAAGCGACCGGCCTCCAACCCATTCCCCATCCTTGACCATGCAATTGCGGTGCCAGACGTATTGACCCATTGCGGGGCACCTTATGGCTTTACACAGCGGACTACCGCCAGTCAGCTTTGACGACAAGACGCCGTACAGCGAAAAGCCCGCTGGCGGGAGGGGCCGGCAACGGGCTTTCACTTGGGGAGTGTCTTAGCGGCTACATCCTGAAGGAATCGACCGCTGCAGTTGTAATGCGTGATTTCTGCAACGGTTCCGAAGTTTTTTGAGGCAGGGACCACGACCAACCAATCAAGCCCGAGGCGGAGCATTTCGAACATTGTCCAGTGTGCGGCATTTCGACATGCGCGATCTCGGCCAGGTGCTTCACCATGCGAAGCCGGAGCATCAACCGCTGCAGCCTGTGAATTGAAAAGCCCGCGCTCCACAGAGGAGAATGAACCCTACGGCGGGGTGGCGCCTGCCTTGTCGGCTAGACGCTCTAGCTGCTCCGGGTGAAGCTGCGGAACCACTGGCGAAGGTGCGCGTTAGGCACGACCCTGGTGAGGATGCAGCATGACAGCTCGCCCAATCGTATCGACAGCCGCGGCGATCCTGTTCGCGGCCACAAGCATGGCTTACGCCCGGCCGGATGCGCGCACCATGACTTGCGAACAGACGCAGCAGCTGATCCAGAGCCGGCGCGCGGTCGTCCTGACCACCGGCCGCAACACCTATGATCGATATGTCCGCCAATTTGGCAATGAGTGCGACCGGCCCGCCGTGCCCGTCGCCTCCTATGTCCAGACGCTTGAGGGTCAATGTCGGGTCCATCGATGCGTGGAATGGCAGCATTTCGATTTCCCGTGAGCCGGCTTTTGATCCAATGTCTGTTCGCGCGACGTCTCTGCCCCGCTCTTCACGGAGAAAAGCGAGAGAAGCCCGCGCCTCTGGCGGAGAGCGCGGGCCCGATCGGGTTGCAGCCCGATCTACAGCGGGCAGCGGGGGGCATGCCCACTGGTCACAGACAATTTTTAGAAATGGCTAAAGTTCCAGGAAGTTTCTGTGTTGGATTATGGCTCGCTATCGTCGGGTTGGAATGGCGCAAACCTCCCATGCAAACTCCAACGCAACAGACCCCACTCAATAAAATTTGAACGTTTCGGTTCCTGTGCACGGCGAAGCCAGCCCCATGAGGGGATTCGGTCCGATCCTCCACCGGACCTAAGTCTTATCTGTTCGCAAAACAGGCAAGGACGTATCGCCGCTCGGAACCGCGGCTGCAGGCAGTCGTTGCTAGGGTCCTTTCAACGTGCCGTTTGCTTGAACCCGGCTAGGAATACGGAAATGGAAGACAACCAGAATCGTTTGTCGATCGACGAGTACTACGAGATAGAACGTTTCGCGCGAGAGAATGGAATCTCGCCGAGCCAGGTCAGCAAGCTGATCAAAAAGAACGGCAATGATCGGTCAGCCCTGACAAAAGCCGCGAGGGTATTGCGGGAGCGGAAATGAGATATCGGACCAACAACGAAGGCACGGGTTTTCGAGGCAAAGATCACGACCGGCCGATCAAGCCCGAGGCGTAGCATTTGGAACACTGCCCTACATGCGGGCAGCATTTCGACATGCGCGATCTCGGCCAGGTGCTTCACCATACGGAGGCGGAGCACCAACCGCTCGAGCCTGTGAATTGAAAGTGTGCGACATCCGGTGTTCAACAGCACGCACGCGAAGTGAGCCCTAGTTGGAGGACTTGCGTAGCAACCCCTCCTCCTGGGCAGCAGCCTCGAAGGCCTTTCCTTACGTCGTCGCGGCCCTACTGACGCCGCGCGAGCCGGTCCATGGGTGCGTTTGCTTCGGCCAGACTAGCCAGCGCTTGCTCGACTTTTTGAGCCGCGGCGCCAGTGCGCTTGATGTGCCGGATCATTTGCTGCCTCAGGCGAACAAGCCTTGCGGCGCGATATACGTCGCCGTAACTCGCAATTTCAAGGTGGAGGGTCGCGAGCCTCATGGGCGACGATTCCGATTATCTCGCAGTAGAATTCGCGAATCCGCCTTTCGTTCCGATATAAGACCTTGCCTCGCAAAGGGCCGGCCGGACGGCCGGACGGCCACGGCGAATGAGCCGCATCCCTGCCCAAAGAGATCGTCCGCTGATGCTGCTCAGTCGACCGCCGGTCCAACCAGACGGTAGCGGAAGTGATTGCGGATGTGCTCGTTGAAGTAGCGGCCCTTGGCAAAGGCGGCTTTGAACGCGGCAAAGGTCTCCGGCGGCACGCCCTCGAACTCGTACCGTTTGCCGCTGGCCACGAACCACACCGAGAGGATTCTGCTGTCGGGATCGTATGCCATTTTTCGTATCGAGGTCGATGGCATGATATGGCTCGATCAAAAGCCTTCAACGATCGGAGAGCCTGTCACGTTCCTTCGTGGTGTTGCTCCCGGAGCAGCGCACGAGGATTTGCGCTGGGCCACCTAACGCATCGCGGCATCGCAAACGCGGCAGGCACGGTCTTCCGGAAGCTAGCCTTCCGGGTCTCTGTTTTCTCCGAAATAGGCGTCTAGGGTCGGATCGTTCCGACGCTCCTTCGCGTTGGGTGAGAACCTACAAGGAGGAACGTTCATGTCAGACGACAAACACGAACGCATTCGGCGCCGCGCATATGAGATCTGGGAACGAGAAGGCCAGACGCACGGTCTGCACGAGCGTCATTGGAATCAGGCGACCTTGGAAATCGAGAACGAAGACCGCTCGCTTGGTGCTCGTCCACCGGCCGACGTACCAGCTCCCGCGCAGACCCAAAGCCGAGGGAAGCAAGGCAAGCGCGCCGCTGGTCAATCGGATGTTGAGGCAGCGGAAGCGCTGGCGATGAGAACAGCCATCACCGGCGATCAAGCTCAAGACCTCATAGATCGCCTCGGTGACGATCCGCTGGCACTCGATGAGGCGGCGCGGAGCCTCAGGGCATCCGAAAGGTAACCGCCGGCTTTCTCAGGGAGCCCATCGCTGTACTCGACAGATCACCACAGATTTTCAACCTCGGCCCCCCGCCAGCGGACCGCCGCATCGGCCAAACAAATGAAAGCCCGCGCCTCTGGCGGAAAGAGCGGGCCGGCCGGGTCGCGGTCGGAGTTTCACGACATTGGACTGAGACGGCGGTTTCGCCTTCGACGCTCGATGACG
The DNA here is from genome assembly GCF_055811135.1 of Mesorhizobium sp. WSM4817. NCBI lineage: Bacteria > Pseudomonadati > Pseudomonadota > Alphaproteobacteria > Hyphomicrobiales > Phyllobacteriaceae > Mesorhizobium > Mesorhizobium sp. WSM4817. Next base: position 128,020 of record NZ_JBVVQQ010000012.1, on the reverse strand, counting down.
CGCGCGTTTCGACGAGCAATTCTAAGTTCGCCAAGCGTCGGCCGCCACCAGCCGCGGGAGTGCTCCATTTCGCCGGCCTCACGACGAGCGGGCCATGTCCTGATGAGTTCCGTCAGCGTCGCCGAGCACCACGTTCCCCACACGTAGTCGATGTCCGTCCGCGTCGCATGTGGATAGAAGGCGGCCATTACTGGCGGCTCGGCGACTTCGCCTGACACATCGGTAAAGACGACGACGCCGTACTGCTCTGTTGCGACGGGGCGGCCCATCGGAGGCAAGTCTTCAGCCGACAACGGATAGCGTTGGCGGCGGCGTTCCGCATATCGCAACCGTGTGGCTCTTTGAGCCTCCGAGTCCTTCTCCGCCTCTCGTCGTCGCTTCCTTTCCTCGGGTTCGCTACATTTGGCAGCCTCTTCGATTGTCGGCCATCGGCGCCGCAGTTCCTCATAGGACCGAAACGGCACGCGCCACGCGCGGAGTTCATCATCCCAACTTGCCCAGGGAATTTCGTGTAGTTCCCGAAGGATGGTCTTCGAATAGGGTGTCCGAATGCGCAGATCCTCGGCAACCTCGAGATAGGGACTGGAGATGGGGTCGAACGAATAGGCATCCCGCCCCTTGCTGTCGCCGTGGATCGCCAGCAATTCGGCCTCGCGCGCCAGCCAACGGTCGACGCGGCGGGCTGCCGTCTTGCCTGGTACAAACCAGCTCCTGCGCTCGTCGCTCCACCTCGCTCGCGGAAAGGCCGCCCGAAATCGTTCGACAGTCATTCGGTCGTACGGAAAGTTCGCCAAAGCACCGGGCGTGTCTTGTTTCTGCCGCGCAGGCTTATGCTCGGATTTCTCCACGGTCTTGCCGTCAATGGTGTTGGATTCGCAGAGAAACGTCCGCCGGCCTTATCAGTTCACTCGCGAACCAGAACGCGACTGCCCTTCGCGACTGAAGGTCGCCCGCGGGTCGGAGCGCGAAAATCACGAATGTGGCAGCCGCTAGGCCGCGCGATCTTCGCAGGCGTCCCTTCGGGTCGCAACTCGGCATAAGCTCGAATCACTGCTCCCTTCGCCGCCTTGCGCTGCACCGCCACTGATCATTTGGCCCGCTCCCTGCCGGCCAGCACTGAAACTCCGTGTTAACGTCGTTCGCGGGTGAGAGGATGCGGCCGCAGCTCGAAAGTGTAGGGTACAGCTCGCTGCCAGGCACGGAGGCGGAAATGAAATTGCTTCGGATTGCGCTCTTGTGCACGGGCATGATCAGCGTAGCAATGCCGGCCGTTCGCGCTGAGGATCAGCTTGTTCCGCCTAACCACGTAGAAGCGCCAGAGCCGGCAGTTCATTGCGAGGGCCAAAACTGCCTTCCACCAGCCGATAACCCTGTCGAGGAATGCAAGGGGCAAGATTGCACGCCGGCTCCGCCGGTCGACCCAGGTCCGCAGATTGAACAGGTCGACTGAACAGCATCGGCCGAACACCCCGACTACGAAGGTGATCGCAGATTCGTGGAGAAGGTTGGATTTCAGGTCCTCTCCCTCCGCCAACGCACCTTGCCCCAACATTCTCTGTCGGTCTAACGGCCCGCGAATCCCGCAGAACTGCGGGCTTTTCAAAGAAAAGCTGGCAGCCGCACCGCCGACTATTCCCCGTTGAATGAGGGCTCTCTCGGCCGATATTCTCCGAACCTGGCAACCTCGCTCTTTTGGTTCACAGATTTCGATACCAATAGTCTCAACAGGTTACCGGTTTCGTGATCGTGCGAAGTTGCTAGGCGAATGCAATTGAGTTCCAACCTGCATGACGCGAACTGACCGCCAGTAGCGGCCGTCAGAGCGAGTGGCATTAAAAGACCGAAATGGGCCGGGAGCAGTAGGTCCGCTTGTGGTGCAGGGAAGAACGATAGCGGACGTCGATGCAGAGGAGCTTAGCCCTTTGCCGTGGCGTCATTCGCAGCAGGATCTAAATTCGGCCGCTCGATCCCTTGCGTCTCAACATTGTAGACGCGAACGTGCCCGTCTAGGCCTTTGAACTGGCGAGTACTGAGGTCAACGATCGGTATTTTGTCATGCAGATGGCGCGCTACGGAATAATCGATGAGGATTTGTCGATCTTCAGCGGACGAACACAGCCTCGATGCCAAGTTCACGACATTGCCAATTGCGGTGTAGTCAGCGCGGGCCTCATAGCCAATTCGACCCACCGTTGCCCACCCCATAGCGAGCCCCATGCCGAAGCCAATATCATAACCACGCTGCCGCCAGCCAGATATGAGCTCTTGTGTGGAATCCTGCATGTCGACAGCCATTTTTACGGCATGAAGCGCCGGCTCTTCACATGGAACCGGGGCGTTGACGAGAATCATCAATCCATCCGCCGAAAAACTGGTCAGCGTCACCTCATACCGGGTGATGATCGCGCCGAGCGCCTCGTAGTACTCACGCAAGAGCTGCATGATGTCCTCAGGCGCAGCGTGCGCCGAAAATGCGGTGAAGCCACGCAAATCGCAAAAAACAGCGACCACTTCCGCGCGCTGTCCGGCGAGCATTCTCTCGTCGCCAGCCTTTTCTACGAGCTCCGCCACCTGTGGCGCCAGGAAGCGCTTCAAACGCGTCATTCGCTCAGCGCGGTCCCGCGATATGGCGAGTTCCTGCGCCATTTGGTTGAACCGCGCAGCCAGCCGCTCGAGTTCGTCTCCACTGACAATGTTGATCCGATGATCGAATTGCCCGGCACCGATCTTGAGGGCGCCTTCTTCCAGCAATCGGATGGGCCCGCTCATTCGTCTGGCAAGCCAATAGGCGAGTACCGCCGCAAGGACTGTGGCGGCGAGGAACAACCCGCCGGTCCGCCACAATGAAGCGTATAGGGGTGCAAAAGCCTCTGCCTGCGACTGCTCGACAAATACCGTCCACCCGGCCGCGGCAACGGGCGCGCCAGCGGTCACAACGCGTTCATTCTCGGCGTTGCGGTTTGCAATCGCAGTGCCGCCCGCGGCGGCGATCGCATCCCCCAATCCGCGCAGGGCCAAAGCTGCTTTCTCGTCGGCGCCCTGCATCACTTTGCTGATCGCGGGGTGAGCGATGAGGTGGCCGGTCTGGTCGACGACAAGTCCCTGGCCGCTGCGGCCCACGCGGATTTCGGAAACGATGAGCCAGATCGGCTTCAGACTGATTTCGGCGATGATCGTGTTTTCTAGGACTGTATCGTCGTAGTTCGCCATCGCCATGGTTACCGACGGTTCGGAACCCTGGCGATAGGCGACCGGGCCATACCAGACCTTCGCCGTCCTGGCGCCGACGACAGCGGGATCGCCCGAGCGATCCGCCCCGCCTTCCGTCCTGTTTGAGCCAGTGCGCGAGACGTGCAGCCGTTCCGCGCCGGCGCCGTCGACGAAACTGATGCTGAGAATTCCCGGGACCTGGTGCATCACGCGCAGGACAAGAAGCCGAAGCTGTTTCACGCCGGCATTGGCCGACACGTCCTCCGGGATCGTGGAGCCGAGCGGAATCTTGATGCCGTCAAGATAGCTCTCAATTTTGTCGGCCGCCGATGTTGCCTCGGACCGCAGCAGGGCACTGAGGATCGCTCGCTGGTCGAAATAGCTGAACCACGTGTTGCTGATGCCACCGGCAGCCATTGGAAAAATGGCCGCCGCGAACAAGACTACAAAATACTTCTGAAATAGCGATCGACGCATGGAAGCGGCTTTGAGATTGGAGAAAGGTCTCCCACATGATGCGACCGACCATAAGTCGCGACAGCTCAGTCCCAGAAAGGTAGCCTAAATTCTTGCGTCTTGGTATGGGCTGAGCCGTTCCCACTCATGGTCGAGTCTGGTGCCTTCCATGGGGCTTGGATGGACGTTTCCCTGATCGGGGAGAGTCGCGTATTCACCAGCCACGTGAGCACGCCCCCGAAGGCTCGCTAGGCCCAGCGACCTCCCCCCGCAACCAAAGCCGCTGGGCCGCCCCGCTCCGCTAGTCCAGTCTAGAGCTTCCCTTTGAACCGATCTCCATTCATGGGGCTCGGCAGCTACATCACAGGCGAACGAATCCTATAAGCGGCAGATGATCGGAGGCGACCCGCGAAAGCGGCGTGTCATGGGCTTCGACGGATGAGATCATTCCGTGTCGGTTTGCCATGATCCGGTCGAGCGACAGCAGCGGCAGACTCGATGGAAAGGTGGGGACCGCCGGTGGCGCGGGACCGAAAGTCGTGTGCAGCGTATTCAGCGCGGAACGGTTTCCGAGTCGCCATTCGTTCAAATCGCCGAGCAGCAGTGTTGGCTTTTCGTCCGGTCTGTTCATGATTTCGAGCACGACACGGGCCTGTTCGGAGCGCGATCGGCGCAGCAAGCCGAGATGGGCTGCGATAATGCGCAGAGTTCGTTTCTCGTCCAGATCGATTTCGGCAACCAGGGCTCCGCGCGGCTCCAGCCCCGGGAGCTTTATCTGATGGACATTGCGAACGATGCCCCGTTTGAAAAGCAGAACGTTGCCGTGCCAGCCGTGTCCTTTGCCGTTTCCGGACACCGGCACCGGCACCAGGCCTGTTTCCAATTCGAGACGCAGCAGATCCAGAAGGCCGGCACGATCTCCAAAGCGATTGTCCGCTTCCTGCAACGCAATGACATCCGGGCCGATTTCCCGGATGACGCGAGCGATTCGTTCGGGATCGAACTTTCTGTCGACGCCCACGCATTTGTGAACGTTGTAAGATGCGACCAGAGTCCCCGCGGGGCGTGCCCCTTCGGACGGCGCAGCCTTCGCCTTCTGCTTCTTTCTGTCGCGAATGGATTTGAGCACACTTGCAGGAAAGCTATGTCCAGTTCTTTGCATGAGTCTGCTGCTCGTCCTCACCACCTTCAAGACTTAGCTTTGTCTCACTCAAACAGGATGTGCAATCGCTGCTTCCTGCCCTGACGAGATGCGGCGCTCGAAAGGAGCGATGGCTGCGTCGCCCGAATTGCCGCGGGCAGAACGAGAAAGCCTCTAAAGGTAGGGCGATCCCAGCCACAACACTCGGTCGAACAGGCGGACGATGAATGGCCGGGCTCTCAAGGTTTCGATCGTTACAGACGTGGCGGAGGCGATTGCCGATCCGATCCGCGCTTCAATCTCCGCGGCAAAGCCTGCATCAAGAACCTCTACATCAATCTCAAAATTCAGCCGCAGGGACCGGGCGTCAAGATTGGAGGATCCTATAAAAGCCCAAACCCCATCGACCGACAGCAGCTTCGAATGATCGAACGAGCCCTGCGTGCGCCATACGCGGCAATAGTGCTTCAGGACCTGATCGAATTGCGCCGTCATCGCCCGGTCAATAAGGAAAAGATTGTTCGTCGCCGGTACCACGATGTCGATCTCGACGCCTCGCCTGGCTGCGGTCGTCAGCGCGCTGATCAGTTCCCGATCCGGCAGGAAATAGGGCGACATGATGCGGATCGATTTGCGGGCGACGGAAAATGCCCCGATCAGCAAGTTGTGGTTCGTTTCGATGCTGGCATCCGGCCCGGATGCAACCGCCCGCGCCAGCATTGGTTGACCGGGAGCCGCGGGAAGCGCGACCACTTGCCAGGTGTCGCCTTTCAGGAGCTCGCCGCTCACGAAGCGCCAATCTTCGGCGGCAACCGAAAAAAGGTCGGCAACGACCGGCCCGGTGACCTGAAAATGCGTGTCCCTCGCGCTGGAGGAGCCGGCGAACTCGGCTGAGAATCCCTTTCGGATGTTCATCCCTCCGGTGAACGCAATCGTGCCGTCGACGACCAGGATCTTCCGGTGCGTTCTGAGGTTGGCGTAGGGAAGACGCAGGCCCATGACAATGTTGCCGTTGAAGAGGTCTGCTGTGATTCCTGCCTCTCGCAGGCGCCCAAGAATGCTGGGGACGGAGTAACGCGCCCCGACGGCATCGATCAGCACGCGAACGCTGACACCCCGCTGGACGGCTCCGGCGAGAGATTCCACGAAAAGCCGCCCGACATCGTCGTTGTCGAAGATGTAGGTCTCGAGCAGGATAGCGCGTTGAGCGCCATCAATCGCTCGGCACATTGCGGCATAGGCCTCGTCACCTGTCTCCAATATCGCAATCGCGTTTCCCGAGGTCAGGGCACGCCGGGCCACCCTGTCGCCCAATGTCTTCAGGCCGGTGAAGCGTTGGCCGTACCGCTCGGCAATCAATTCCTCGGCGGCAAAGTTGCGCTCATGTTTTGCGGAAGCCGCCTCGCTGGAAGGGGGCCGCATGGCGCTGATCGTTGCACGACGAATGCGGTTTATGCCGGCAACGGCGTAGATGATCGCGCCGAGGAATGGCGACAGGAACATCACGCCGACCCAACCTGTGGCGGCGCGGACGTCTTCCTTCGTCATTATGGCGTGGACGATGCCGATGGCCGCCATCACCACCGAAATGATCGCGAGGACCTGGGGCCAATGAGTCATCAAGGTCTGCAACATCGCCAGGACTATCCAGCGAGCGGTTGCAGAACGCAATGCAACTCATCCCCGGGGTCAGACCACGGTAACAAACTGGACAGAGCCGCTGTCGGGTTCGATGGAACGGCCCCGTCGCCGGAGGCCAGCAGCCACGAGCGGGCACTACAGGCCTAACTTCTCCCGGAGTGCATCGATGCGTTTAGAGGCTTCCGCCTTGCTGAGGCCGTCAGCATAGGCGTCAGGGTCGTCGGCCTGTTCGGCCAAAGTTTTCAAATAGGAGGCTTGTGCGGGGGTCATGGGATCATCTCCGCTGATCCAATCTTCCGGGTCCTTTTCGACATTTGCCGGTGCCTCGATTTTTGGGTTGTGCCGGTCACCCATGATCAATCTCCCTTGATGATCACCACAATGAGAATGATCATGATTTGTTCCGCCAGATTGGTATGCGCGTCGCGTCCGCCCGCGTAGGCCTCAAATCGGTGAGGACGCCCGTGAGCAGCGATCAGGGCATTGGAGCCGTGCCTGGCTCATAAACGACCCCCAACTCGGGAGTCGGCTTCTTCAAATTTTTTGGCCTTCAGCCATGTGCTCGACAGTCCGCTCCTATAGCGGCTGTCGGCGCGCTTCGAGATAATTCCATTGAGCCCGATCTTCTCGACGGTGCGGAAGAGCGCCAGCGCGCTGCCCTCGAAATGCTCACTGTATTGGATCTTGCCGAGGCCAGGCTCAATCAGTTGCCACAGCGCCTGCTTGCGCTGCAGCAGCGGCAAGGAGCCTAGATCGTGGCCGTCGAGATGGAGGATATCGAACGCGACGAACACCAGCCGGCTCGGCTCGTTCCAGATCGCCGCTTCCAGCGCAGGGCAATCGAAAGCGCTCTGCTCGCCGGGAACAATGACTTCGCCGTCGAGAATGGCAGTCCGGCATGGCAGATCGACGGCTAGTGCGATGGGCCAGTATTTCGTGGTCCAGTCGCGGCCGTTCTTGTTGTAAAGACGCACACCGCCATTATCGATGATGATCTGGGTTCGATAGCCGTCGAGATTCGCCTCGTGGACCCAGCCCTCACCTTCAGGCGGCCGCTCGACCCGAGTCGGGATCTGCGGCGGAAGAAACTCCAGCCGGCCGCCAACGACCTTGGCACGCTTACTCAATGACGCCACCTTTGACCGCGCAGCGGCGGCTATCGGCACAGGCAGCACGACATCTCCCCAACATGATGCCTGCCACCTGTGCCGAGCCCCCGCCAAGCCGCCGAGCCCCCGCCAAGCATTGCAAGCATCTACGCACGAAGCCGATCTGTCGTTAGCTTTGCATCCTAATACTTATCCCGGCGTACATATCTTGCCCGGCGCGGCGCTCTTGCACCGTTCCCGACCGGCTAATTGCTGTCCGGGATCGCCGCCAGCCTACGCAGCCCTTTGCTGGTGAGATAATCCGGGCTAGAGCGGTTCGTCATTTCAAGGAACCGCAGAACCGCTCTATCTCTTTGTTTCTTGACTTGGCAAACATACGACTCGCGGTCTCAACAAGTGTCTTATGCTGCGTAGTTGCAATGTATGCTCCGCTGTGATGCGCGGCGACATCGATGAACAGTTGGTCGATAAATCGGGAATTGGCTATAATTGATGGCGCGGTGGACGCGACACGAAAATATTCTGGTCCATGAGCTTCCCGATCCTGTACTCAGCTTCCGAGCGCTTTGAGCCAATGTTCAAAGGAAGAGGCCTCCTCGTGTCCGGCATGCGAAACAGAGTGGGCGGGGCGCGGTAACACCACGGAGCTTCGGACTTCGCGGGGGCTGTAGCCGAATTCCTTGCTAAAAGCTCGGCTGAAATTAGCCGCTGAACTAAACCCGACGGCTTCGGCAATATTAACAATGCGCCGGCTGTCCGCCGGATTGCTAAGCGCAACATGGGCTGCCAGAAGTCGGCGACTTTGTATGTAGTGGAGAACACCACCGCTCGGTTCGAACAACTGATAAAGACGAGAGCGCGAGACGCCGAGCGCCCGGCACATTGAATCCGGCGTCAGATGAGCCGCATCCAGATTGTTGTGGACGTATCGACGGGCTCGCTCCATCAGCGCGACACTCACCAATTGTTCGGTGGCCGCGGCATGTTCCGCCGGGGGCGAGAGGCAGGCAATGATCATGCTGCGTGTTGCGTGCACGATGCGGGGCAGATCGTCAACCGTGAGACTGCGCAGTCTTGCTTCGATGTTCTTGAGGTAGTCGAGCAAAAGGTTGGCAAAGTTGCCGGACAGAATTGAATTATTCTTTGCGTCCAGGGTTGCCGCCGCATCGGCGAACAAATCACGCGGCAAATAGAGAAAGAGACTTTGGGATTCCGTTGCCCTCCCCCGAAACGGGTAGCCAAGCGATCTAATCTCCAATTTGCCCGGCTGGTTTTCCGCTACGCGGCGATCGACCTCCGTCCACGACCGGCCAGTATGCGGCAAAGCGATATACCAGTGATCGATCGAGCTGGACCGAAGCTTCGCAGCAGAACGCATATAACTATGTGCCGGTGCGCGCTGTTGAACGATCAGCATGCCGCCGAGGTTCCAAGCCGTGTGGTCGGCGGGAAAGCCATCGTCGAGCGATTTGTCATCCGGCAACTTGATCTCGACAAGCGGAGCCATATGCGCCTGCCAAGCGACGAATTGATCTTCTGGCGCCAGTTCGAGCGTCGAAAAGGGCAAAGGTTCGAGCGCCGGCGCAAGTGACGGGGCAGCCTCATTGTAAGGCTGAGCTTCGCGCGGCCAACGACGTCGATCGCGCTCAAGCGCCTGCCTCGCAAGCGCCTTGTCCTGCCTCTTAGCGTCCATCGCGTAGTGCCGTATCCGATTCCGGTATGCCCATCGCCACCGCAATCATGTGGTGTATCACAGCCATCTGGCAAGACCAGCTGAACGCGAGTCCACAGAGGGCTATCACACTGGGTTACAGCAAGAAATGCATTCCGAGATAAGTTTCTGGATGCGACGATAACGACACTCTTCAACGTGGTGCGTATAGAGTCTGGCACGGTGAAAGCGTAGTTGAGGAGGCAACGAAATGAACGCAAACCTCAAAACAGAAGCTCGTCGCAAGATAATTCTTGATGGATATTTTAATAACGAACCTTTGAAAGATATTGCAGCCAAGGTCGGATGCTCACTGGCGAGTTTGAAAGTCACCGCCAGTAGACTCGGTTGCACACGAACTCCGAAAGAGGCGGCGGAATTTCGGCGAGGATTTCATGTCCCAGAACAAAAATTGCGGGATTACCGCCAACTTATGATTGCTGGACAGTATAGAGCTCGCGAGTGCGCCCTGATTTTGGGACTATTGAAAGACCAATTATCGGTCAGCGAGTAAACTTATTCCAATCACGCCTCAGCGGTTCATCGACAAAAAAAATCCGCCGCAAACACTGGCAACAGGCCCTGAAAGGTTCGCACAGATGCTGCGTCGGCGTTTCAATCGCACCTGCCTCAGCCCTCATGATCTGGCTATTTGCGAACGCGTGTTCGATCAGGTTTGCGCAGATGAACACATGGACTCTTCAAGCCGGGATGCCGAGGCCTTAGCGGTGGCGATTGTCGCAATCTTCCGAAACATTACTACCAAGGAGCGCGAACTGCTGGATGAATTGAGGTCTCTTCGTCTCTCAAAGGGCGCAGAGAAGGCGCACTAGCTGGGCGGCTTTCCCTGACGAATTGTTCTAGTCCCGCGTTGGCATTCGCATCTGCATTGCCCCATTGAGTCCCGCCAGAGTGTAGCCACAGCGCTTGCGAAGGAGATGGAAATGGGTTTAGCCCAAGACTTGTCTGATGTTGCGCTCACATTCGATTGTCCGGATTGCTCGCATCCGGCGGTAAGGAAGGGCTCTGCGCTAAGAACGATCGCGCACTTCAGATGCGACGGGTGCAACGCCAAGGTACGGATCACCTATCCGCAGAAGCTAGCGATCTTCGAAAAGTACAGGCTATTAGCCGCCCAAGGGGCATTGCGATAAGACGATCCGGAAACGCGTCGCCAATGGCGGTCACGTGGACCAGATGCAAGAGGTCGATGCCCTGGTGGGTCCCCGCTAAAGAAATAACGGCAGTAGCGCACGTTCCCGCAGCTGCACTCGGCTTTGACGAGCATGTTGTGCCGGGTCGCCTTGCCGAGCGTATCGATCGGATCATGCGCCATGGAGGATTCGCAGTATCGAGTCCCGGCAACGTCAACCGATTTGCGACTTCTCCCAAATTTCTCGTGAAGCGCTGGGGGATAACCGCACTGACCCCATTTGCGGGGGAATCGGTGTCCGTTACACTTCCGTTAACAAATGGACGATTAGATCTGGTGGGGGTCACCGCGAAAATGTTGCGTGAACGAGGAACCCATCAATGGCTGCGATTGCTCTTCCTGGCGATTGGACTGGACAGTACAAGGGATCGGAGCTGAACCTCTCCGGCTTCAAGCTCTCCTTTTCTGACGAGTTCAATACGATGGATGTCGTGCCGAACAACGGCACCGGCAAGTGGTTCGCGCCTGTGCACGCCCCCTATGGGGCCGCCACGTTCATGTCGCCGGTGGGGGCAACGAACCCGTTCTCCGTCTCTGACGGGAAGCTGACCATTACCATGAAGCAGGTGGACGGCGTCTGGCAGTCTGGAACGATGCAAACGGTTAACAGCGCCGGCCAGGGTTTCGCGCAAGAGTACGGGTACTTCGAGATGCGCGCAGCCTTTCACGGCGGGGCGGGAGCCTGGCCGGCTTTCTGGATGCTGTCGCCCAATCAGACTGTGCCACGCGTCGAGGTCGACATCGTTGAAGCGTATGGGGGCGATCCCGATGGTCATCACCAGGCGGTGCACTTGAGCAATAAGGAAAGCCACGCCTGGGAAAGCAACTATACGGGCCTCCCCGGTTCGATGTTCGACGGGGCGTTTCACACCTACGGCGCGAGGATCACGACGGACTGGATCACCGTGTACTATGACGGCAAGGAGCTGAGCCGCTTTCCAATGAGCGAGTCCTTCCGCACGCCGCTCTATATGATAGCCTCACTTGCCATGAATCCCCTTGAGGTCGAGCGGGCGTCCGGCACCTACAAGATGGTCATCGACTACGTGCGCGCCTATGCCGCGCCGGACGTGATGGAGCAGCACCTGACCGGGACGGATGCGGCGGATATCCTGAACGGCGGCAGCTTTGATGACGTTCTGGACGGCAGAGCTGGTGCTGACAAAATGTCCGGCGGTTTCGGCAACGATACCTACCGCGTCGACAACGCATTCGACGTAGTCATCGAGGCTGACGGCGCCGGCATCGATGTGGTCATCACGTCGATGACGTATTCGCTGTCCGGCCAGCAAATAGAGCAGCTCACACTCACCGGCGTTGCCGACATCGACGCGATGGGTAACGAACTCGACAACACGCTGGTCGGCAACGCTGGCAGCAACCTGCTCGACGGCGGAGTCGGAATCGACAAGATGGAGGGCGGCGCAGGCAACGATACCTACTATGTCGACAATGCGCTCGACCGTGTGGTCGAGGGCGATGCGGCGGGCAACGATTCGATGTTCAGCTCGAGCACCTATTCACTGCCACGCTATGTCGAAAATCTGACCCTCATCGGCCTTGGCGCTATCAATGGTCGCGGCAATTCTTCCGACAATGAGCTGACCGGGAACAATGGGAACAACACGCTGGACGGCCTTGCCGGCAACGACACCATAAGGGGCGGGGCGGGTAGCGACCGGTTAGCGGGCTATGATGGCACCGACCTTCTCGATGGCGGGACCGGGGCCGACCTGATGAATGGCGGTGCCGGCAACGATACCTATTATGTGGACAATGCACTGGACAACGTCATCGACGAAGCGGGCCTCGACCAGATTTTCAGCTTGGTCACGTACTCACTGGCGGCCGCTAACCGAGCGGTAGAAAATCTGCGTCTGACCGGAAACGCCAACGTCGGAGCCACGGGAAATTCCCTCGACAACGTGCTCGACGGCAACGACAGCGACAACAAACTGGACGGCGGCCGAGGCAATGATTCCGTGTTTGGGTGGGGTGGCAACGATACACTAACGGGCGGCCTGGGCATTGACCGGCTTACTGGTGGCGCCGGCAACGATTCCTTCGTTTTCAGCGCGCCGCTCTCAGTGGCTAACCGCGACATCATCACGGATTTCAACCATACGGCCGATGCATTCAGGCTCCAGAATTCGGTAATGCAGGGGCTTGGAGCCACGGGAGCCCTCGAGTCAAGGTACTTCTTCGCTGGGACTAGCGCGCACGACGCCGACGACCACATCGTCTATGACGAGGTTACGGGTGCGTTGTTTTACGATTCCAACGGAAACGTCGCAGGCGGCATGACACAGCTCGCGACGCTGACGAACAGGCCGACGCTGCTGGCCGACGATTTTTTCGTGATCTGATCCGGCGCTACAGCGGTGCGCGTGAAAAAGAGATTAAGCGCACCGTTGTAACTTCTTGTTTGCGCATCGCTTTGTTCGAAAAACCGGTGACTTCTTTTTCGAGCGATGCTCTAAATTATGTTGCTAGGCGATACGTATCAAATCTCTATCTGACGACGTCCCTCAGGTCTGCCGCAGCGTTTCAAAAATTCGATGACGAACCATGATGTAGAGTGAGTGCGCCGGCCGGCGTGATCGTGAGATCCTCGCTTACTCGAACATGATCCGAGAGGTTCCTCTTTCTGCGATCGACATTCTCCGAGCTTCTTGGATCCGCTCGGCCTGTTGTTTGGTATAGGGACCCATCGGCCGGGTCTTTTCATGGCCGCGGCGAACCCGACAGTACCAGTGGCCGCTGTCAGAGAAGATCTCAACCGAGGTCGGTGCATCGTTGGCCGCCGCCTTGGCGACCTCGCTGATGAATTTCACGACCTTTGAATGGTGCCGGGCGGGTGCAACCGTGCGCAAACCACTGGTGACGATAAGTTCCTGCTGCACTGGGGACATGGTCGAACTCCTGTCGGTCATTTGCTTGCGCTCCCTCCCACCGGCGCTGCGCAGCATTCAGCGCAGAGCTGGGTGGATAATCTCGAAGCCTATTGCTCTGACTATCTATCTAGCAAACGAAATTGATTGACATTTAAACGCAATTTTTATGCTATATGTTTTATGGACATTGAACTCGCCCGGACTTTCATCGAGATCGTTTCGACAGGGAGTTTCATTCGAGCATCGGAGCGCTTGAATGTCGCCCAGACGACCGTAAGCGCACGGATTCGCAGCCTCGAGCAGCAATTGGGCCGCGCGCTTTTTGTTCGCCACAAAGGCGGAGCTTCTCTCACCCCGGCCGGTGAGCAATTTCTGCGCCACGCCCCGATGTTCGTCCAACTATGGCAACGCACCCTTCACCAGGTTGCCGTGCCCCCGGGACGTCGAGCTGTTCTGACGGTCGGCAGCGAAGTCAGCCTAGCGCAACCTCTTCTGCTCGATTTGGTCCGATGGATGCGCGGGTCGCTTCAGGACATTGCACTTCGAGTACACGTCGATGTGCCGAAGGATTTGATCAATCAGGTCGCGTCAGGAATGGTCGACTTGGCTATCATGTACGCGCCCCCCCACAGACCGGGTTTGAAGATCGATCTGCTTCTGGAGGAAAAACTCGTCCTCGTTACGACCAATTCCGAAGCGCGCCTCCTGGACGAATCCGATTATGTTTATATGGATTGGGGGCCGGATTTTGAACTTCACCACGGGATGAATTTCCCGAGTGCTGCGCCGGATCTTTCTTTCGATCTCGGTCCGCTCGCACTGAGCTATGTTCTTGCGACTGGCGGCTCCGGATATTTCAGGATGAGTTCTGTGCGGCCTCACATGGAGGCCGGCCGGCTGCACCTTGTGCCTGGAATGCCGCAGTTCTCCTATCCGGTTTACGCGGTGCAATCCGCAAGTGCGGACGAGAGCGTGGTAGGTCCTGCCCTGGCAGGATTGCATTCCGTCGCGAGCGCCGACATCAAATTGTAGGAGTTGTTGGGCGTCTAAAGGTCGCTTGGATTGACGGGAACAGAAGGTCGACCGTTGTTCCAATCCCTCGCTCACTCTTTATCCGGATCCGACCACCAACCATTTGCGCCAATGCCTGCACTTGCAACATCCCTATCCCGGTGCCCTTCTCACCCTTCGTCGTGAAGAAAGGATCAAACACCTTTCGCAAGACTTCCGGAGCCATGCCGCAACCATCGTCCTTGACGCGAACGCATGCGTAGGTTTCGGGCCCGGGCAGGTCAGGCGTCGGGGCCGTCTGCACCAATCGCTCAGTGGTGACGCGGATCTCCCCGCCACTTGGCATCGCATCTCGTGCGTTCATTACGAGATTAAGCACTGCAGAGTCGAACAGCGCCGGGTCGATCAAGCAGTTCGGGATATCGGAACCAAGCTCCAGCTTGACTCGGACATCGGGGCCTGCGCCATATCTCAGGAAAGGCTCAAAAGACCTGAGGAATTCATTCAAATTGCCAGCGTGGATTTCGAGTTCCTGATGTTTTGCGAAGGCCAGTACCAGTGACGTCAGTTCGATACCTCGATCGATTCCCTGCCGCGCTGCAGCAATGTAGGTCCTCACGCTTTCGGGCTCCTCGGCTCTTATTTCGGCAAGCCTCAGGCCGGATCCGATGACTGCCAGGAGGTTTCTGAAATCATGGGCAATACCGCCAGTCATCTCGCCTAAGGCGGCAAGCCGATGTGTGGCACGCTCACGTTGTTGGGCTGCGGCCCGAGCACCGAGAGGCATATCTACCTGACGCTCGTCGCGCTTCGCTCGTGTTTCATTATCGTATGGAAACGCGCTGCCGGTCATGATGGTCGCCCCTATCGATCATTGACGACAAACAGGAAACTCGGGCTCCCATTCGCATCGTCGTTTGGGTTCTCCTGTTGCTGGTGTCACGCATCCTGCACGCATGCCTAGGCGCGCCGCACGATCCCTTTCGTCATGATGTCTTCGACCATCGGAAAGGCCTTGACGGCCTCTTCCGGTAGGTCTCCCTTCGCTCCGGTTAGCTTCGTCCAGTCATGCGCCTCGGGCTCGCCGACGACGATACGACCGACCATTCCAGCATGCTCATGCGGAATGCAGTAATAATCATAGACCCCCTGCTCGGTGAAAGTAACCGAAAAGCTTTCGTCGGGCAGTAGATAGTCAGAATCCCAAGATTTTGCCGCTTTGGGCATGCGGAGCGGCCGCTCGAAGTTTGTGGGATTGTATGCCGTCGTCGTGTGCGAATTGCCGGGATTGAGATTGGTCCAGCGGATCGTCTGTCCTGGTTTGATCAGAATGCCTATCGGGTCGAACCAGACGTGTGAACCGTCGTCGCGCCCTTGCATCTTGACTTCGATCATCTCGCCACCCAACACGGCCAGAGAAGAGAGGGAAAGGGCGGCGGCGAGCCCGCCGCCAGCGCCCAGTATCTCACGACGCGTCAGTGTCATTTGGCGACCTGTGCCTCGTCAGCCGCCGAAGCATGCCACAGCACGACATGGACATGCGGCTCTTCTACCCCCGGATGGCCGGCATTGTAGTAGACGTCCACATGGTCGACATTGCCGCCGGGTGAAGCGAGGTCGTCAAAACGCTTGTCCGGATTGAGGTCTTTGATCGGCAGCATGTAAATCGTGCTGACAAGCTCGCCATCGTGGTCATAGGCAAGGAATGGTCCGGCAGGCAATGTCGTCGGATCGACGAAAAGTTGGCCCATGCCCGGCAGGAAGTCGGGCAGTTTCACAAGCTTGCTGACCTGTTCGTAAGGAGCGGCTGGCGGAGCTTTGGTGACCTCATTCGCCGCCATGGCGCAAAGCGAACTGCCCACTGTCAAGGCAACTGCGAGGACGAGTTTTTTCATCACGGCATCTCCTGGTTGAAATAAAAATTGCGACGGTTGAAGATCTGGAAGTCCGTCTAAAAATTCGATTTTCACTTTCTGACACGGCATGTTCGCGCCCAGCTAGCAAGCAGGAGACTGTTCTGTTCGTCAAACGAAAATAACTGGCATTTAAAAGCATTATTTCTGTTAGTCAGGCCCGTACCTGTTTTGCTTGATTTTCAAATATCTTCCACTACCTCTGAATTGCTATGAATATTTTCAGCCTCAATTTCCGGCGGGAGCCTAAACGCCTCAAAACGGGCCATTAGCCCGGACGCGAGAGAGTTCGCGTCCGGGACAGCCAGCCTCATCTCCACTCCTTCAGTCCACTGAGAACTCTGTCCTGCTTGACCAGTGCGGCTGAACGCTCATTTGCGATCGCGTCTGGATCGACACGGAGGTTGACCCTGATGATCTCCCCCATCCTGTCAAAAGATCTTGTGACGAAGGGAAAGCAATCAGCCTTGTCAAGAATTGCGATCAGGATTGCTCGGAGAAATGGGCTTGACGAGCAGATGGTTATCCGTGGTCTTTTCGACCGTGAGTGTCTCGGCTCGACGGGCATCGGTCGTGGCGTCGCGATCCCCCACGCTCTGCTCTGTATGATCTCTTCGCCTGCCGCGTCTTTGACACGTTTGGCTCAGCCTATCGATTTCGACGGCCCGGACGACGATCCCGTCGACCTCATTTACACTATACTTTGGCCGGCCACTGCCACATCCGCCTTCCTCCCTGCCCTTTCCCAAATATGCCGGCTGCTTCGGGCATCTCAGGTTCGGGCGCGACTCCGACAGGCACGGACATCCGATGAGGCGTTGGCGATTCTCGAAGCTAAGCCGGTTCCGGCAATTTCCACCAATTTGCATACTTGCTGCTTCGAGCCTGGCGTTCTGGTGTCCGGCACCTGAGCAATGCCTAGTCAGATGGCCCTGCTCGACCAGCGCCTTCAGATGGTCCTTGATCGTGTTGCGGCTCGCGCCGCTGACTCTCGCGGTCTCGGCCACCCTAGCCCGGCCATGCTCACTCGCCAGTTCGAGGATCGGGACCGATGACTCCGGCAGCGCAGCGAGCATGACCTGCTCGCGCTCCATCTTCTTCTCGAGGTGCTGTTTTTGGCTCTGCAAGGCCCGCAGAAGAACTCCAGCCATGGGTTCCAGTCCGGCGCATCCATCCGGATCGTCCCCTGCGTCCGCCGAAGCGACAGGTAATAACTTCCTTGTTCTGCTCGATCACGCTCTCCAGCGAGCTTGTAGGGCACGTAGGCATAGCCCGCGCGCAGCAGCAGCAGCGTCGTCAGGTGATGCCGCCATGGCCGTTTGTCCACCTGTTTCCATCCAATTGTCGTTCTGCGCAACACTCCTAACAGAGGATGGCCGGAAGGGGCCGTAGCGTAATCCAAGCGCACCTCCGCGCACATCGCTGGCAAGCATCGCACATCGCGGAATCGCCAGATATACAGTAAGCCTTTGTCCTTGCGCTTTGTGAGTTGTGGCGTTTCTGTTCCAAACTCCATTTCTAACCTCCACAAACGATGAAGCTCGGCCATCGTGCCGCGCTGCTCAGTCTCCTTTGACACGCGCGGTGAACGGCGAGCGACCGCACCCCTAAAGTTTGGAAAGAAGACTGCTCCAGATTGGTATCGAGTTCGTGGCGTCGCCGTGGTTCCGCGCAGTTGCGGGTTGCGCCGACGCATCTTGCACGGCAAGCTGCCTCGAAGCACTCCAGCGATCGCACGTGGCCGCTCCAATGGGGCTATTCTGGATCTTCAGGTTCTGGCGTTCCTTCTCAGCCGCTGGCCTGCTGATCGGAACACTTTTCTTTGCGGCCTCGCTCACCCCTACCCTGCTTCCACGCACGTTTGTGACGCAAGGCATTCTATCCGGATGTTCTTTCGCGGCCGGATATGGGCTTGGCGTGTTCGGGCGCTGGCTGGCCGACTATCTGGAGTTGCCCAAGCCCACCGGCCGCATCTTGCGGGCCATCAAACTCGTCGCTGCGGCCACCTGCATCCTGGTTGCCGTCGCGTTTCTCTGGCAGGCTTCGGAATGGCAAAATTCGATCCGGCAGCTCATGAGGCTCGAGCCGGTAGACACTGCGCACCCCCTGAAGGTCGGTCTGATCGCGTTGCTGACCTTCGTGCTCTTGATCCTCTTGGCGCGATTGTTTCAGGTCACGTTCCTGTTCATCTCGCGAATGCTTGGCCGGATGGTGCCGAAACGCGTGTCATACGTGATCGGCATTGCCGCTGCGGCTGCGTTATTCTGGACAGTGGTCAACGGCGTTTTCTTCAGGGTTGCGCTCCATGCCGCGGATTCGTCCTTCCAGGCATTCGATGAACTGATCGAGCCCGAGACCCAACAGCCTGCCGACCCCAGCAAGACCGGAAGCGATACCTCGCTGATCGAGTGGGACGAACTAGGAAGGGCGGGACGGGAGTTCATCGCGACCGGGCCGACGAGCAAGGATTTAGGCTCGTTCCTGGGGATGGATGCGCGTGAGCCGATCCGCGTCTATGTCGGATTGCGGTCTGCGGAGACAGCCGAGGAGCGCGCAAAGCTCGCCCTCGAGGAGCTCAAGCGCGTCGGCGGATTCGATCGCTCGGTGCTGATCGTGGTGATGCCGACAGGCACCGGTTGGATAGACCCTGCTGCAATGGACACCGTCGAATATCTCCACGGCGGCGACGTCGCGAGCGTCGCCATGCAGTATTCGTATCTCACAAGCTGGCTGTCTCTCCTGGTCGAGCCCGGCTATGGCGCCGAGGGAGCTCGCGCCCTGTTTGCGGAAGTCTACGCGTATTGGACCACGCTTCCCAAGGAAAGGCGCCCCAGGCTCTATTTGCATGGGCTGAGCCTTGGCGCCTTGAGCTCCGAGCAATCCGCCGAGTTGTTCGAAGTGATCGGCGACCCGTATCAGGGGGCACTTTGGAGCGGCCCGCCATTTCCGAGCAGGATCTGGCGTTCCGTCACCGGCGACCGCGAGCGAGGATCGCCAGCCTGGCTGCCACGCTTCAGGGACGGGTCGTATGTGCGGTTCACGAGCCAGGAGAACGGCCTGGCGATCCCGGACGCACATTGGGGACCGATGCGGATCGTCTATCTTCAATATGCGAGCGACCCGGTGACGTTCTTCGACTACCGGTCCCTGTACCGACAGCCGGAATGGTTGGCGGGACCGCGCGGTTCCGACGTGTCTCCCGAGCTCAAATGGTATCCGGTCGTGACGCTTCTCCAGCTCACCGTCGACATGGCGATGGCCACAACGGCCCCGATGGGGTACGGCCATGTATATGCGCCGGAGCATTACATCGATGCCTGGATCGAAGTGACTGACGTTCGGGGATGGACCGCGGAGCAGATCAACCGGCTGAAGCTGGAATTTTTGCGACGGCGGTGAAGGGGCGCGGCTGGCGAAGGCCAAGCGCCTGGACGTATGCCGTTCACGACCATCCCGGGCGTTGAAGGGGGTGAGGCCTCACGGCACGGCAGCGAAAAACAAGAACACTGCGAAGATGACCAAGTGTACTATGCCCTGAAGCACTGTGGTCCGGCCGGTACCAAAGTGATCACGCTGACGATAAGCGTCAGAAACCAGCAGGACCTGGTGCCGATCGACTCGAAATAACCCGGCTTTTGATCCATTTCTCTCAATCGCCCACGACCTGCCACGTATCGTCCGGATTGAAGCGGTCGATGTATTTGACGATCTGCTCGGTGGTTGGCCCGAGATCGGCCTCGTAGACGACGCCGTGCTGGTTGACGGCGAAGGTTTTTGCGCCTGTCTCGCCATATTTGGCCGGCCAGGCGATGAGGCCGAAACCGGCGATCATGTTGCCGTTGATCACGTAGTCGTAGGCGCCGCCAGCGATATGATCGCCCTGGCCGGTCAGGATGTTGTATTTGTAGCCGAAATAGCCTTCGCCCTTGGCCGCGTCCTGAAGTTCGGCCTGATCGATATTGCCGCCGGCCGGACTCTCACCGTTGATGTCGTCGGTCGGCCAGTAGAGCCCGTCGGTCATGCCTTCAGTACTGATAAGCTTCTGCGCGTACTCCTCCACGCCGTCCTCGTCGCGGTCCTGAGCCGCATAGTCCTCCTGCGCATCGACATAGGCGCGCATCGTCTCGATCGCGGTGAGCTCGTTCTCGCCGACATACCGGTTTACGATCTCTTCGAGCCCGGCATAGGTGTCGAAAGCCCACTTGCCGTCCTCGCCCTTGACGATCGGAAAAGGCAGCGGCCACAGCTTGTCGCCGATCTGCGGCGTGCGGCGGTCGCCCTCGCCATCGAGGACAAGCTGCTTGGCCACACCCTCCTTGATCGCCGCCAGCGTCTCGTCCGCGTTCTCGTCGGCCTTCAGCTTTTCCGCATCGAGGCCGAGTAGGGCCGCAACCGCACCGTTGCCGGCGTCGTTGAGCGCCTGCTTGAATGCTTCGACCGCTGCCTCGGGCGTATCGAAGACAGGCGGCTCGGCGGCGGCCGCAAAGGCGGTGATCTCCGGCGCATCCGGCGCATCCTGTGCAGTGGCTGGCTGCGAGACGGCGATGCCCACTGCAAGCGCCACCGCGCAGACAGAGCGGAGAAGGATCGTATGCAAAACTCCCGTGTGACGGGTGGTGCTGAACATCTGTGTCATAATCCTGTCCTCCCGTTCCGTTAACGCCCGCGTCCGCCGCCGCCGCGCTTGATCTGCTTGTGGCCGCCACCGCCGCGCTGGCCGCCGCCCATCGACTTGTGGCCACGGTTGGAGCTGGCCTTGGTCGCCTTGCCGCGATCGACGTTGCCAAGCCCCGACGGTTTCTTCGGCCGGTTGTCGACCCTTGCCGCAGGTTTTGGCTTGCCAGCCGGACGGTTCACCTTGGCCGGCTTCGCCGCCGGGCGGTTGGCGGTAGGCCTGGCCGCAGGTTTCTGGATGTTGGCGGGCTTGGCGGGGCGGGTCACGTTGGCGGGCTTGGCCTTCAGCCCGTCGAGCGTGCTCTTGCGCACGTCTCTCGTTCCCGCCGTCTTGCCCGGCGCCCTGGTGGCGAGGCTGTCGTTCTTCTTGATGTCGCGGGCGCGGTCGCGGATGGCGTTGTCGCCATTCTTCTCGATCCTGTTCTTGATGTTGTTCTGGTCGAACTTGTTCAACTGATCGCGGTCGATCTTGATTTTGCTGCGATCGACATTCTTCCAGTCGACGTCGTTGATGTTGATATTGCCGTTGAAGTCGCGGTTGTTGAAGCAGTTGTTGCAGTCGATGTCGATGTCGTTGCCGTTCCAGCGGCCGCCCCACACGCCCCAGTCGTCCCAGTCGACGGCGGCGGCCCAGATGGCGCCCGTCACCGCCCCGGCGAAAAAGGTCGCTCCCGGATACCAATAATAGGGGTAAGGATCAGGATAATAGCGGATCGGTTCCCAGACGTAATCCGGCTCATAAAACATCTGCGGCGGATATTGCGGGACGTAGATCACCTCGGGGCTCGCCGACTTGATGACGAAATTGTCGTTCTCCTTGACCACCTGGATCTTGTCGTCGGTCTTGATGACGCCCTTGGCAACCGCCTCGTCGCGCAGCTGCTGGATGGCAACCAGCACGTCCTTCTGCTGGTAGGCGATGGCATCGCCGAGCGTCTGCGTCCATTCGAGGTCGTCGCTCATCATCTTGACGATGTCCGGATAGTTGAGCAGCGACACCACTGAGCCGTCCCAGCTGTCCTTGGGTTTCAGGCTCTTGTCCTTCTCGTAGCGGTCGAGGAAGCGCGCCGCCTCGACGATCTGCAGCGGATAAAGCGCAGCCGCAGTGATCACCGCGATCAGCTCGTCCGGGTAGAGCGCGATGCGCGCGACCAGAACCTCCATCTCGTCGGCGCTCAACGGCTCCGGCGAGGCCGCCGCATCGGCGGATGCGTCAGCCGCCGCGACCTGTTCTTGTGCAAGGACAGGATGCGCCGAACCAAACCCGGCAAGCAGCAGCGCCAGCGCCGCAGCGCCGATCTTCAACAAGTCATTGCCCGTCATGCTCGATCCTCCCTGTCGGTCTCTGTCCGGGCAGCCTTTGCGCCGAAAGGCCGGCACCAACGAGGACGCCTGTCCGCAGGCTGAAACGATGCGCCAATAGACCCTGCTGCACCAGCGACTCTATGTAATTTACGTCGAACGCGAGCAGCCAAATGCGGGCGACCGCACAATTGGCGGTGAGCGGAAAACTGCATCTCGCCGGTGCCTACTCTGGATCCAATGCTCGACATATCGCGCCGATAAGAGATGTCCCGCAGAATACGCGGAGCGTCGAGAAGGCTGGTTCGAAGCCGCCTCAAGCGTCTGGTCGAGACCGCCCGTGTGCTCCCGGCGGGATAAGTCGCCACACTGCATAAGGCTTGTAAACGGATCGAGATGGATGTGCTGAATTTTGCCGTGCCAAGTGAAGCGGCGGCCGGTGACCATGTCCTCCACTTCGATCGAGGCGACTCTACAACCTCAAGAGCCAGGCCTCTACTTTCCCTTTGCCCTTGACTTCTATAGCGCCGCGCGGCTCGAAAACGAACTGGTCCTTAAGCCGCTCGTAGACGGCCCGCGTCACCTGAACCGCGTCGGGAATGCTACCTGATTCCATGCGGCTCGCGAGATTCACCGTGTCACCCCACAGGTCGTAGATGTACTTGCTCTTGCCGATGACGCCGGCCACCACCGGCCCGCTGTTGACGCCAACCCTAAGCTTCATCGGGACGTTGTGCTCCATGGCGTGCTCGCGGGTAATGTGGACCATGCGGATGGCCATGCGCACCATGCGCTCGGCGTGGTTGGCGACCGGCACGGGCAGACCGCACACCGCCATATAGGCATCGCCCACAGTCTTGATCTTCTCGATGCCGAGATCGTTGGCCGCGGCATCGAAGCGCGTGAACAGCCCGTTGAGAAACGTCACGACCTCCTGCGGCGGCATCTCCGATGTGAGAGCGGTGAACCCGACAAGATCGGCGAAGGCCACCGTGACCTCCGCGAAGCCGTCGGCGATCCTCTCTTCGCCTCCGCGCAGCCGATTGGCGATCGGCGCCGGCAGGACGTTCAGTAGCAGCTCCTCATTCTCGCGGTTCTTGTTCTCGATGACGACATTTTTTTCGCGCAGATCCTCGACCATGCCGTTGAAAGCTGCGCACAGCTGGCCGATTTCGTCGCGCGTGCGCACTGGCACGCTGGCGCGATAGTCGCCGGCAGCGAAGCGTTTTACTCCGGCAGTGAGCTCGCGCATCGGTCCGAGCAGCGCGCGCGACAGCCACGCGGCGGTGGCGGCCACCACCAGCAGGGCCAGTCCCCCTACAAGCAGCAGATCCTGGCGGAGCCGGGCGATCGGCGCGAAGGCCTCGGCGCTGTCGATCTTGGCGACGAGGGCCCAGGTGACGCCGGGAATCGCCAGCGGCCCCCACGAAGCGAGCGTCGGGACGCCACGGTATCCGATGATCTCGCCGGTGCCCTCGACACCGGCCAGTGCCGCCTGAGTGGCCTTGGTGTCAATGCGCTGATGCAGCACTGGCGTCCCGTAACGCTGAATTGCGTCGAGCTCCTCGTCGTCGGCGCCAACGGACTTTAGTTCGGCGAAGTAGGTCTCCCGGTTCTCGTAGAACGCCCGCGGGCCGGAGCGAACCAGATAATCGGGCCCCACGAGATAGGCCTCACCCGTTTCGCCGAACCCCTCCTGCCGCCAGCGGCGACCGCCGGTGACAACGTCGTCGATCTCCTCGTTCGACAATTGCGCGATCAGCACGCCGATGACGATCCCTTGGTCGATCACCGGTGCTCCCATGAAGGCAATCGGCGCGCCGCCAGAGGGCGCATAAGGAGCGAAATCCTCGAGACAGACGGCCGATCGGTCGGCGCTCTCCGCGCAGCGGGCGACGACGGCGGCGGCGTTGGAGCGGCGGTACGGACCGAACTGGAGGGACGTGGTGAAGTCGACCTCCTTCTGGACGGTGTAGATCAGGCGACCGGATTTGGAATCGGCGATCATGAAATCGAAAAAGCCGACGGTCATAGCCGCGGCGCGCATCAATGGATGATAAACGGCGTGCAGCCTGCTGTAGTCGCTCCTGTCGCCGGCGTCGTCCAGAAGCTTGCGCCGTTCCGCCGGGTTCGGATTTTCCACAATGTAGTGATACTGCAGATGGTAGGGGGCGCCACCGACCGGCAGGTAGTCCGACAGGGCTGGTTCCCTGCCCAGGATACGCGTCATCTGGGGGATGAAGTTCGCGGCGTACCAATCGCCGACCTTCTTCTGCAGTTCGGGCGGCACGCCCGCCCGGTCAAGTTGGTCGACTGCAATCCGGAACTCGCGCGTCGCATCGACCACCATCTTGGAGGTGGCGAGCAGGCGCAGATCGGCCTGTATCGTACGGAAGTAGGTTTCAACCTGGCGCGTCTTGGTCTGGCGGGCGGCCGTGAGCTGGTCGAAGACTGCCTTTTCGAGAGCATTCTGTGCGCGGAAGTAACCGAGCACCCCGGTCACCAGCACCGCGATAGCGCCGAGCAGGACGAGGATTGTAAACAGCTTCGCCGCCAAGCCCCAGCGCGCGGGTCGAAACGATCCAGCCGCCTCCATAGAAGACATCAATTAACCCGCTAACCCGCTGCGGCAGAAATGACATCTGCAGCGCGAACAGGGAATGTGAGCATGGCGCGGCAAGCAAAATAAAGAACAAGGCGCTTCAGGTCAGATCGCATTGGAGACCTCTTCTGCCACAGCACAGCGTTTTACTGATCGACTCGAAAATAAACCGTTTCTCGATACATTGATATTAGCGTTGGCAGATGGAACGCGGTTTTCCTCAATCGGCCACCACTTCCCAGGTGTCACCGGGATTGAAGCGGTCGATATGTTTTACGATCGCCTCGGGTGGCCGGGCCGAGATCGGTCTCGTGCCGGGTCTTTTTAGCAGTATTTGTCACGTTCTGCGTGCAATGCAGCGGAACCCCAGATGGCACGTCGACGTGTCGATCGGCTGCGCCATTCGGGCGGCCGGGCGGTAGCGCCGGCAATAGTTGGGCGCGCAAAGATGCGAGCCGCCTTTCATCACCTTGCGCGGTATCCTGATCTGCGGCTGCCGTGGATCGAGGCTGTCGTCCCGTTTGGCACCGCGGGGGTTGTCAACCGTGCAGCACGGGCTGTCGATCTTGCCGTGTTCCTGGTACCAGTCCGTGGTCCACTGCCAGACATTGCCAGCCATGTCGTAGAGGCCGTAGCCGTTGGCGGCAAAGGAGCCGACGGGTGACGTCCCCTCGTAGCCGTCCTCGCAGAGATTCTGCCATGGGAACTCGCCTTGCCAGGTATTGGCCATGTGTCGGCCAGCGGGCGCCATTTCACCGCCCCAGACAAATTCGGCCGCGTCGAGCCCGCCACGCGCCGCGAATTCCCACTCGGCCTCGGTGGGCAATTGCTTGCCCGCCCACGATGCGTAGGCTTCGGCATCCTCAAAGTTCACATGCACGACCGGATGGTCGGCCAGCCGCTTGATCGAACTCGCCGGCCCGCGCGGATGGCGCCAATTGGCGCCGCGCACGTAGACCCACCAATTGTAGTGATCGCGAAGATCGACACCCTGTTTGGCCCTGCTGAACACCACGGACGATGGCGCCAGCATGTCCGGCTTCGCTCCGGGATAATCGTCGGGATTTACAGGACGTTCGGCCGAGGTGACGTAACCAGTTGCGTCGACGAAGCGAGCGAACTCGCGGTTGGTGACGGTGCAGACGTCCATCCAGAAGCCGCCCACTGTCACGCTATGCGCCGGGGCTTCTTCGGGATAGTGCTTGTCCGATCCCATGAGGAATGTACCGCCAGGAATCCAGACCATGTTCAGGAATGGCTCTTCGACCTGTGTAGATTGAGCCTGGCGTTCCACAACTTGACGCATCGTCTTGCTCCGACTCCTTACTTCTCGAAGGCGAACACCCGGTTCCAATCCTTCTTCATATCGACAACCGTCCAACCAGAATCGGCTGCAGCGTCGAGACCCTTGTCCAGACGGCCGATGTGCGACTGGCGGTCGTAGGCCCATTCGCGCTCCGCGTCGGTGTGGTGCACGTAAAGGCAAAAGTGCGGGCCAGGTCCCGAGCATGTCCATTGCAGCATCTGCAGGTCGCCGTCCGAATTGCCAAACGCCGCGATTGGCCGGCGACCGATGTGCTGGTGGATGCCGACAGGCTTGCCCGCCTTGTCATCAATGAAGTTGATTTCCGGCAACCGCATCAGCACCGGCGTTCCGTCGCGCATCTCGAACTTGGTCTTGCCACTGCTGCCGACGACCTGCTCGGGCGGTATGCCATAGACCTTCTCCGTCCATGGACGCATGAAATCGATGCCGCCGCCGGAGACGATGAAAGTCTTGAAACCGTTGGCGCGAAGATAGGCGAACAGCTCCAGCATCGGCTGGTAGACCATCTCGGTGTAGAGCCGGCCAGTCTTCGGGTGTTTGGCGGTGGTAATCCATTCGCGAACGATCTGGTCGAATTCCACCGTTGTCATACCTGAGTGCGTGGTCATGACGATGTCCATGATCGCTGGCTCGCCACCGGAAAGCGCAGTCTTGATGTCCCCTTTCAGCAATGAGGCGAATGGTTCCTTGTCCTTCCACTCCGGATGCTGCGGCGCCATTGCCTTGACCCGATCGATTGCGAACAGGAGCTGGAAGTACAGCGGTTGCTCGCCCCACAGCGTGCCGTCATTGTCGAAGACGGCGACACGCTCTGCTTTGGGCACGAAGTCTGCCGCGCCTTCCGCAGTTACACGTTCGATGAAGGCGACGATGGCTTGCTTGGCCTGGACATCATTCCAGGAAGGCAGCTGATCGGCGCCCTGCGCAGTGGCAGAGCCTGCGACCCCCAATAACAGGAGGATGGACACCAGGTAGCGCTTCGCGGCGCAAGCAAGATTGGTCATGGGTTGATGTCTCCTGTAGGTCAGCGCCCATCGGGAGCGCCATCATCAAACAGCGTTACCGGGAAAGGTGATCGCTCGGGTTCGTTGGGCCTGACTCTCTCGCGGCAGCTGCCAAACCGGCTGACTGAGGTTCGTCGAACAGCAGCGTCCAAAGCCTGCCTTCCCCAAGCGCAACGTTGACTTCCCTGGACGCCAAATAGGGGATCAGTATCAGCAGCATGATCAAGCTTGTGGCGAGCGTCTGCGGCAGCTTGTCTCCTCCGAATTCAGCGAGGGAGGCAGCGCTCGTTCGCCCGTGAACCAGCCCGACGATGACTTCCTCAATGACCGAGAGGACGAGAAGCAGGATCAGGTATAGCAGGGCCTTGTAGGCTATGACGTAGACCATCCTGCTTCGACGCCGGTCGCCCAATCGGATCATCTGCCCGAGCATTATGAACTTTGCCAGGATCAGTGCCTTGATGGCCGCCAGGCCTGATGGCAGATAGCTGATGCCCTCCTCGCCAAGGATCGCTGCCTTGTAGAGAATGAGCGCACCAAAGCAGACGAATAGATACAAGGACAGGAGCGCGTACTCGCGCAGCTCGTTCTTTGCCCGCTGAGCAATGGTCTCGGTCGAGGGATTGTTGTTCGCGACTGCCATTGATCTGCTTCCGAGTTGGCTTGGAGGCCGCGCCTGCCGATAGTGCGAGCGCGGCCTGTTCACAGCGAAGACTCAGTTCCTGCCACCCTCCTGCAGTTTCGCCAGGACCTGGTCGAGCGCGAAGCTGCCGGGCCTCTGCCGCGGCGGGAACTCGACATAGGTCTGCAGGTGTTTGGCGACATAAGCCTGCGCCGGCACGAGCGCGAAGGCGTGCTCGACACGCCATCTGGCGTATTCCCCGGCGTCCGTCTGCGCCCGTTCGAACGGGTCACCCTTGATGTCGAAGAGCTTCGGGAACCGCAGCGGAATCAGCGGATTCTCCCACACGGCAAGCCCCTCCTCGCGCTGCTCGAGGAAGACCATCTTCCAGCGTTCGTAACGCAAGCCGGCGAGATTGCCGTCATCGGTCCAGTAGAAGTATTCGTGGCGCTTGCCTTCGCCTTCGCCAGCCAGCACATCGCGTTGGTTGTAGCCATCCAGATGCACCTTGAAGCTCTTGCCAGCGGCTTCGTATCCCTTCAACAGCTTGGCCGTCACGTCCGGTTCGCCTGCGGCGGCGACGAGCGTCGGCACGAAGTCTTCATGTGACGTTATGTGATTGATTTCGGTTCCGGGCTTGATGACGCCGGGCCAGCGCATCATGCACGGCACGCGGTAGCCACCTTCCCAGTTTGTGTTCTTCTCGCCTTTGAAGGGCGTGGTGCCGCCGTCCGGCCACGAGAAAACCTCCGCGCCGTTGTCGGTCGTCCAAAGGACGATGGTGTTGTCGGCGATGCCGAGGTCATCGAGCTTGCCCAGAAGCTGGCCGACCATGCCGTCCATCTCCACCATGGCGTCCGCATAGATGCCCAAGCCGGTCTTGCCCTTCGAGGCCTCCTTGAGAAACGTGTAGATGTGGGTCCGGGTCGAATTGAACCAGCAGAAGAACGGCTTCCCGTCGGCGTTCGAGCGGTCGATGAAGTTGAGCGCGCTGCCGAGGAACTCTTCGTCTACAGTTTCCATGCGCTTCTTCGTCAGCGGACCGGTGTCCTCGATCTCCTGTTTACCCACCCGCCCGAACCGCGGATCCTCGGTAGGATCGTCGGTTGCACTGGCCTTGCATTTCATCACGCCGCGTGGACCGAACTTGGCCTTGAACTCGGGGTTCTTCGGGTAGTCGGGATGCTCAGGCTCGTCCTCGGCATTGAGGTGATAGAGATTGCCGAAAAACTCATCGAAGCCGTGAACGGTGGGCAGATGCTCGTTGCGGTCGCCGAGATGGTTCTTGCCGAATTGCCCGGTAACATAGCCCTGCGGCTTGAGCAGTTCCGCAAGTGTCGGGTCCTTCTCCGACAGCCCTTCCTTGGCACCTGGCAGGCCTACCTTCAGCAGGCCGGTGCGGAAGCAGGATTGGCCGGTAATGAATGCGGCGCGCCCGGCTGTGCAGGACTGCTGGGCGTAGTGGTCGGTGAAGATCGCGCCCTCTTTGGCGATCCGATCGATGTTCGGCGTGCGATAGCCCATCATGCCCCGGTTGTAGGCGCTGAGGTTCCAATAACCGACGTCATCGCCGAAAATGACGAGGATGTTGGGTTTTGCACCGGCTGCTTGAGCTTTCGCGCTCGTGGCTATTCCGGATGCGACAGCTGAAATGGCGAGCACAGATCCTCCGGTCAGCAAAATGTCGCGCCGGTTCGGTTGTCGGTCTGGATTCGCCTGCTTGTCACTCATCTGACGTCCTCCTTTGATTGTACCGCTTTTCCAAAATGAGCCGGGTTTTCGGTTCCTTGGCGAGAAAAACATGCTCCGCGTTCTGTCGACGAGACGAAACTCGTGGCAGGACGCTTCAACCATGCCTTCGACAAAGTCGTCCTTCGTGAGGTTTGCCTATTGCCGCTCGGGGCGGAAGGTAATTAACGGTAACCTACGGACGGAATCCGCTCGGTTGCATCGAAAGCGGGCTATCCAGGATACGGCTAGCTCGATGGGACAAATGGCAGTAGGGAGATCCAATTCCCGGCGCCGATATACCGCGCAATGGCCTTGGGTCGGATCGGGAAGACATTGCGGGTTCTTTGAGGACCGCTGCCACAAGCGTGTCAATCCTCGGCCATCGGCGGATACAGCTTCACCAAGCAACAGTCCGACTGCGTAACTTACATACCGATACTGGCACCATCAAAAAGACTATGCGCATTCTAGCGCATAAGGGATGGCGCTATGGCAGCAAACGGCAAAACTCCTGGCAGGGAGCAGTGATATTCGGCGGCAAGCGACGCCTGCCAAATGCCGAATTTGCGATCCGCAAATGAGGCATTCCGCGACAGTAGGGTGTGGACGGTCGACACCGACGTCTCCTTCAGTGAAGCGACGGCGCAGCCTGGGTGGATGCCACGGCCGGTCGTCGCGGAAACTATTCGGTCAGGCCCGAGGTCTATTCTGGCCGGTGGGGCTCGTCGGCGCCGGCGAAGCCGACATTGACTGGATGTCGCCGTGGCGATCGGCTATCGTTTCAGCGATCGCGTCTCATCGGTCATCGGGTACCGGGCATTGGGCGTCGACTACAGCAACGACGACGGTTTCCTCGATGTCGCAGCAAGGTCCGATTCTGGGACTCGTTGTCCGGTTTTAGTGGCACAAGGAGTCTGATGGATTTTGACTTCGCCCTTAGCTTGCAGCCACTCTGCCCGGAGACGTAGCATGCAGCCAGAACAGTTGCCCATAAAAGGGCGAGGAGCCAATATGTGCAGCTGCGGCATTCAAAACTCGAGGCACTCATGAATTACAAGCTACGGCTCGGGTTCTTGCCAGTTATCGTCGTGCTCTTGCTAGCGCTCTTGCAGGGAACTTCGCTAGCTCAACAGCCCTCCCCAGACCTTCCGCCCGAAAAGGCAAAGCAGTTCCTCGAGCTTTTGTCCGATCCGCAACTAAAGGCGTGGCTCGAGGGAAAGATTCCAGCGGCCACGGACGAGCCCGGCCTGTCCATTTCCGAGGACATCTTGAGCTTGGAGGCGGGTATTCGTGCCCGTATCGGTGCGCTCGGCGCCGCGATCCCGCGCCTGCCGGAAGAACTGTCGCGCGCCGCCAAAATTGTCTCGCGTGACGTGAACTCCGGCAGGCCAGGGCTGGTCATGGGCATCCTGGCGGTCTTGATCGCGGTCGGTTTCGGAGCCGAGTGGGCGGTGCGACGAGCGCTCGCCAGGACGAGGAGCGCGGTTGCTCAGGAAGACGCCGGACAAGCGATCCTCTTCGAGACTGTCGCCCTGCTGACTTTTGCGCTCGCCAGCGCCGGTTCGTTCTTGGCACTCGGATGGCCACCCCTGCTCCGCAGGATCATTCTGACCCTGCTTCTTGCGTTCATAGCGTTCCGTATCGTTCGCGCGGCAGCCCGATTGCTGTTTGCGTTCGGCGGTGCGACGAGCGCTCCCTCGGACAGGCCGACTCCGCTTTTCGAAAGCGAAGCTTCGACCCGTTTCTGGCGGTGGCGAGTCAGCCTTGTGGCCGGGTTCCTGTTGTTCGGCTGGGCGATTGCCAGCCTCATGCCTGGCCTGGGCTTCTCTCCCGAGGCTGCAGAGCTCGCCGCCTTCCTGTTCGGGCTTGGCATTCTGGCAACCGCAATCGACGTTGTCTGGCATCGGCCCGACGTGCGAGGTTCTCTGGTCAAGCAATCGTTTCTTACCTTGTTCCTGATCGTGCTCTGGGGGGCTTGGGTCGCCGGCCTGCTCGGCGTCCTGTGGCTTGGGATTTTCGCCCTGGTGCTGCCGACAGCCTTGCGCGGGGTCGGCGCCGCGGCACAGGCCTTCGCCGGCAGGTCGAAGCGCAGCGGCGCGATGGGCGTCGTATTCAACGTGCTCATTGTCAGGGGCGCCAGGGCGGCGGTCATTGCCGCGGCGGTGGCGTGGCTCGCCTATATCTGGCGGATCAGGGCCGCGAGCCTCGCCGGCAGCGAAACCGGCGGCTTCCTGATAACCGGGCTGCTCAACGGCATCATCATTTTGCTCATCGCCGACCTGCTCTGGCAACTGTCGAAGGCCTTGATCGAATATCGGATGAACCTCGCGCCGGCGGATGCGAGCAGCGCCGACCAGCTGGCCCGCAGCGGCCGGCTGCGCACGCTGTTGCCGATATTCCGCAACGCCCTTGCCTTGTTCATAGCGGCGGTCACCGTGCTAACGATCCTCGCCGGGCTCGGCGTGAAGATACTCCCGCTGATTGCGGGTGCCGGAATTTTCGGCGTCGCCATCGGCTTCGGCTCGCAGACCCTGGTCAAAGATGTGCTGAGCGGCGTCTTCTACATGATGGACGACGCCTTCCGGGTCGGTGAATACATCCAGAGCGGCAGCTACAAAGGCACGGTCGAATCCTTCAGCATGCGTTCGGTGCGTCTGCGGCATCATCGCGGCCCCGTCTACACCGTCCCATTCGGTGAGCTCGGGGCGGTCCAGAACATGAGCAGGGATTGGGTGCTCGACAAGATGATGATCAACGTTACCTACGATTCCGACGTGGATCTGGCGCGCAAGCTCATCAAGAAAATCGGCCAGGAACTGGCAGCCGATCCTGAATTTGCGACCGACACGATCGAACCGCTCAAGATGCAGGGCATCGACAGTTTCGGGGACTATGCGATCGTTCTGAGGATGAAGTTGATGACGAAGCCCGGGACCCAATTCGGCATCAAGCGGCGCGCACTCATGATGATCAAGGCGGCATTCGCGGAAAACGGTATCAAGATCGCGGTTCCCACCGTTCACGTCGAGGGTGGCGGGGAGACTGCGGCCGCTGCTCATCAGGCAAACCAAACCCTGAAAAAGAGCAAGGCCCCCTTGGAGGCGGTGAGGGACACGCCATAGAGCTGCGCGGTCCTGTCCACGTCATCCGAACTCGGCCTGACCTCTCTGAGAAAGGCATCGATGTTAACCGTGTACGTGGCTCAGATTTCAGGACGTGGGATTGTCGCCTCGACGCGGCGAACGAAGACGAGGCTAGAGTGCGGCTGGCAGACAGGACAATTCGGCGGGACCGATTGTGTTTTCAAAACCAAGATCGCCCCTTTGGAACGGCGTCTCGCAGCTTGCCCCCGATCTATCGGAGCCCTTCAAGAGCAAAGGTATTGCCGATCTCGAGGACGGCACCCTTGTCATTCGGGCAAAGTTCACGGCGAAACCGGGCAAGCAATTCGCGATCTGCCGGGCGGCACTGAAAGCGGTTCACAACGCATTCCGAGAGAACGGAATTCGGGCCGTGCCAAAGCCGACCAAAGGGCAATGGCTATCGCGTGATGGTCGTTCGCCGGATGTCGGCTATCTCTCAGGACGGCCGCAATGGGTCAAACCGGACATCATGCCGTCGTCGATGGCGTCGAGGACTGAACGGTCCGCAGTGCGCTGGCCAGCATTAGCCCGTAGGTTACAGTTATTTACGTTCCCTGACGTGAGCCGATCGGCCAAGGTCACTCACAGCGCGTAATATCGCCTCGCCCCGCAAGAGGATAGCAGCCTCTGAGCAATCGAAATGGGGGCGCCCATAGCCAGAAACAATCCTGCACACAAGGGGAATATCAATGCGAAAATTCATGACACTCATCGCGGCAACGTCAGTAGCACTTTCGTCTGCGATGGCAGCCTACGCACAAGATCAAAACCCCCTTCCCAAGGCCAGCGATGTGCTTGTCCGATACGGGGACGACATCGAGGGCTGGACGGTCTATGCCAATCAAACCCGCGGAGATTGCTTGATCGTGCGCCAAGATGGGCCAAGTGCGGTGCAAATGGGCGTTACCGCAAATCAGGAGGTCGGGTATCTTGGCGTGTTCACCAAGGAGGACATCGGCCTTCAGAACGGGAAGACGTCAGATATCTTCGTCTCTATCGACGGCCAACTCTTTAAGGGTGTCGCCACTAGCACGAGCGGCGAACTCAAGGGCGGATATTCTGGTGGCTACATATTGACAGACGATCCGAAATTCAAGCGCGCCGTGGCGAAGAGATATAAAATGACCGTGTTTCCGGAAACCAAGGGGGCCTTTGTCGTCGATCTGAAGGGGACTTACAAGGCAATGGCAATGGGCCGCAAGTGCCTCACGCAGTGACCCCCGCTGTGACCACTCATTTGCCTTCATGGGTCCGGAACGCGAGGTTGGCGTTTAAAACACAGAATTGAATTGGCAATTCTGTTCCACCCGATGCCTAATTGGGCACCGGGCGCGGGTGTATTTCTTGGGTGGCGCGGAGCACCATGGTCCGCCGATCTGCGGGCAGAAGAAAGGTGCAATTCCAACGCCGTCTTGAGCGTCGCAGGGTGGAAGGCCGTCGTCGGCCTCGTCGATCAGAACCGGCAGGAAGCGCCAAAAGCTGCCGTAGCGCCAGCGCGCAGGCGACCCTCGCCACGCACCCGGCAACTGGACGACGGCATAAGGGTAGATGGCACTAGCCGTCAGGTTTTCGGAGGAAATCGACTATTCGAGACGCGGCTTCCTCCGGCTGCTCCAAGGGTAGGAGATGCGCCGCCCCGGGGACATTGACGAGCGTCCCCTTGCCTTGTTCATAGCGGCGGTCACCGTGCTAACGATCCTCGCCGGGCTCGGCGTGAAGATACTCCCGCTGATTGCGGGTGCCGGAATTTTCGGCGTCGCCATCGGCTTCGGCTCGCAGACCCTGGTCAAAGATGTGCTGAGCGGCGTCTTCTACATGATGGACGACGCCTTCCGGGTCGGTGAATACATCCAGAGCGGCAGCTACAAAGGCACGGTCGAATCCTTCAGCATGCGTTCGGTGCGTCTGCGGCATCATCGCGGCCCCGTCTACACCGTCCCATTCGGTGAGCTCGGGGCGGTCCAGAACATGAGCAGGGATTGGGTGCTCGACAAGATGATGATCAACGTTACCTACGATTCCGACGTGGATCTGGCGCGCAAGCTCATCAAGAAAATCGGCCAGGAACTGGCAGCCGATCCTGAATTTGCGACCGACACGATCGAACCGCTCAAGATGCAGGGCATCGACAGTTTCGGGGACTATGCGATCGTTCTGAGGATGAAGTTGATGACGAAGCCCGGGACCCAATTCGGCATCAAGCGGCGCGCACTCATGATGATCAAGGCGGCATTCGCGGAAAACGGTATCAAGATCGCGGTTCCCACCGTTCACGTCGAGGGTGGCGGGGAGACTGCGGCGGCTGCTCATCAGGCAACCCAAACCCTGAAAAAGAGCAAGGCCCCCTTGGAGGCGGTGAGGGACACGCCATAGAGCTGCGCGGTCTGTCCACGTCATCCGAACTCGGCCTGACCTTTCTGAGAAAGGCATGAAGCGGGGCGAGCATCCACCCACGGGTCAGAGCCTTCCTGCGGATCGGATCGCTGCTCGGATTTCATTGTACCCATGGGGTCGCTCTACGCCCGCTACATGAACATTGAATCAAAGCGGTCAATGCTCCAGAACGCTGCGATCGCCCCGATGACATAGGCTGAGGCGACAACCGCCTGCCGCGGCAATTCATAAACGCGCTGGACTAGATGGATGGCGACCAGCACGACGGCGATAAATATCAGCTGGCCAAGTTCGACGCCGACGTTGAATGAGAAGAGCGCCAGCGGGACCATGGGATCCGCGCCCCATGGCCAACCGTATCCACTTGTCACGGGACGAGTTCGATCTCGCCCGGCTTCCAGGTCTTGTCGAACCATGGCTGCAGCGGACCATAGAGGCGAAGAAGAACGTTCCAGCCCTTGCCGGGAACTGTCTGGATCCAGTTGGCCTCATGGCCTTCCGGCGCCGTCGGGCCGAACCAGACATCGACCGAGGAGTCCGCGTTGATCACAATGTCTTTCTTGTCGCTGCCGATGCTAGGGAATTGCTGGTCCGTCTGCAGCATGGAACGCGTCTGATTGTCATACAAGACGAACGACCAGAAATTCTTTGCCGGAATGTTTGGCGGCAGATGCACCTTATAGGTCTTGCCGCCATCGAACGGCTTGCCGTCCTTGTCGGTCGTGGCGCCTGCATACTGCGAACCGATGCCGACGCGCTTTATCGCCATGGCCGGCGTGATGCCCGTCGCATAGTAGTGGAACAGGACACGGGCATCCAGATAGCGCACGCCGGGCTGCAGAAGAAACTCGTAGCTGCCGCCGACAAAACCGGTGAACCAGGCACTGTCCGGGTAGTAGTAGGCATCCTTCATGCGGGTCTTGAAGGTGATGGTGCGCGCCGTCGCGTTGCCGACGGCTACGGCTTCGGTGAGGATCTTTTTCATCCGCTCGTCCGGCGCGAAGGGTTTGCCTTTTACGATGCCGATGGCGGCGAGTTGTCCCAACACTTCCGGGTGATAGGACTCCTCCGGCTCGTATTGGACGATGTCGTTCACTTCCTCGTAGAAATGAAAATCATTGGCATGGATGGTGTTGAACTCCTTGCCGGAAGAATTGATGATCTTCATCGGCGGCGGGTTGTCAGCTTCCGAAAGAGGATAAACCTTGGCGAATTTCCTGGTGTTTTCGACAGCAGTGGCGGTACTGCCGTTCTCGAGGAAGCCGCGCCAGAAGAACAGGTTTCCGTAGGTTGACGTCTTAAACACGAAATAGCCTTCGGGTATCTCGCCTTGGTAACCCGGCGGCAAAAGCAGGTATTTTCCGCCCTTTCCCTTGTCCGGTCCGGCATTGCCGACATCGCCGACATATTGGAACCAATGGTTGTCGATCATGCCCAGGATATTGGGCGGTGTCTCGATGACCAGCGGGCCAGCCTTGGTGTCCAGCCACATGAGATTGTAGATGCTTTCGGTGTTGGCCGTCAGGAACAGCGAATGCGAGTCGGCCAGGTTTTCGAACACCAGGATGGTCTGGTTGTTGTCGGCTCCCTGGCTGGCAAATCCAACCCGCATAGCTTCGACGGATGCACCAGGCATGGCGTTGAGAAAAGCATCGACGCCGCGCATGAAATCGAGATTGTCGTAGATCTTCTCCGAAGTGGCGTCATCCGGGAAGCCATCGAAAAAATTCAGTTTGCCAATCCTGGTGTCCACACTTTCCGGCGTGACGATGGAATCCGGTATCGGCGTCGTCATTTTCATCTTCGGCGCTTCGGCGGAAGCGGTGCTCATGCCGATCAGTACCGCCGCGGCGGTGGCGCAAAGCAGTCTCGTCGTGCGTGCAGCGGTCGCAGTAGAGCCGGCCAATTTCAGGTAGTGTTTCATGGCTTTTCATCCTTCACAGCGGTTCAGGCCGCGGGGCGGCCGGTCTTCTCATTTTTTCGGGAACAGAAGCGTCCGGTCCATCAACCGACGGATCGGGAACCGACGCGCTGCGCTGAAAATGCTTTTCTTGCCTTTTGGCCGATACTCGCTGGCATTGCGCCACGTTATTCAAAGCAACTTAGGCTCGGCATTCGTGCCGTGCTAGCCGCAGTATGTAAATTAC
This sequence comes from Mesorhizobium sp. WSM4817, assembly GCF_055811135.1. Taxonomy (NCBI): domain Bacteria; kingdom Pseudomonadati; phylum Pseudomonadota; class Alphaproteobacteria; order Hyphomicrobiales; family Phyllobacteriaceae; genus Mesorhizobium; species Mesorhizobium sp. WSM4817. Next base: position 90,775 of record NZ_JBVVQQ010000012.1, on the reverse strand, counting down.
GTGGACCAACCCGTAATTGACGAAAAAACGAGGCGCGGGCGGTCGAAAACCTCAACACGCGAGGGTACGGTGATCCGGGCGGATGCCTCTGCAGTAAGGAAGTTCAATCCCCTGCGCGGAAAGACTGTCGTGCCCAAGTCCACCGGATCGCGGACGGCATACCGGTGGGCCTCGTTCCCAAGGCCAGCGCTGGAGCACGCGTTTGCCTTGGATGGTCGGGCGATTTCCTAACTATGCGACTGCCTGGGCCCTGCTGGCTCAAATCACCATCGACGAAGTCCGATTCACGCTTTCCGGCTGCCTCCGCCTCGTCGTCGGCGGTCGGTCGTGCCCTGGCCATCGCCCGGCACGCGGTGGAGTTAGATCCCCGCAAATGTGTGCGCTCTGCACGCCGAAATGTCCGCTCTATCAGCAAAGAATTCAGGGCGAGAGCCGTCGCGACAACTGGCGGCGAGAGCCTCCAGGGCCAGGCAAGATGTTCGGCGGGACGCGGGATGACGTCAGCCTTCGCGGAGATCACAGCGTCGGTCACGGATGACAATGTCGCAAGATTAACAAGGTCGCCTGGCGCGAAAGCTGCTCTCGAAGCCAAGCCATCATTTGAACCAAAGCCGTGTTTGAGCCTTCTTGTCTTGGCAGGCGGCGCACGATCCGCCTGCCCCAACACCAGCCAAGCAAAATCCGGCGTTTCCTTTAGCCAGCCGGATTGTACCAGATCGGCGAGGTGTACGCGCGCTCCTGCATCTCCATCGTCGCTTCCGGCGGCATTTTTACGCCGAAATATTTGGCGTCGTAGGCCGTCCAGCGCGGCGTCGGGATTTCCAGCACGCGGCCGTAATAGAACGCCCGCTGGGCCGGATCGAACTCGGGATCAACCCAGACGGCGACCAGTTCCGGCGCGCCTATCGTGTTGGTCCAGGTGGCGTCGGCGACATCGACAGTGCTCCCGACCGAAGGCATCTTGCCGTCAGCGCCCGGCTTGCGGTCGCCCGACCACGCAACATCATAGACCTTTTCCTGCACTTCGCCCGCAGCATCGAGCCATCCCTTGACGATCTGGTAGCGATCGAGGTTTGCGCCGATCGGATCCTTCAGCGCTGCAACCAGGAAGGTCGGCGCCTTGCCTTCCGGCGCGGCTGTGAGATCGCCGCCCATCGGCACGCCCTTGGTATAGCCGGCCAGCGCCGGACTACGGGTATCGGCATCCGCGGCGACGAAATCGAAGCCGCCAAACAGGCGAACCAGCATCCGCGATCCGGTCGTGGCATAAGTCTCCCGGCGTGCCATCGCGTCGAAGATCGCCTCGCGGGTGTTCTCGGTCGCCCAGACCGCCGCGTAGCCGGAAGCGGTCTGCTCCCAGCCCATAATGGTCGCCTTCTCGGTCTTGACGAACGGGTGTGTGGCGCGGCCCGGCCCCGGCTCGCTGTTGGATGTCTTGCCGAAAAAATTGTCCTCCTCGACAGCGGCAAGCCCGGTATGCGCGTCGGTCGAGCCGACCATGCCGAACTTGTAGGGGTTCACCCCGAGTTCCTGCTCCAGCTTGAGCCCGTTCTTCAGGGCCGAGCGCGCATATTCGAACTCCAGCATATCGGGCGTCTTTACGACGGTCAGGTCGAGATTGCCCTTGTCCCAGCGCTCGAAGTTGGCGAATTCGTCATTTGGCGACAGGAAGGGGTGCGTTTCGCCGTCGCCCTTGATCTGTGTCGCCTCGTAGAGACGCTCCCACTTGGCGCGCGTCTCCGCATATTCGCGGTCTATTGGCTTGTCGACGCCCGGCTCGATCATCGGGAACATGCGGCCATTGGAAAGGTTGCCATTATGGGCGATGGCGAGCACGTCGCCGCCGGTTTTCTCCTCATAGGCCGCCATCCACTTCCATAGGTCGCGCGGATTGTCGCTGCCCGGTGCGAGCACGGTGAAAGGCACGATCTGGCGGGCGAGATCGCCATTGTCGCGGAAAATGACGTTGCGATGCAGGTTGTTGCCGCTCGTGTTGGAGGTCCACTCGTAGCCAATGACCGCCGTGAAGCGGCCTGGATCGTTCGCCTCCTCCGCCGCGTCGATAGTCTCCTGCCATGCCGAGCGATAGGGGGCGGAGTCGGGCGAATAAAGCAGCGGCCCGGTGAGCTCCCCTGCACCGAAAGCAGTGATGAGCTCGATCGCGGCAGCGGCGCCCTGGCCGGACTGGATCATGTCGTACCACCGTCGTCCCTTGGGGTCCGCCACGATATCAGGCTTGCCGGCCAACAGGTCGTTGAAGAAGCCCATATTGTCGGAATGGTCGGTGACGACCAGGAAATCGAGCGGCCGCGACAGTTTCACCAATTGCCCGGAGGATGCCATCACCTCCTCACCTTTGCCGAAGCGATAGGCATCGCGCGGTCCAAGGCGCGCACCGAAGGCGCCGGCATCGAAGGAGAAGGATGTGTGGGTGTGGGTGTCGCCGAACAGCGGCCTCGTCGGGAAGTTGCGCCCGGCCCAGGGAGAATAGGGCCGTTTGGCCGGATAGAGCTGGTCGGCGGTTCCCTTGTCCAAGGAACCGGAATCCAGCAGGGTATCCTGCGCCGCAGCGGGCAGCGCGCCTGTCAGGCTTGCTGTTCCAAGAGCGGCGACCGAAACAAACTGCAAAAGTCCGAACGTTCTCATCATAGTCCTCCTCCAACTGTGGTGCATGCCCAAGCCAATCATCCCCTGGAAAACTGGTCATCGGAGACCACCGGACCGCGTGAACACGGCCTTGGAACTCGCGCCTTCATCAGCGCTTGAAAGGTACATAGCGATCGCGAAATGCGATGCTTCGTCCAGGCCAACGCCCGCATTCAGGATTTCACGCAGCCGGGGGACGAAACGAACCACTTTCCAATCGGACAGGTCATTTGCGACATTCCCGGCAAGCTCGGGGTGATGCGCGAGCAGCCGACCGTAAGCTTCGATGATCGCGGATCGCAGTTCGACTGCCCCGCCTGTCCCCTGCACCGACAATGCTCTCACGATTTCGAGCAGCTCTGCATGACTTCGGCCCGGCTCGACGAAGTATTCTTCCGCAAGCTGCGTCACCCCGTCCGCGCCCGTCATTTCAATAAGCGCAGTGGCATAGGCACCGAGGCTGATCGTCAGCCCATACTCCGCCGCGGTCTTCAGTTTTCCGCGAACGAAGGCGATGTCGTCCGGGCGGTCCGACATGCCCAGCATGAGGATGTAGAGCCCACGCCATTCGACATGAAACAAGTCGTTGACGATTCGATAGATGTCGTCACGCGCAACGCTTGTCTTGAGATCGCGCAGCGTTGCGTAAGGCGCGCGCGCGACCTCGAGGAAGGCCAGTTCGGCGAGCCTGCGATCTTCGTGCCGGAGGTAAGTGGCGAAGAACACCGCGCGTTCGGCCAGCGTCTTCGAGCTCTTGTCCCACTGAGCCACCTGGCGCATTACACTTTGATACTCGCGCCCCGCCATGCCAAGCGCCCTCCAGGCCCCGCCGGGACCGTTCTGGACAAGAATAACCTGGAGAGCCGGATGCAGCTGGAGGGCGCGCGCCGTCGTCGAATCGAGGAACAGAGGGATGGCGCTGCCGTCGTAACGTCCCTTGAATGTTTCCAGCACTGCGTAGGAGAAAGGCCTTGTCGGATTCTCGCGCGCGAAGACCGCCGTGCCGCTCCCGACGACCTGGTCGGCATTCGTCACCTTGGGATAGGGCATACAGAGCACACAGGCATGTGCCGGCGTCGCGGTCAGTAGGAACGCCGCGGCAATCATGCACATCAGCGATGCCAGTGCTGCGCTTGTCAGCCCGGTTCGCCGATCCCTGCGCGAGGTGTTCATATGCCGCCCTTCCCGACAATCTCAAAAGGTCGCCACACGTTCGATCACCCAGAACATTGCAATCGTGCCGATAGCGTATGGCGGCACGAGATCCAGCCAGGCCGGCAGCGATCGCCTGCGGACCCGGATCAGTGCGACCAGCGCAAGTACGGCTCCGACAAAAAGAAGCTGTCCGACTTCCACTCCGAGGTTGAAGAACAGTAGCGCAACGGGAATCTGTCCCGCCGGCAGTCCAATCTCGCTAAGGGCGCCGGCAAAACCGAAGCCATGGAGAAGCCCGAATGCAAATGCTACCAGCCAGGGTGCTCGAGCGGCTAAACTTCTGCGCCCCTGCCGTACGTGGACGATCTCGACTGCGACGAACGCGATCGACAACGCAATCACCGCCTCGACCGGCGGCGAGGGTACGTTAACAAAGCCGAGCGTCGCCAGCGCCAGCGTGATGCTGTGCGCAACGGTAAAGGCGGTGACCGTCTTGACGAGCCGCCACGAGCCCTCGGTGATGATGAGCAGGGCAAGCACGAAAAGCAGATGATCGAAGCCTGACAGGATGTGCTCGACGCCAAGTTTGAAATAAGTGGCGGCCGTAAACCAGCGGCTTGGAGTTGCAGGGATCATCGCTTCCGGGTCGCCGGGCGTCAGCCGCTCGATCCACACGTCGCCGCTGGCGAACTCGATGCGCACGAGCGCATCGGTCATCGTGTTTTGCAGGCCGTCAATCGATACTACCTGGCCTTCCAACGGCTCGACCGCGCGCATCTGCCAGGTCTGCACCATTGCGTCGCCGGTCGGGCGCGAGACGACCGGCGTGAGGTTCTCGACCTTGCCCGAGAATGCTGCCGACAGCGCCAGACGCGCGTCACCCTGCATCGGTGTCTTGAACAGCACGCTGAACGCGTTCGGCGCTTCTTCCTGAACGCTGAGGTAGGCTGGGCGCACCTCGTGCGCCGAGGCAACCTCCGAGAACAGCATGGCGATGGCCGCTGTCAGCACGACCAGCCGAACGCACTCCGTCGCGGCGCGGGCACCTCGGACGAGTGCAGACCATTTGGCCAGCGGGTTCATTGAGTGGCCACTTTCGGTGCGGGCTCGGGCCCCAATACCGCTTTCGTGGTGTCGTCCAGCTCGACGCCATACTTGTTGCGCAGCGCGATCAGATAATCGCGGCTGAACCCGGTCTGCTTCGCAGAGCGCCACTCAGAAAGGACCGCATCCCTGACCGTCTCGAAGGGCTTCAGCGCCGTCGCCGTATGCTGCGTGACGAGCACCAGATGAAAGCCATAGCCGGATTTCATCGGTCCCTGCCATCCGCCGGCTTCGAGTGCAAACACGGCGCGCGCAAAATCGGCACCGAACATTCCGGACAGCGCCAACTCGTCGGTATCGGCGAAGCTGTCGCCGAACAGCAGCCGGTCGCCCGCGGTCGAACCGTCCTCTGTATTCGCTGACAGCACACCCAGCGCGGCGGCCGCGTCCGCCGCGGCATCCTTGCGATGCTTCGGGTTGAAGTAGACCTGTCGGAACGAGAGTTTTCCAGGCGTCTCGAAGTGTGCAGGGTTGGCGGCATGGAACTGCCGCAATTCCGCTTCGGTCGGCTCGGCAAGCTTGGCCGTGTCCTCGACAAGGAATTTCAGCTTTTGCGCCAGGCGGCGGCGGATGATGGTGTCGTCCTTATCGAGGCCAATCTCCCGCGCCTCGCGCGCCATCACTTTCTCATTCAGCAGATCGTCGACAAGACCCTTGAGCTCATCGGCGGTTGGCTCACGCAGCCATTGGCTCGACCAAGTCTGCTCGAGCCAGCGCACATCGCCTTCACCGATCCGGATCGGCTCGGCGGCTGTGGCTTCGATGCGCCTGTCGTTCAGCCAGGAATAGCCGCCAAACAGGATCGCACCGACGACAGCAAAATGCAGCAGAGGCTCCCTGAGCAATATCATACGCTTTCCTGCGCCCCCGCTGTCGCATCCATGGTTCGGTCCAAGACGACAGCATCTCGCATCAGAGCCATTCGAATGTGATACTTCGAAGACTACTTCTTTCGCTCCTGCATGGATGGTAGGCCCCAAAGATCCGGGGCGGAATGTAATTTACGTGGGCAAGCACGTAACAGGGCAACAACAAAGCCGCTGCTGAGCGTGTGAGGAGTCGTGCCAAAATTACGGTGAGCATCGATTGCGAGCCGGTTACGTCGCACGACGATGCTCTCGCTCCGGCGAATTCATCAAAACATCCGGCACCAAAGGGACCGTGGAGAAGATTTCGATACGATCAGTGACACTGTGCACTTCGAGCGGTTCGTAGCACAGTTTTGCCGAGCCACTTAGGGCCGGAGACGAACCTCGAAATTACTCCGCGCAGGCCAACCGAGGGGCTATTTCTTGCAATCTTTTGTGGCGGAGCCAACGCATTTCTTGCCACCACCCGATTTCTGGCTGGTTTGGGAACCCGTCAAGGCGCCGATGTGATTGCCCAAATTTTCTCTGCTGTTTTGATCGACGGCTGCAACGGGTGCGGCAATCACCAACCCTGCCGCGCTGCCCGCCGCTGCCGCCACACCGGTCGTTGCGTGAATGATCGTGTCGCCGAGGCCTATCCTGTTGTCGGTCAACGTCTGGCCGCCGGCCATACGCGCCCCAATCAGTTGCACGACCTGCGGTGACGAGGCGAACTTGCCGTGATGCAAAGGATCTCCGGATTTGACTTTCGTCAGATCGATGACGGTTATGTTGTTGCTGGCGAGATCTTCCTTGTATGGAGCTTGTTCCGGATCAATCGATCCGAGCCGGGGGATATCGCCCCAGACCCGTCGCGAAACTTTGAGCGCGCGATCGTCCTGCGAGACAAAGAGGGTGAACTGCGGGTGCTGTTTGCCCATGTCGGCAATCTGTGTGCGAAACACATCGACGTCGACGTCTGGCGCTGCCAGCATGACGTTCTTGAACTTTTTCGGAAGGCCGCCATTGCGGATGGCCATCTGGCGCAAGCCTTCCAGCGCAAGCCAGTTGCCCATCGAATGGGCGAGGATCGAAACTTCCTTTATCTGGGGATCGCGTGCAAGGTATTGGAACAGCAGTTCAAGCGCATTTCGCGTGTAGTTGGTGCTTTCACGATCGTAGCCATACGCCAGCGCACTGCCTCGGGAGGGCCAGGTGACCAGGATCGGGACGCTCTGCGTGTCCGTGTCCTTTGCGATCTGCGCAAAGCGATAGACCGCGTCTTCAAAGCGATTGTTGAATCCGTGAATAAAGACGAGGGCACTGTGATCCGGGCTCTTCCTGACAGAGGCGCTAAGCCACGCCTTCGCTGTCTCGAGCGTCAATTCCTGGGCCTGCACGACGGCGAAATCGGTCGCCGGGTTTGACGGCAGCTTCTTGGGCCATGCGACCTCTCCAACCTTGCGGACCGATGCCGGAGGGATCGACACCGTAATCTCCGCGAACGAGGGAGCCAGTCCGCGCTCGCCCGTAAACATTTGTGCCGGATTGGAGGAACGACTGCGTGTCGTTGTGACCAGCATCTCCACCTTGCTGGAGGAAGGCGAGGTATCGGCCACGGGCAGCAGCACATTCGTCGGACGGGACGCGCACCCCAACAGCAGGCCAGCCAACGCCGACGCCAACAAGACGTCGCTGATACGCCTGACTTTGGACAGGCTCACGAAACAGTTTCCCAAACTCTTCTCCCGTTTCGAAGTCATCCCAGGCTCAGATCCGATCAGAACCGAAATCTGGCGCCAATGATTGGACCCTGCATTGCTATGTCAAACACAAATCGGTCGTCGTCGTAGTCTACGGCAAGGTAGCGATAGCCCGCTTCCAGCGTGACCCAATCACTGTACCGGTATTGAAGCGTGCCCTGCACTTGCCAATCGATGTCGGCGCCAAGGCCGAAGCCACCGACATCCGCCTCGCCATGGAGCACGAAACCGTTGCCGAGAGCAACATCGCCGGCCACGCCAATAATGGGGTCGACCCAAGTCTTGCTGCCGCTGGCCTCTCTTACGGCGAGAGGGCCAGTAACGGTCAGATCCGCATCGAGGTACCAAAGCCGTCCGCCGGCCAGAACGTCCAAGGTCGCGGTGGCATTGTCGACGACCCGATAGGAGCCGCCGAAGGTCCACACCACCGTATTCATGTTCGCTTCGGCCGAAAAAAGAGCCAATGGGCCGGGCGACGTGCCATCGGCCTCGAGTCCCAGGTATATGAAGTCGGTGAACAGTGCGTAGCGGCCATTGCGCGCCTCGCCGGCAAGCATGACCGGCGGAGGAGACCAATCGATGTGGTCGAAAATCTGGCCGAAATCGACGTCGATGTCTACCGGCGACAGGCCCCTGACGCCGACCCTGCCCTTCATTCCAGCCATCCAGAAATAGGGTTCTGCGGTGAAGGTCCAGGCCGGCACGGCTTCAGCAGGCACGGGCGGGGCTTCAGGAAGTTGCGTCGCAGCGTCCGCAGCGATCGCCGGCACCGCAAACAGCGCTGCCGAAGCCAACACGAGAGTTCGAAAGATTCCCATATCGAAGTCCCCACTAGTTCCGTCCTTTACTTCATGTCCGACGCGATCGTCTTGCCCGCAGTGACAACATATCTCTATTCGCGCCGCTCAGCTAATGGATATCGGTTTCCGATCGTCTTTCATGTCGACAGGGGTTCATTTATTGCTGTCACGGACGGACAGTGCCGGGCCTACTTCGGGAACAGCAGGCTGATTCCCGTGCGGAAACCGAAGCTGTCGGGGCTTACCGCCCAACACCGCACGCAGGTCGATTGCCATTCCAAGCCAGCCTCGGCTCAGTTCTGGCGTGGCGGCCAAGGAATGACGTGCGGTTTCCGGGCGGCATCCGCGCGCAGCACGGCTCCGACCTCCCCAACCAACCGATCAACCAGTTCCTGCCATTCGGCTCGTCTGGACTCGCGGGATGCCGGCGGGACCTTGTCGATCCTTGAGAGTGCGAGTTCCGCTTCAGCAAGTTCCTCGCACATATCCTGAAAGCCCTCACTTCGGTCCACCAGCCGATGGATCGACAACTCAAATTGCGGGAACCGACGCACCGCCGCCGAGACCGCTCTTTTTTTATCAGCCGGTTCGTCGTCCATCCTCATGACGCAGATTCGTGTTTCCCTGGACCACCGTAACCTATCGCATGGAGGCGGCTGCGGAATGTAAGTTACGTGGGCAACAGGGTAATTTCTGAACATCCCGTAGCGAGTTCGATCGGCGCCAAGCCCTATAAAATCGCAAATTCAAATTGCGCTGCCGGCGAGGCCGCCCAACTCTTTGATCCGTCGTCATCCGCCGGCGCATTGCGAGAACCGTCGCCGTCGTCCCAGCGTTATCTGTTCAGACTACTGGGAGTATTGCAAGAACAGGCTCGCGGTTATAAATTACGCAGCGAGGGTAGCCGGCGAAAAATGAAATATAACTGGGAGTGGTCACCCCCAGAACGTCAGGTGAGGGAACCAAGGTGATCCGGGCCGAACCAGCCATAGGGAGGGAGCATGGGCTCGCCCCAGAGGATTGTCGTGCCCAGCTTGCCCGGATACTCAACAGCGCGGACTTCGATGCAACCGGTCGCGAGCGCCGCTTCCTCAGCCATGTGGTGGAGGAGACGCTGGCGGGTCGCGGTGATCGGATCAAGGCCTATTCGATCGCAGTCGAAGTGTTCGGCCGTGACATGTCCTTCGACCCGCAGACGGATCCGATTGTCCGCATCGAGGCTGGCCACCTCCGGCGCGGGCTCGAACGATACTACCTGACTGCCGGACACGACGATCCTATTCTCATCACGATCCCGAAAGGCGGTTACGTTCCAACGTTCTCGGTGCGATCGCCCCTCGAGACCATTGAGCCGGCCTTGCCGGTCAACCGAGCAGAAAAAGTCCCGCCCCCTGCTCGATGGATGAAGGCATCATGGCTGACGGTGGCTCTTGCGGCAATCATCGCGGCACTGGCTGTTCTGGCATTGGGATTGGCGAGGAGCGACGTTCGCCCGACTTCGCCTGAGATCCCGCGACTGCTGGTCGAGACGTTTGACGACCTTTCAGGAACGGAAGCCTCCAAGGCCATCGCGAGTGGATTGAGGCAGGAAGTCGTCAGCCAGCTTTCCAAATTCAAGGATATCGTGGTCGTGGAGTCGGCCGCAAAGGGGGAGGATCCATCGATCTCGCCGGCACGATTTGTCCTGGCCGGAAGCGTGAACCTGTCGACCGATGCCTTCCGGCTTCGGGTCCGGCTGCTCAACCGGGCGGACAACTCGGTTCTGTGGGCAGAAAGTTATGATGGCGGGCTGAAAGTGGCGCAGCTTGTGGAAGTCCAGACGGACATCGCGCGTAATGTGTCATCGAGCCTGGCCCAGGCATATGGCGTCATCTTCCAGGCAGACGCCAATCTCCACGTCGTCAATCCGCCCGACGATTGGGCCGCCTACTCTTGCACGCTTTCTTTTTACGCATATCGGGTCGGTGTCGATGCAGAAAGCCGGTCATCGGTACGCGCGTGCCTTGAGAAGGCGGTGGACCGCTTTCCGACCTACGCCACCGCTTGGGGTCTTCTCTCGCTGATCTACATAGATGACTACCGATTCGAGTTTTCAGCCAACCCCGCTGAGTCCGCCGCTGCGCTCGATCGCGCCTTGGCGGCGGCAAGGCGATCTGTGGGGCTTGATCCTGTCAACATCCGGGGACGCCAGGCGGAAATGGTTGCGCTCTATTTCCACAAGGAGATCGATGCCGCATTGAAAGTGGGCAAGCAGACTTTGACAATCAACCCGAACGACACCGAGTTTATGGGCGAATATGGAGAGCGCCTGGCGGTTTCTGGAAATTGGCATGACGGATGCCAGTTGATAGCGGAGGCGCGTCAGAAGAACCCAGGGCCAGGCTACTATGACGTGGATCTGGCCCTTTGCTCGTATTTCAGCGGGGATTATCCTCAGGCAGCTATGTGGATCAACAAATCGCCATTTCCGTCGAATCCGATCTATCATTTGCTTGCCGCTGCCGTTTTCGGTGAGGGAGGCTACAAAATCGCGGCTGATCGCGAGGCCGCATGGCTGAACCAAAATCAACCTGATTTGGTGAAGAACATGCGCCAGGTGGTTTCGGCGCGGTTGGCCCGTCCGCAAGATGTCGAGTTGTTCCTCGGCTCGCTAAGGAAAGCGGGCCTTGGCGTCGCAGACGACTAAGAGGTCAGCGGCGCCCGCCCCTCACCTGCCCTGCGTCGAAGCCGGCATCAAAAACAACGAGATCTGGATGGACGGAAGTGTTCGTTCGAATGATGCTATTGCGTTGTCTTGAGCGCAGATTTTGCTCAGCCAGCACAGCGCCTCCTCTTAAGCCCGCTGGTCTTGGCCCGGCGGCCTGCTGACAGTCCCCCAGTAGAGCTGCCGGGCCACTCGAACTTGCTCAATGGAAGGCGCGGACTTCCAGGATTAGAACCAACAAGCACACCAGAGGCATCATCTTTGGCGAGTTGCTGCATCATTGAGCACTTGCCAATGAAGAACGCAAAAAAGCCCCGCCGCTCCATTTGCGAAGCGGCGGGGCCCCCCACTCGCCCCCCATCAATGCCCATGCAATTGCGGTGCCAGACATGTTGACCCATTGCGGCGCACCTTTGATGCCACGACCGCCTGTCGCAGTTGCGAGGGCTGTATCGAGCCGGTCGATGGAGTATCGACTTTTTTGCCGCAAAAGCCTTCCCGCCGGAACGCTTGCTCGTCTGGATGGTTGGTTGGGATGCAGGAGATGCAGGCGTGGCCAAGAAGCTGTCAATCGCGCAAACGTTGCGACGAACCTCCGACCAACTGAAGAGGATCCGCAAACACGTCGCCAATGCCGGTCATGTGGACCAGATGCAAGAGGTCGACGCCTTGGTAGGCCTCGCCAAAGAAGTGGCCGACCGGCAGCTGGCCGGGTTTGAAGGCCCGGCAGATGAAAACGATGGCTCTGTGCAAGACGATGACGATGCAAAGGACTGAGCGTTGTCGACCGGCTCGTGACATTCCGCGATAACGGAATTACTTGATTTGCCAAAATCGGTACTATCCAACGGCGGCGGACCCCCAATCCGCCTGGCCGGCGCCGTCGAGCGTTCTTACCCCACGCCCCCCAAGCGGCGCCGGCCGCTCGGCTGCGCACCCTCGTGTCCGGCCCCGAGGGCATGCTTTTGGGCAACATGCATTGGACCAGGAGACGCGCGGGTTTGACGGGTTTTTTCTGCAACTTGCGGCGATCTGTTCACGCGCCACGCAATCGGCAGATTCCCATCGCTCTCGGCGGCCTTTAATATCCGATCTGCGATATCGCAGCGGATAATGGGATCGTCTGTTAGATGATCCATTGAATTCTGTGGATTCTGTTTGAAAAACATCTCCGCCCCCGCGCTTGGCGCTGAGAATGCTCAACGGATACCGCTTTGAACAGTCGTCAAATGACGACCACAGACGGATTTATACGCCATCCCACGACGCACGTTGGCGTAATTGCGTGGAGGCGAGATGCGGATCCTGCCGGTGGTCGGTGCAACAGAAGCTTGCAGCCGGGAACAACCACTCGACGGTTCGCGTTTGTGCAAAGGCCCGCTTCTTTTGCACGGGCAGCGAGCCTCGAAGGTTCGCAATGCCGCACCGGCGTTTCAATCGCACCCGCCTCAGCCCTCACGATCTGGCTATTTGTGAACGCGTGTACGATCAGGTTTGCGCAGATGAACACATCGACCCTTTGAGCCGGGATGCCGAAGCCTTGGCGGTGATGATTGTCGCAATCTTCCGAAACATTACGACCAGTGAGCGCGAACTGCTGGAGGAGGTCAGGTCGCTTCGTCGTTCAAAGGGCGCAGAACAGGCGCGCTAGCTTGGCGGCTTTCCCTGACGAATCGTTCCAGTCCCGCTTTGGCACAGCCGGATTGGCATCGTAATTGCCTTTTGAGTCTCGCCAGAGTGTAGCCACAGCGCTTGCGAAGGAGATGGAAATGGGTTTGGCCGAAGACCTGTCTGATGTTGCCCTCACATTCGCTTGTCCGGCTTGCTCGCATCCGGCGGTAAGGAAGGGCTCTGCGCTGAAAACGATCGCCCACTTCAGATGCGACGGGTGCAACGCCAAGGTGCGGATCACTTATCCGCAGAAACTGGCGATCTTCGAAAAGCACAAGCTATTGACTGCGCACGGGGCATGGCAATAACTCAACGCAGTTAAGAGCCAGGTTCGACTTCTACGTGATTCCAAAGGGTTTTGGCGAATTGATGAATTGATTTGGACGATGACGGGGATCCCCGATCGCCCGGAAACAACTTGGCCGAGCATGGCTGCGCTGTGAAACGGATTTGACGGACGCCGAATGCCATGGTTGAACCGCAGCTGCCATCGCCTGCAAGGCGGATCAGGTAAACTTGCGAGACCCTCCGATCGTATTCAACCCCAGGTGGTTTGATTTGATCGCAACGGTCTGAAGGCGGACCGTTTGGTGAAACAAACTGTTGAAGTCCAGGATCGGACTACGAAACCGACGCGATGACCACGGCAATTGAGGACATATATCGGCCGCTTGCCTTAACCGCGAGATTGCTTGTCCAGTGCTGGCCGCAGCTATTGCTTGTCGGCTGCCTGGGTATGATCGCTCGTGGTCTGCTGCTTCAGGGCGCCGTGACGATCGGCCTCCAATTCCCGCTAGGCGGAATGGTCATGCTGTCGCTGGTGGTCCTCGCCAAGCTTACGGTGCTGGTCATGATGTTCGTGGTGCTCCGGCCGCATATGCCGGCGGTGGCGGCACTGAGGCAAAAAGCCAAAAAGGCAGTGGACGAAACAAAGCGCGAGCCGGTCCTGGCGATTACCGCCGCTGCGATCCTGCCGTTCTTCGCCTATTATGCCGCCTGGGGTTTTCTTGGCGATACGGTTCGCGAATATTCGCGCATGGCGCTCGCCCAGGCCGATTTCGGCAAGAGCGTCGACATCTTCGCCATTCTTCAGTCAAGTGGCGTGGCACTGTCGATCGTCATCTGCTGGCTGGTGCGTTTTGCCGCCAAGCGACTGGATGCGCGGGCGTCTCATCCCTACTGGCGGCTGCTGATCGTAGCGACGGACGCAACCTGGGTCTTCATCGGCCTCTATGCGCTCGGCGTATGGAAGGACCAGTTCATCCGCTGGCTTGGCGCAGGCGCCGCTCTGCAACAACTCGGCCTCGATTTGCTTGCGCCGGTAAGTCAGGCGGCCGCAGCCGGCCAGTTCGTTCCCGTGGAATTCCGGCCGCTTCCCTTCGGCGAGCAGCTTCAGAATCTATTCTTTTTCGCGTTGCTGCCGATTGTCTGGCTGGTGATGGCGGCGATCATCAACGGCTATGAGCTTTCCGCGCCGGCCGCTCCCGGTCCTGCGCCATCCCGAGCGACCTCCTGGCAGAAGTGGCTGAAGGATTTCGCGTCTCACTTCGTTGGCGGTTACCGCAGCCGCTATTCGCCGGTCTGGACTTGCGTCAAGCTGACGCTCAGTGCCGGCCTGGCCACGCTTGTCACCTTCGTCATCGCCTATCAGGCCATCTCCTGGGCCGGCGCCTGGACATGGTATGGCCTGACGAGGCTGATCGGAGCGCACGATCTCGGGACCTGGCAGATCTTCGCCGATGCTACCAGCCTGTTCATCGGCAGCCCAAGCGACCTCGACGGAGGAATCCTGCTCGACCCGGTCCGGGTCGCGCTGCTTGCAGCCGTGCTCGAGACCGCGGTCGCCATGGCTGGCGCAGCGAATGGAGTCAGGACCGCGGCTCGCTGACGCTGAGATAATTCGGCAACGCCGAGTAGAGGGCAATCGATAGCGTGAGGCTGCTCGCCGCAGGTGGGATCGAAAAGCTGGCAGCCATCCGTGCCGGTTTGCCGGGCTCCGTCGTCGCGAATGCCATGCCGCCGCACAGGGACCGTTGCTCGGCCTCCGGATACTGTTTCCTGACCACCGGATCGGCAAACAGGGTTGGCCGCCATTCGCGACTGCTGCCATCGGAAAGCCGCACCTCGCAAGGTACCGAGCCGAGCGCTTTCGGGTCAGCAGCGAGAGCTTCGAATTCGGCAAGCACGACGGCGCTGCCCGCGCTGCCTGCCAGTCTGGTGAAGCGTGTCACGGTCCAGCTGGCGCCGGCATAATCGACCGGCTGCCCCAGGCTCGCAGATAGCGGCTGGCGCAGATGTTGGGAGCGCCAGTCCTTGATGCTTCCCCACGTCTGCACGGCCAGCGCGGCAGGCAGTGCGACCACCAGCGCCATCATGCTCAGCCAGTAGCCTGCGCGTTGACGTCACCTTTGCGGGAGAACTGTCCATGGCGGCCTTTCTTCGTTGCGGCGGATGGTGATCGCCGGCTCGATGTCTTTGCCCGAAATGTTCGTGGCGATGCGGATCTCGTCGTCGAGCGGCAGCAATTTTGTGGGTGCGACCACGACGGTGCCGTCGGCGACGGCATCCTCCGGCACTTCGAACACCAGAAGGACCCGGCGTGGCAGCCCGGGCTGGTAGACATCGCCCGGCATCATTTCGATCGTCGCCCACAAGCGGTCGGTCAGGACATAACGGATGCCGCTGCGGCTCAGCCACTCGCCCGATGTGAGCCCCAGGGTCTCGAATTTCGCCTCGGCCTCGCCTTCGACCACAACCCATACGCCGGAACTCGTGTAGGTCTTTGACTTGCCGAAGGTCTCGACGTTGAGAACACGCGCCACCCTGGCGCTGTCCAGCGAAAGCGCGAAGGCGCGGGCCTCCACACGCTTGTTCATCCCGCCCGAAGCGACTATCGGCGATGTAATGTCGCTGTACAGCGGGCGCGTGTGCTGCATGCCGTAGAGCACGGCGGCAGCCAACAGCAGCGCCAGCGCCGAACGCAGCATGCGCATTATGGCGCCTTCTCCACCGGCAGGTCGACCGTCGCAACCGGATCACGGTCGAACCACCCGCTTGCGCCGTAGACATTGTCGCGCAGCTTGTAGATCTGGCCGGTGACGGTGATCGTCACCTTGTCGGGCACGGGCACACCGGCCGGCCACTCCCAGGCCATGGTCAGGCGTTCCGGCATGTTGGGATTGAAATATCCCGCCAGATACTTGTCACGATCGAGATAACCCGTTGGCATCGGCAGCTTTTGCGCCGGCGCGCTGAGCGTGACGACGCGATGGAGCACGTTGTTGGGGGTGGCGGAACGGTTCACCACATCCATGTCCACCATCACAAGCTGCACGGGCAGCGATGGGGGAACGCCTGTCGGCGGCACGGTTCCGACACGTGCCGTTCGCAAGGTCACAAACCAGCGACCGGCATCGATTTGCTGGCCTGCCTGCACAACCGGCACCTTTGGCGGATGGGCAGCTTCGTAGAGCGTCATTGAAAACGGGATTGCCGATGCGGCCAGCCCGCCCAGGCCTGCAATCAAAAAAGCATACAGCCTTTGCCGTATTGTCGTTCGTGTCGGTTCCGTCATGCGCCGTGCGGTATGCGATGGTCCTCAGGCCAGCCTTATACGATGCGAGATCAATTTGTTACAACAGCAGCGGCAGGCATCTCCAAGGGGTTCAGCGCAGGGACACCAGCCGCGCAATCGGATCGTTGGTGGCTCGCCCGGTCAGTGTTCAATCCCCGCTCCTGGCGCCGAGCGCGGCCCGCCTAAACCATTCGCCCCCAAACCATTCGAGAGGCACCGGACTCGGCTCGGCGCCCCTCACCTTCTTCACTTGTCCGACCACACGGCCAGCTCGTAGCCGTCCGGATCGGAGAAATGGAAGCGGCGGCCGCCCGGGAAGGAATAGGCGGGCTTGACGATCTTTCCGCCGGCCTCCTCGACATGGCGCTGGGTCTCGTCGAGCTTGTCGGCATAAAGGATCACCAGCGGTCCGCCTGCCGCCTTGCCCTGGCCACCCAGAGCGAAGCCGCCGGTCAGGCGGCCGTCGTTGAACTCGCAATAGCTCGGCCCGTAGCCCTTGAAGGACCAGCCGAACGCCTTTCCATAGAAGTCGCGCGAGCGCGCGATGTCGCCGACGGAAAACTCGACATAATCGATGCGCTTGTCGTTGCTGGATTTGGCCATGATCTTCTCCTTTCGCGGTTATTGGATGCTCAGCGCTCGAGCATTGCCTTCAGGCTGTTGAGGTCGCGCTGCACGGCCTCGGCGTCGGCAGCCAATATCTCCTCCGTCATGTCCGGCGTCCTCAACAGCACGAACATGACCTCCGCGCCGGTCCCGTTAGGAACCACGCGCACCGCATTGCGGGTTTCCTTGTCATCGGCAAAGACGATGTGATCGAGGACGCCGTATTCGTTCGGCCGGGAGAAGCGGATGCGGATGGGCCGGCCGTCGGGGTCCTCCGCGGTCCATTCCTCGCCCGATCTTTCGAAGCGCCTGCCGAGGCCTGCCGCCCAGCGCTGGAAATTCTCAGGGATGGAGGCGAAGTCATAGACTTCGCGCCAGTCCCGGTCGATGGACACGGTGATGATGCGGGATTTGTAGATCGTCATATCTGCCTCCTTTCAACGAAGGCAGACTAGGCCGCGTTGGCGGTGGCGTATTGAACGAAACGGCCAGCTCAGGCGCCGAGCTGCCGCAGAACCGTCGCCGGCGAGAAGCCCGACAGGCGCCGCACCTCGCGCGTCAGATGCGCCTGGTCGGAATAGCCCGCCTCGAACGCCAGACCGGCCAGGCGCGGCTCGGTGGACTGCCGCGCCAGGTTCAGGAACCGCTGGAAGCGGAGGATGCGGTCGAGCGTCTTCGGGCCATAGCCGAAAGCCTCCTGGCAGCGGCGGCGAAGCGTTCGCGGGCTGACGTCGAGCCGGTCGAGGATCACCGCCATGCCCGGACCGGCGGATTCGGTTTTCAGCGCGTTGAAGGCAAATCCCATGTCCGCAGGCGGCGGCTCGACATCCGGCGCAAGCCTGCAGAGTGCCGCTTGCATCGCCCGCATCCGCTCTATCGTCGAGGACGCCTCGCCAATTTTTTCGGCGATTTCGCGCGCAAGCGCTCCCCAGAAGTGGCTGAGCGCCACCCGGCCGCCGACGATTTCCGACATCGGCAGGCCGAGCCATCGGCTTGCCGCACCCGGTCGGAAGCGGGCGCCGATCACCGTAGAGCCAGGTGTCAGAGTAGAGAGGGCAACGGCCACGTCGGGGCCCGCCACGACCAGATCGCCGTCGATCCAGGTGATGTCGACGCAGCCGTCGGGGACCACGGCCGACAGGCTCGCCGCGTCCGGGCGCAATGTATTGGACCAGGCACACTGGAAATGCCCTTCGAGTGCGGCCGCAGGATCGAACTCGCGGTATTCCCCGATTGCCCCGGAAAGGATTGGTGCCCCGGAAAGGACGGGTGTGTTGTCGTCAGACGTCACGAGCCTCTCCTGTGAGGAACACTTTAGGCATCGTACTCTTCGGTCCCCGAAATCTATTGCGCTGGCGGCGCGCTTCAACCCTGTCCTCTGCGCTCCACCCTCGTTTGAGGCCTGCACTGTGAGCGGACGTCTGCGGTGCAATGCGTCCTGACGACCGGGGCGCCGTTCGATTGGCAGCTTTCACCGGCTGCTGGAGATGTCGCCCGCGATAGGCAGTTTGCCGTCTTTATCGCCATGGAGCCTTGACGCACGGGAACCATACACGTTAGGGCGTCCGGGCACGAACGATTGGCGACCAAGCAAGGAAATTCCAGCTGATGGAAATTTTTACCGCCGCCGGCCTCGCGGCCCTGCTCCAGGTCATTGCCATCGACCTTGTGCTTGCCGGCGACAATGCCATCGTCATCGGCCTTGCTGCGGCGGGCCTGCCGTCGGATCAGCGCAAGAAGGCGATTCTCGTCGGCATTGCGGCGGCCACCGTGCTTCGCATCTTCTTCGCTCTGATCACCCAGTGGCTTCTCACCATCGGCCCCATTCTCCTCATAGCCGGCGGCCTGCTGCTGCTTTGGGTGTGCTGGAAGATGTGGCGCGAGTTGCGTGTCAGCTACGAGCAGGAACATGACGCGACGGAAGCGTTGTCGAATGTCGATTATGACAAAAGCGGGACGATTGGCGGCAAGGGGCCGCGCAAGACCTTCGCTCAGGCAGCCTGGCAGATCGTCATTGCCGACGTTTCGATGTCTCTCGACAACGTCCTTGCAGTCGCCGGCGCGGCGATGGACCATCCGACGGTCCTGATCATCGGCTTGGGCCTGTCGATTGCGCTGATGGGCTTCGCCGCTTCGTTTGTCGCTCGCCTCCTGCATAAGTACCGCTGGATCGCCTATATCGGCCTGGTGATCATTTTCTATGTCGCCGTGAAGATGCTTCTGGATGGTGCTGTGCAGCAGTGGCCCGAACAGTTTGCGTTCCTGGCGCCCTGGTTCGGGCCGGGCGGTCATTGAACCTGAGCAGTGCCGGTCTTAGCGTGCAGGCCCGCCCGAGGCGCCAAGCCATTCCTCGGTTTGCCTGATTGCGGAACTATGCTATTGCGCCGTGCGAATTGAGCTTCTGCGAAAGTTCAAAAGATCAACATGCATCGAGACTTCCGGGCCGGGCCTAAGGGTTTCCGGCCCGCGTCCATTGGAAACCGCAAATGTCTGCCCCTCGCGTCAGTTTCGTCAGCCTTGGATGCCCCAAAGCCCTCGTGGACTCGGAGCGCATCATCACGCGCCTGCGCGCCGAGGGCTATGAGATCGCGCGCAAGCATGACGGCGCCGATCTGGTCGTCGTCAACACCTGCGGCTTTCTCGATTCGGCTCGCGATGAATCGCTCAATGCCATCGGCTCCGCCCTTTCGGAGAACGGCAGGGTCATCGTCACCGGCTGTCTCGGCGCCGAACCGGACGTCATCCGCGAAAAACATCCCAACGTTCTCGCCATCACCGGTCCGCAGGCCTACGAGAGCGTGATGGCCGCGGTGCATGAGGCCGCGCCCCCGAGCCACGATCCCTATGTCGATCTGTTGCCGCCGCAAGGCGTCAAGCTCACGCCGCGCCACTATGCCTATCTCAAGATTTCGGAGGGCTGCAACAACCGCTGCACGTTCTGCATCATCCCGGCGTTGCGCGGCGATCTCGTTTCGCGGCCGGCGGCCGACGTGCTGCGCGAGGCCGAGAAACTGGCCAAGGCCGGCGTCAAGGAAATCCTGGTGATCTCGCAGGACACCAGCGCCTACGGCATCGACATCAAATACCAGACCAGCATGTTCGGCGATCGCGAAGTGCGGGCCAAATTCCTCGATCTGTCGGAGGAACTCGGCAAGCTCGGCGTCTGGGTACGCATGCACTACGTCTATCCCTACCCGCATGTCGCCGATGTCATCCCGCTGATGGCCGAAGGAACGATCCTTCCCTACCTCGACATTCCTTTCCAGCACGCCTCGCCGCGAGTGCTGAAGAACATGCGTCGGCCCGCCCATGGCGAAAAGACGCTCGACCGCATTCGCGGCTGGCGCGAAATCTGTCCGGATCTGGCGATCCGCTCCACCTTCATCGTCGGCTTCCCCGGCGAGACGGACGACGATTTCGAGATGCTGCTCGACTGGCTGGACGAAGCCAGGATCGACCGCGCCGGCTGCTTCAAATACGAGCCGGTCAGGGGCGCCCGCTCCAACGACCTCGGCCTCGAACAGGTACCGCAGGAGATCAAGGAGGCGCGCTGGCACCGTTTCATGCAGCGCCAGCAGAAGATCTCGGCAACGCAACTCGCCAGGAAGGTCGGCAAGCGTCTGCCAGTGCTGATCGACGAGGCGCATGGCACCTCGGCGAAGGGCCGCACCAGATACGACGCACCCGAAATCGACGGCTCGGTGCATATCCAGTCGCGGCGTCCGTTGCGCGCCGGCGATGTCGTGACCGTCAAGATCGACCGTGCCGACGCCTACGATCTTTACGGCTCAGCGGTCTGACCGCATCTCGCCCTACGGCGCCGCGTCCTTTCGGGCGGCAAAGGACGCCGCATAACATCACACCTGATTTTGCGCATGACCCTTCCCGAAATCGATCCCTATTTCGGGCTCTTGCTAAACGAAAGGGCGCCGCGCGGCGCCCTTCCTGTCAAGATTTTGGCCCATCTTGCGCTTACTGCGGCAGCTTGTCGTCGACGCCCTTGACGTAGAAGTTCATGCCGAGCAGCGTCGGGTCGTCGGCGACTTCGCCTTCCTTCAGCCACGGCGTGCCGTCCTGCTTGGCGATCGGGCCGGTGAACGGGTTCCATCCTTCGACGATCTTCTTCTCGGTGGCTTCCGCCATCGCCTTCACGTCGTCGGGCATGTTGGTGTAAGGGGCCATTTTAACGGCGCCGTCCTTGATGCCCAGCCAGACATTGCCGGGTTTCCATGTGCCGTCGAGCGCGGCCTTCACCCGGCCGATATAGTACGGGCCCCAATCGTCGACGATCGAGGTCAACTGCGCCTTGGGGGCGAACTTGATCATGTCCGAAGACTGGCCGAAGCCCTGCAGTCCGCGCTCTTCGGCGACTTGCAGGGCAGCGGTCGAGTCGGTGTGCTGGACGATGATGTCGGCGCCCTGGTCGAACAGAGCCTTGGCGGCATCGGCTTCCTTGCCCGGATCGAACCATGAATTGATCCAGACGATCTTCGCCTTGAAATCCGGCTTGATCGACTGGGCGCCGAGCATGAAGGAATTGATACCCATCACCACTTCGGGAATCGGGAACGAAACGATGTAGCCGGCGACGCCCGACTTCGATTGCTTGGCGGCGATCTGGCCGAGGATGTAGCGGCCTTCGTAGAAGCGTGCGTTGTAGATGCCGAGATTTTCTGATGTCTTGTAGCCGGTCGCGTGTTCGAACATCACGTCGGGGAATTTCTTGGCGACCTTCACTTCGGGGTCCATGAAGCCGAAGGACGTACCGAAAATGATCTTGCATCCTTCGCGCGCCAGGCGCTCGAAGGCACGATCGGCATCGGGACCCTCGGAGACGTTCTCCAGATAAGCGGTTTCGACCTTGTCGCCGAGCGCCTTCTCCACGTCCAGGCGGCCCTGGTCATGCTGGTACGAATAGCCGAAATCACCGATCGGGCCGGTATAGACCCAACAGGCTTTCAGCTTTTCCTGCGCTTCGGCGGTCGCCGCCAGCGACAATGCCGCCGCCGCGGTCATCAGCGCAATAAGCAGTTTTTTCATCGTGTTACCTCTCTGAGTTAAGCCTTGGAGCTTCCCGTTTGTCTTTTTATCGTCAGCGATCCGGAACGAATGGCTGCCCCAAGGAAGCCGGTGTGTTCATCATCGTCAAACGCTTGTTGCGCGAGATTAGAACGAGAACCACGATGGTTGCCAGATAGGGCAATGAAGAAAGCAGTTGCGAGGGAACCGGAATGCCGAAAGCCTGTGCATGAAGCTGGCCGATCCAGACCGCGCCGAAGATATAGGCGCCCGCCAGCACCCGCCATGGCCGCCATGATGCGAACACGACCAGCGCCAGCGCAATCCAGCCGCGCCCGGCGGTCATGTTCTCCACCCATTGCGGCGTATAGACCAGCGACAGGTGGCCCCCGGCAAGGCCCGCACAGGCGCCGCCGAAGATCACTGCCAGATAGCGGTAGCGGATGACCTTGATGCCAAGTGCATGGGCCGATGTGTGGCTGTCGCCGATCGAGCGCAGCGTCAGTCCGGTGCGGGTCTTGAACAGGAACCACATGACGGCGGCGGTCAATGCAATCGAGATGTAGAAGATCGGGTCCTGGCCGAACAGCAACCTGCCGACGACGGGCATCGCTGTCAGGCCGGGAATGTCGAGGTTTGGCAGCCTCGCGCCGGGCTGGCCGACAAAGCTGGTGCCCATCATGCCGGAAAGCCCCAGGCCGAGCAGTGTCAGCGACAGGCCGGTCGCAACCTGGTTGGTGGCCAGCGACAAGGTCATGACGGCGAACAGCAGTGAAAACACCGCACCCAGGGCGATCGCCGCCAACAACCCGATCCATGGCGATCCGGTGAGATAGCCGGCGCCGAAACCGCCGACCGCCCCCATGATCATCATGCCTTCGACGCCGAGATTGAGCACGCCGGAACGTTCGACCACCAGCTCGCCGATCGCCGCGATCAGCAAAGGCGTCGCCGCGGTTGCGATGGTCAAAAGAATGTTGACGGTGATGTCCATCAGCGGGCCTCCTCCAGCTTCGGCGCGGCTTCAAGCGTCGGCGCAGCCAGGCCGATCAGACGAATGCGGTAGTGAATGAGCGTGTCGCAGCCGAGCACGAAGAACAGGAGCATGCCCTGGAACACGCGCGCCACCTTGTCGGAGATGCCGAGCGCGCTTTGCACCGCCTCGCCGCCAAGATAGGTCAGCGCCAGCACCAGGCCCGCCGCGACAATGCCTAATGGATTGAGCCGGCCGAGGAACGCCACGATGATGGCGGCAAAGCCGTAGCCGGGCGAAATCACCGGCTGCAGCTGGCCGATGGCGCCGGAGACTTCCGAGATGCCGGCAAGTCCGGCCAGTGCCCCCGACAGCATGAAGGCGAAGAACACCATCCGGTGGATGCCGAAGCCGGCGAAGCGCCCTGCCCTGGGGCTTGAGCCGAGCACGCGGACCTCAAAGCCTTTCAGCATGCGGCTCATCAGGATCCAGACCAGCACCGCCGCGACCAGCGCGAACACGAAACCCCAATTGGCGCGGCCGGAGGCCGGCATCAGTTCCGGCAATATCGCCGAGTCGTTGAACTGTATCGTCTGCGGGAAATTGAAACCCTTCGGATCGCGCCACGGCCCGCGCACCAGCCAGTCGAGGAACAGCTGCGCGACATAGACCAGCATCAGGCTGGTCAGGATCTCGTTGGTGTTGAAGCGCGCCTTGAGCAGGGCTGGAATGGCGGCGTAGGCGGCACCGCCGACCATGCCGAACAGCAGCATCAGCGGCAGCACCAGCGGCCCTTCAAACTGCGGAAACAGCACCGGAATGCTCGATCCGACGATGCCGCCCAGGATGAACTGGCCTTCCGCGCCGATGTTCCAGATGTTGGCTCTGTAGCAAACCGACAGGCCGACCCCGATCAGGATGAGCGGTGCCGCCTTGATCGCCAGCTCATGCAGCTGCCAGACCTGACTGACAGGCTCGAGGAAGTAGATTTGGAACGCCTTCAAGGGATTGACGCCAAGCAGCGCGAACAGGATGGCGCCGGCAATGATCGTCAGCACGAATGCAATGAAGGGCGACAGCGCCGAGAACAGCATCGAGCGCTGCGGCCGTTTGACGAGTTCGAGGCGCATCATGACGTCTCCAGAGCGTGTTCGGCGTGGCCCGGCTCGGCCCCGCCCATCAGCAGTCCGATCTTTTCGAACGTCGCCTCGGCGATCGGCAAAGGCTTCGACAACTCGCCATTGTGCATCACCGCGATCGCGTCGGATATCTCGAACAATTCGTCGAGATCCTGGCTGATGACCAGCACTGCCGAGCCGCTGCGCGCCAATTCGATAAGCGTCTGCCTGATATGGGCGGCCGCACCGGCGTCGACGCCCCAGGTCGGCTGATTGACGACCATGACGCTTGGCCTGCGGTCGAGTTCGCGGCCGACGATGAATTTCTGCAGGTTGCCGCCTGAAAGCGCTGCCGCCTCCGGGTCCGCAGCGCTCTTGCGCACATCCATCGCCTTGATGATGCGTTGGGCAGCTGCATAGATCGCATCGCTTTTGACCATTCCGCCGGCGCCGACAAAAACCTTGCCGTCGGTGGCATGGCGCGACAGCAGCAGGTTTTCCGAAAGCTTCATGCGCGGTGCTGCACCGTGGCCGAGCCGCTCTTCCGGCACGAAGGCAGCGCCCCTCAGCCGTCTGCCGGTGATGCTGAGGTGGCCGGCGTGCTTGCCACGGACACGCACCGAGGCGGCATCCTGCTGCGGCACCTCACCGGAAACGGATTCGAAGAACTCGCCCTGGCCGTTGCCGGCGACGCCTGCAATGCCGATCACTTCGCCGGCGCGTACGGCCAGGTTGATGTTTCTGAGCGGGATCGAGAACGGCGTTGCGGGCTTGCGGCTGAGCGCGCGGATTTCAAGCAGCGGCTGCGCAGTCTCGATACCCTGGGCCGGCGCGCGCACCACGGCCTGCACGTCGTTGCCGACCATCATGCGCGCCAGCGATGCCGCGGTTTCCTTGCGCGGATTGCAATGGCCAACGACCTTGCCGTGGCGCAGCACGGTAGCGCGGTCGCAGATACGCTTGACCTCTTCCAGCCGGTGCGAAATGTAGAGGATGGACTTTCCTTCCGAGCGCAGCCGTTCGAGCGTCTCGAACAGCTTGTCGGCTTCCTGCGGCGTCAGCACCGAGGTCGGCTCGTCGAGGATGATGAGCTGCGGCGTCTGCAGCAGACAGCGGATGATCTCGATACGCTGGCGCTCACCGACCGAGAGGTCGCCGACCAGCGATTGCGGATCGAGCGGCAGGCCGTAGCTATAGGAAAGCGCCCTCGCCTTCGCGGCGATCGTGCTGATCGGCGAACCGTCGTCCAGCGACAGCGCGATGTTCTCGGCCGCCGTCAGTGCCTCGAACAGCGAAAAATGCTGGAACACCATGCCGATGCCAAGCTTCTTCGCAAAGCCGGGATTGGTGATCGTGACCGCCTGGCCGTTCCAGAAAATCTCGCCCGAATTGGGCTCCAGCGTTCCGAACAGCATTTTGACGAGCGTCGACTTGCCGGCGCCGTTCTCGCCGAGCAACGCATGGATTTCGCCTTTTGCGACGATGAGATCGATATGGTCGCACGCTGTCAGTGTGCCGAACGTCTTGGTAAGGCCACGAACCTCAAGCAGGTTGGCGTCGTCCTGATTTGCACTCACAGTGCCTCCCATCTGGTTTGCCAGATATGTTCTGTGTTCCCGCAGGCATGGTATGCGTGGCCTGCTGTCGTCGCAAAGCGGCACCCGTCTTGAAAGAGCTTCAAGAATTTCAGCGGAAACCTAACGCATCGGCCCGAAAATCGAAATCGATTTTCGGAAAGCACGATGCGCAGATTCAAAATGTCAGAGCGTGCTTTTGTGCGTCCAAGTGGACGCAGGTCGCTCCAAGCGATGGCAAGGCTCAGGGGACAAAAATGGTTGTCCCGGTCGTCCTGCGGCCTTCGAGGTCGGAATGCGCCCTGCCGGCGTCCTGGAGCGCGTAGCGCTGATTGATCTTGATCTTGACCGCGCCGCTGAGCACGATTTCGAACAGCGCGGCGGCTGACGCCTCCAGGTCTTCGCGCCTGGCGTTGTAGACGAACAGTGTTGGACGGGTTGCAAACAGCGAACCTTTCTGCGCCAGCAAGGACATGCTGAACGGCGGGACCGGTCCCGACGATTGGCCGAAGCTGGCGAACATGCCGAGCGGCTTCAGGCAGTCGAGCGAAGCCGGAAAGGTGTCGTTGCCGACCGAATCATAGACGACGTCGCACTTCTTGCCGCCGGTGATGGCGAGGACGCCGGCGACGAAGTCCTGCTCGCGGTAGTTGATGACGTGGTCGAAGCCATGCGCCTTGGCGAGCTCGATCTTGTCGGCGGAGCTGGCGGTGCCGATCACGGTTGCGCCGAGATGCTTGGCCCATTGGCCGAGGATCAGCCCGACGCCGCCGGCCGCCGCGTGAAACAGGATCGTGTCGCCCGCCTTCACCTCGAAGGTACGGCGCAGCAGATATTCCGCCGTCATCCCTTTCAGCATCATGGCGGCCGCCTGTTCGTCGCTGATGCCGTCCGGCACCTTGACGACGCGATCGGCGGCGATCACGCGTTGTTCGGCGTAGGCGCCAGTCGTCACGGCGTAGGCGATGCGATCGCCCGGCTTCAGCCAGTCGACGTCCGCGCCCACTTCCACCACCACCCCGGCCGCCTCGCCGCCGGGTATCAGCGGGAAACCGCCTGGCGGCGGGTAAAGGCCGGAGCGATGATAGACGTCGATGAAATTGAGGCCGATCGCCGTGTGCCTGACCAGGATTTGCCCCGAGCCGGGTTGGCCCGGATCGGCGTCCTCATAGGTCAGGACCTCCGGACCGCCATGGGCGTGGATGCGTATTGCTTTGGACATTGATGAGGCTCTCTTGGGACCAGACTCTATGGGATCAGGTTTTCTTGGCGCCGAGCGTTGGAAAGAGCTGCATGATACCGCCGATGCATGCGAGGTAAAGTCCGGTGACCGTGATGCCGATCTTGGTGAAGACACTCACCTGCTCGCCCAGGACACCGATCTGGTCGTAGAAGGCGGCAAGAGCTGCCTGCGCCAGCGCCAGCGCTCCGAAAGCGCACCATAGCAGCGTCATGCCAAGGTTGATCGGCCGCAGCCGCGCCACCCGCACCGGGTGGATGAAATTGATCGGCACAAAGGTCAGGATGCCGGCCACCACGACCACGGCGAAGGAAACCCATTGTCCCGGCTCGATGACGAACAGCGTGAACACCACCATGTTCCAGACCACGGGAAACCCCTTGAAGAAATTCTCCTTGGTCTTCATCCCGGTGTCGGCATAGTAGATCGCGCTCGACACGACGATGATCGCCGCCGACAGGAACGACAGGCCCTCGCCCATGAAGCCGCGCTGGTAAAGCGCGAAGGCCGGTATCAGCACATAGGTGACGTAATCGATGATGTTGTCGAGGAGTTCGCCCGACCACGTCGGCAGGATTTCCTTGACCTCGAGCTTCCTTGCGATCGGCCCGTCGATGCCGTCGACGAACAGCGCCAGCCCCAGCCACCAGAACATCGCCGTCCAGCGCTGCTCGCTCGCCGCCACCAGCGACAGGAACGCCAGGAACGAGCCTGATGCGGTCAGCAGATGCACCGAAAACGCGCGCGCCTGCGGCCATGTGACTTTCTTCTTCGGCCTCGGAATCTTGTCGGCGATTTTCCTGGCCGTGATTTTTCCGGCCGTGATTTTTCTGGCCGTTGTTTTTTTGCTCACGGGCCCCGCCAGTCCAGCTTGCAGATTTCGGCCGAGCGGCCGGCAAAATTCCAGTTGCGGCCGAAGGCCCGCATCTTGCTCTTGTCGGACCTGGCGACGATGATTTCCGGTGCGATCCAGTACTCCGAATTGCTGATCACCGTATCCTTGTCGCGGTCCTTGCCGGAAATCGGCGTTACGGCTCCATCGATGATCTTCGGGATCTGGAAGATTCGGGTCCTGTCGCGCGTCTCATAGGTGATCGGCGCCTGCTCGACGCCGAGGAACTTTCCGACCAGGATGGAGAGCAGCGAGGTGGTCCCGCCAGCCTTGCCGGTGAAAATCCTGGTCAGCGCCTTTACCGCGTAGACTGAGGCGCGCTTGTCGATGAACAGTCCGGCGGTCCAGTTGCCGCGGCTCATATAGCCGGGGATTTCCATGACCAGCCCAAGATTGAGGCCGGACAGCTCGACCTCGCCGAAATGGCCGGCATCGATGCGGAACCCCGCCCAGGTCTGACAATAGCCCTCGGTCGGCGGATGACTGCCGAGAGAGAGCACGCAAGGACAAAAAACCGTGCAATTGCAGGAGAGCACCAACTCTCCTTTCATTGCCCAGCCTTGATCCGCCATAGAATTCTCTCCCTATGCCGAGACTACTAGCAGGGCGGTTGCCCAGACAAGCAGTATCGCACCGGCGACCCGGGTTGGCAGCCTGCCCGCCGTCTGTTTTTCGATCAAGGTGAACAGGCCGATCAACGCCAACCAGAACACGTTCATCACACCGACGGCGAACATCACCAGCATCAGCGCCCAGCAGCAGCCGAGGCACCAGACGCCCTGCTCCATGCCGAGCCGAAAAATGCGGCCGGGCCTCGCGCTCCAGTTCGAAAACAGGATCGAGAACGGGCTTTTGCATTTTGTCAGGCAGGCTTCCTTCAGGCCGCTGAACTGATAGAGGCCAGCAACCAGAAGCGCAGCCGCTCCTGTCGCTCCGACCACCGGATCGAGCATCTGCACAGATGAGGCGAAGGCGTGAACGATGAGCGTCAGCGCCGCAAACACTGCCGACGCAGCCAACCACACGCTGAGGTAACCGGCGACCAGGATCAGCGGATGGACGACCGCTTCGCCCTTGATCCGCGCGGTATCGGCAATCTCGCAATAGGTGCGGATCATCGGCGCCGCCGAAGGCAGCATGGTGGCGACCGCCATCAGGAACCACATGACGATGAGCGCTCCGGCCTGCGCGCCGACGCCGCCGTCGAGCGGCGCAGGTGCAAGACAAAGGCTGAAGAAGCGCTCGAGAAGATCCGGCAGCGGCAGCCCCGGCAGGTGCCTGAGCATCGTGTCGCCGGGTGCATCCACGCCCGGAACCCGGCTTTCGGCGCCACGTATGGCCATGGCGCCAAGCAACAGCCATGCCAGGACGACGGCTGCGCCCAAAACGATGTTCACCGCCAGTCGAGGATTGCGCGAGACGCTCGCCGCTGCGCGGCCGAAACGGTCGAGATGACTGAAATCATGGTCTTCGGCGGTCATGGCAGTCGAATGGGCCGAATCGCCGCGTTGATCAAGCCGCATGATCTGATCTATATGCTCCTCAGGTCGGACCGACCGCCTCGCATCGCAACCGGGAAGCCGAATTGGACCGTCGGGAAACAGCACGGATACTGGTGGCCGGCAGTGGCCCGGCAGGGCTGATTGCAGCGCTTGGTTTCGCAGACGCCGGCTTTCCCGTGACGCTCGTCGGACCCGAGGCAAATGGCCAGGACGGCCGCACGACGGCCCTGATGAACCCGGCCCTGAAGATCCTCGAGCGGTTGGGCGTCCTCGATGCGGTGAGGTCCCAGGCCGCACCGCTGAGGGTGATGCGCATCGTCGATGCAACCAGCCGGCTGATCCGCAGCCCGGTGGTCATTTTCCGCGCCAGCGAAATCGGCGAGCAGCAGTTCGGGCTGAATTTACCCAATAGTGCGCTCAACCCCGCACTTGCCCGTGTTGTTGCCGCCCATTCCGGCATCGAATGGCGAAAAGCGATGGTGGAGACCTGGCGCCTGGACGGCGACCATGCGCATGCGATCCTGCCTGACGGCAGCGAGATCACGGCATCGCTGGCCGTCGCTGCCGATGGCCGTTTGTCGCCGGCCCGCGAGGCTGCCGGCATCTCGACGTCGGCGCGGTCCTATCTGCAGGCGGCATTGGTTCTCAATTTCGGCCACCGCAGCGACCACTCTTTCACGTCGACCGAGTTCCACACCGAGACCGGCCCGTTCACCCAGGTTCCCCTGCCCGGCAACCGGTCCAGCCTTGTCTGGGTGGTAGAGCCGGAAACGGCGAAGGAACTCGCCGCACTGGACGACGCGGCGCTTTCGATGCGCGTCGAACAGCGGATGCAATCGATGCTGGGCCGGGTTTCCGTCGAACCCGGCCGGCAGATCTACCAGCTTTCCGGCGTGACGCCGCGGTGCTTCGCGCGCAACCGGGTCGCACTTGTCGGCGAAGCCGCCCATGTGTTTCCGCCGATCGGCGCACAAGGTCTCAACCTTGGTATCAGGGATATCGATGATCTGATTGGAATTGCTTGCAAAAAGAGGGATGACCCGGGCGCCGTCAAGGCCCTCGCAGCCTATGATTTCAAGCGCCGGCCCGACATCCTGGCGCGCAGCAATGCGGTCAACCTGCTCAACAAATCGCTGCTCTCGCAGATGCTGCCGGCACAGATGGCGCGCAGTGCTGGCCTTGGCGTGCTCGGCGGATTCGCGCCGCTCCGCGCCTTTTTCATGCGCGAGGGGCTGCGGCCCGGCAGTGGTTTTGCAGCGCTCGCCGGCGGCTTAAGGAAACAGATCCGGCGCTAGCACAGGGCGGGCTGGCCCGTAGCTTGGCGGGGCGTCAAGCGTTCGGCATTGAAATCATGCGGCGTCTGCGTCAAATAGGTCAGGTATCAGCCATAAGTCGGGCTCGATTTTTTGAAGCGTAACGCGTAAATTCAAGGTCTTAGGGAGTCTTTGCGCGTTCCAAGGGCGCGGCACTCTAGGACTTAGTGGTGAGTTCCATGATGAAAACAGCCAAATTCTCGATCGGACAGGTGGTCCGCCACCGGCTGTTTCCGTTCCGCGGCATCATTTTCGATGTCGACCCGCAATTCGCCAATACCGACGAATGGTACGAGGCGATCCCAGCGGATGTGCGGCCGCGCAAGGACCAGCCCTTCTACCACTTGCTCGCCGAGAATTCGGAAACGGAATACATCGCCTATGTGTCTGAGCAGAACCTGCTCGAGGACCGGTCTGGCGAACCGGTGCGGCATCCGGAGATCGGCGAGATGTTCGACAAGAGGCCGGACGGACGCTACGAGCCGAGACGCCAGTCAAGACATTGACCTGACGAAAATTACGGGGACCTGACGAAAATCGCGGAGACCTGACGCGATTGCGGGCCTCATGGGATCAAGAAGAGGCCGGACGGAACAAAAAAGCGGGGCATGACCCGCTTTTTTGTTGGCTTGAGAAATTGTCTTGTTTGCCTCAGGAATCAGTTGGCGGTCTTCGCTTTGTCCTGTTCTTCCTTGAGCTTCTTGGCGAAGTCCTGGTTGTTCTTGGCAACGAAATCCTGAAGCTTCTTCTGCCGATCCTCGATGTCCGACTGCTGCAGCGGCGGCCCGTCGAAGGCGCCGCTGAAGCCGGTCAGAGCGACCTTGATCGGGTTCGGCTGGTTCTGGAAATTGACTGAGGTCAGCGTCAGGTTCGAACCCTTCTTGAAGGAACTGATGAGCTGATCGGTCAGCGGCACTTCCGCCACGCAGCGGTCGGGGAAGCAGATCACATAGTCGAGCTTCTGCGCCTTCGCGGTATCGATCTGGAGGCCAATCCCGGGAGGAATCAGGCGACCGCTCGGAACCGTCACCTGGAACACCTTGCGGTTTACCTTGCCCTTCAATTCGATCAGGCTGACGCCGGTGACGAGCTGGCCGTTGCCGGCGGTGGTGATGTTCTGGACATTGCAGATGTCGACGTCTTCCTGCTTGGTGCAGGCTTTGAACCAGCCCTGCGGAATCTGCTGTTGCTGCTGCGCAAGAGCAGCGGGAAGCTGTGCGCCCAAAAAGCCGACCACTCCAGCGGCCATGACCGACAGGCGGTACGCGTTGCTGTTCAGGCTCGTCATATCGTGCACTTCCTCTCAAATGATCCCGGGACCGGCTTCTTCGCGCCGTGTGGTCCAGCTAACTGTTGCCGAAATGAGGCAACAGAATGACTTCGAACGGCGTGTTACACTGCAAGCGGTGCCGAATCCAGTCCGATACCCGCAATTCTTGAGCTCGCGATTAGCCGGGAGGCGGTCGGCTCATGTTAGGGTGCGCTCCGAATCATCAAGCCGACCCGGTAAGGAGACGGTCATGGGCCGCGTTCTTGTTTGGCTGATCGCCGCGATTATCACCCTTTCGCCCCGGCCGGCCTTGTCGGAGCCGAAACACGCGATCGCCATGCAGGGCGAGCCGGCGCTGCCGGCCGACTATGCGCATTTCAACTACGTCAATCCCGATGCGCCGAAGGGCGGCAGCATCACCTATTGCGTCGTTGGCAGCTTCGACAATCTCAACCCGTTCATCCTGAAGAGCCTGCGCACGACGGCACGCGGCATGATCGACAGGATTTTCGGCAATCTCGTCTTCGAGCCGTTGATGCAGCGCAACGACGATGAGGCCTTCAGTCTTTACGGCCTGCTTGCCGACACTGCCGACATTGATCCGGAGCGCAAGAGCATCGAATTCCACCTCGATCCGAGGGCCAAATGGTCTGATGGTCAACCGGTGACTGCGGAAGACGTGCTGTTCACCTACGACGTCTTTACCGAGAAAGGCCGGCCACCCTACAGCGCCCGCATGAGCATGGTCGCCAAACTGGAAAAGACCGGCGACCGCAGCGTGCGCTTTACATTCAACGACAAGGCTAATCGCGAGACTCCGTTAGTTATCGCGATGACGCCGATCGTGCCGAAGCACGCTTTCGACAAGGCGACCTTCGACAGGACCACGCTGAAACCGGTGATCGGCAGCGGCCCCTACACCGTGGCGCATGTGGCGCCTGGCCAGCGCATCGTGTTCAAGCGCAACCCGAATTATTGGGGCAAGGACATCCCCGCCAAGCGCGGTTTCGACAATTACGACCAGATCACCATCGAATATTTCCTCAACGCCAACGCCAAGCTGGAAGCTTTCAAGAAAGGCATCTGCGCCATCGCTGACGACAGCGATCCGGTCAAGCGCGAGCGCGATCTCGACTTCCCGGCCTTCCACAAGGGCGACGTGATCGCCGAAACGTTCGACACCGGCATCCCGCCAGTGGTGACGGGGTTCCTGTTCAACACGCGGCTGCAGAAGTTTTCCAATCCGGTGGTTCGACGCGCGCTCGGCATGCTCTACGACTTCGAATGGGCCAACAAGAACTTGTTTGGCGGCAAGTACATGCGCACCATGAGCTATTGGCAGAATTCCGAGTTGTCGGCACTCGGCCATCCGGCCGACGACAGGGAAAAGGCGCTCCTGGCGCCCTACCCGGGTCGTGTGCCAGCCGATGTCATGGACGGCACCTGGCGGCCACCTGTCACCGACGGCTCGGGCCAGGACCGCAAGGTGCTGAAAGCCGCCTTCGACATATTCAAAGGCGCGGGCTATGCCTTGCAGGATGGAGTGATGCTCGATCCCGAGGAGAAACCCTTCGGCTTCGAGATCCTGACCGCCTCCCAGAACGAGGAGCGCCTTGCCGCCATCTACCAGCGCACGCTTGCGAAGATCGGCATCGATGTCACCATCCGCAGCCTTGACGGCGACCAGATCCAGTCACGCAAGCAACGTTTCAATTTCGAGGTGCTGATCGGCGCCAGCGGCTTCGAGAACTCGCTGTCGCCGGGCATCGAGCAGTTCGGGCGCTGGGGATCGGCTGCCGCCGAAGGATCGTTCAACCTTGCCGGCGTCGCCGATCCGGCGATTGATGCAGCACTTGAGGCGATTGTCGACGCCCGCAGCCGCGAAGATTATGTTGCCGCCGTCCGGGTCCTCGACAGGTTGTTGATCTCCGGCCACTACATGGTTCCGATGCAGCACAACACGCAGCAATGGCTCGCCTACTGGAGCTATCTGGAACATCCGCGAAAGACCCCCATATCCGGTTATCGACTGCCGACATGGTGGCGCAAGCCGAAGTGACCTCTTCGGAACAGGAGATCAAGATGAGCGACGCGAAGTCGATTACCGTCGATGTGGTCTCCGACGTCGTCTGCCCCTGGTGCTTCATCGGCCAGAAGCGGCTCGACAAAGCGATCGCCGCGGCAAACGAGGTCGAGGTGCATATTCGCTGGCGGCCGTTCCAGCTCGACCCAACCATCCCGCCCGAAGGCAAGGATCGCCGCGAATACATGATGGCCAAATTCGGCAGTGACGAACGCGTCAGCGAGATCCACGCCCGCATCGAGCCATTGGGCGAAGCCGAGGGCATCAATTTCGCCTTCGCCGCCATAAAGGTTGCGCCCAACACGCTGGACGCGCACCGCCTCATCCGTTGGGCTGGTGCCGCCGGCGAGGTCATGCAGAACCGGCTGGTTCGACGTCTGTTCCAGTTGAATTTCGAGGAAGGCGCCAATCTCGGCGAACATGTCGTGCTGATCAACGCCGCCCGCGAGGCCGGCATGGATGCGTCCGTCGTCGAGACGCTTTTGCCGACGGACGCAGATGTCGAGGCGGTGCGCACCGAAATCGCCACCGCATCGAGCATGGGCATCACGGGCGTGCCGTGCTTTCTGCTTGAGGGCAAGTATGCGGTGATGGGCGCGCAAGACGTTGACACGCTCACCGACGCCATTCGCCAGGTTGCGGCGGCGAAGGCGCGGGGCGAGTTGAAGAAAGCGAACTGATAGACGTCCTTCTATAGGCGCGTTTGGCGACATCGCCACAGCAGCCAACGCCCTCCGGGCCAACGCCCTCCGGTCACTTTCCGGCTGTCGCCAGGTCGATTTGGCAACAAAGATGACGGCGCGCTTTGCGTCGATTCGTCTTCCGCAGCATAAAAATCGGCCGATCGATCACGCTCTTCCCATAACAAAACTGTGCAAAAGCTTTCCCTCGGGGAAGATGCTGACGCTTGCACACGTGAATCAGCAACTCATTGATATTAGACGGACAATCGGCGTCGAGGGCGACCTCGCAAGGCGTTGCCGCTGTTGCTTAATGGCAACGGCCAGGGGTTCAATCCTCGACAGCCCGAGAAAAGATAATGGAAAATGATCAATTGGTGTTACTGTCTGTAACAAAACTAAAAGAGGGTTGGGCGGGATTGTGATTCGGGTCGGTAGACCAGGGCGACATTCAATATCGGAAAAATGGCTCCGCGGTGCCGCAAGGTCGCCGCTCCTGACACCGGTTTCCTCGATGCGCAGCTTCTGGGGACTGATGCGGGCCTACTGGTTCTCGGACCGCTGGGTGGAGGCCTGGACGCTGACGCTGGTCATCGCCCTGTTTACCGCGCTCTCCAGCAAGGCTGGCGTCTGGTTCGCCGAAGCATCCGGGGAACTGGTCAACTCGATCGCCTTCTACCACGACGCCGCGAACACCACGCCGCTCGCATCGCTGCTCACCAATGCCGGCGTGCTCATCCTTCTGGTCGTGCTCAAAGACGCGGGCTTTACCGGCATCCGCACTTTTGTTTCCGCGACGCTGCATCGCAAATGGCGCGCTTGGCTGGACAGCCGCTTCAACGCAGCGCTTCTCGACACCAATCACACGCATTTCCATGCTCAGCACGGTTCCTCCGGCGCTGCTGCCCCCGACAACATCGATCAGCGTGTCCAGGAATCGATCAAGGACATGACCGGCGGAGCCATCGGCCTCGCCATCGGGGTGATGGCTGTCGCCACATCGCTTTATTTCGTCGGCCGGAAACTGCTTGAAACCTCGGCAGAGGTGAAAGGGCTGGAGTTCCTCGGCAGCTATGGCAGCGCGGTCCTGGCTTTCCTGGCGGTCGCCATTTACGTGCCGCTGAACACCTGGATCGCGGTGAAGCTCGGCAGGTTGCTGGAACGGATCAACATCCGGATGCAGCAATCCGAAGGCAGTTATCGCGGCGAGCTGACCACGTTCCTGCGCCGCAGTTTCCATGTCGCCGCCTCCCAGGGCGAGAATGTGCAAAAGACGATGCACGAACGGCTTTATGTCGACATCGACCGCACCTGGGCAAGGCTGAACATCGTCAACACCAGCTATCGTTCTTTCGAGCTGGTCTACACTTTCATCGGCGCCCGCATTGTCGCCTACGCGCCGGGCCTGGTGCCCTATATCCACAACCGTTTCGACCTCAAGGGCTACATAACGGGCTCCGAGATGGTCAACTCACTCATCAATCAATGTTCGTGGTTCATCCATGTCATGCCTTCCATTGCGGCGCTGCGCGCCAACAGCCTACGCGTGACCGAACTCGCCAACGCGATCGAAAACGTCCAACACCCGCAGGAATTCTATAGTCTCACCGGCTGTTCCGATTTCCGCTACGACCGTCAGAACCCGGTTTTCGGCCTGACCATCCAGAAACTCGAGCTGACCCATCAGGGCGAGGACGCCACGCCCTTCCTGAGTGCCGCGAATTTGCGCTTCCGGCGTGGCGAGTGGACGTTCCTGAAGGGCGAATCCGGCTGCGGCAAGACATCGCTGATCAAGGCGATCAACGGCCTGTGGCCCTATGGCCGCGGCTCCATCGTCTTTCCGGAAGGGGTCGAAAGTTTCTATGCCGCCCAGGAGGTCAAGCTGCAGCAGGTCTCGCTGAAGCAACTGGTCTGCCTGCCCGGTTCAGAGCGCGATCACACCGACACGCAGGTTGCATCGGCCCTGCATAAAGCCGGCCTTGGCGATTTCATCGAACACATGGGCGATGAGAGCCGCGACGGAATGAGCTGGGACCAGGTGCTTTCGGGCGGCCAGAAACAGAAGCTGGTTGTCGCTCGTATCGTGCTGCAGCAGCCGGGGCTGCTGTTCCTCGATGAAGCGACCGGAGCGCTCGATCCGGAAGGGAAGATCGCTTTCCATCAAGCGATCAAGGACAATTGTCCAGATGCCACGGTGATCTCGATCATGCACGAGGCCGTGCCGCCAAGGTCGCTTTCAGGCGCCGAATTCTACCACAGCATCGTTGCCATCGCGGACGGCGTCGCGACCAAAAAGCCGCTGGCGCCGAGCCTGCCGGTCGAGCTCACCACCATCCTCGCGCACCCCAGGCCAGTCGAGGAAACAAGGCCGGTCGAGGAAAGATGGCTGCGCTTCCCTCGCCGCATCAGGCAGAAATAGCGGCGAACAGAATATCGTTGCACGTCGCATCGGATTGGTGATCTGTGGTCGGGTGGTGCGGCGCCATTGCTTGCGAGCATCGAGTGCTCCGTTGGCGAGGGTGTGGGAAAAACGTCAGGCGCGCTCGCCGTCCCTCACCCGGTAGGTCGGCTTGTACATGGTGACGAGTTCTTCCGCCGCAGTCGGGTGCACGGCCATCGTGCGATCGAAGTCATCCTTGGTCAGCCCGGCCTTCAGCGGAATGCCGAGAAGCTGCGCCATCTCGCCGGCATCAGGCCCGAGGATATGGGCGCCGAGCACCTTTTTCGAGGCGCCGTCGACCACCAGCTTCATCAGCATCTTTTCGTCGCGGCCCGACAGCGTGTTGCGCATCGGCCGGAAGCTGGCGCGGTAGACCTCAACGTCGGAAAAACGCTTTATGGCCTCGTCTTCCGACAGGCCGACCGTGCCGATCTCGGGCTGCGAGAACACCGCTGTGGCGATCGTTTCATGGTCGGGCGAGGTCGGGTTGCCCTTGAAGGCGGTCTCGACGAAACACATCGCCTCATGGATCGCCACAGGCGTCAGTTGCACGCGGTTGGTGACGTCGCCGATCGCCCAGATGTTGTCGATGCTGGTGCGCGAATATTGGTCCACATGGATAGCGCCGGTCCTGGTCATCTCGATGCCGACGCCCTCAATCCCCATGTTTTCGGTATTGGGCAGACGGCCGATGGCGAGCATGACCTGATCGACCGTCAGCACCTTGCCACCGGTGACGACAGCGTCGAGGCGCCCGTCGGGACGCTTCCTGACCCATTCGGACACGGCATGGCAGAGGATTTTTATCCCCTTCTTTTCCATCGTCTCGTGCAGCATGCGCCTGAGATCCATGTCGAAGCGAGAGAGGATCTCCTTGCCGCGATAGACCAGCGTTGTGTCGACGCCGAGGCCGTGAAAGATGTTGGCGAATTCGACGGCAATATAGCCGCCGCCCTCGATCATGATCGCGTCAGGCAATTCCTTGAGATCGAAGGCCTCGTTGGAAAAGATACAATGCTCATGGCCGGGCAGAGCCGGGTGCGGTGCCGGGCGGCCGCCGGTGGCGATGAGAATCTGGTCGGCGGTGACGGTGCGGTCCTCGCCGAGAAGATGCACCGCATGCGGATCGACCAGCATGGCGCGTGACTGAAACGTCTCGCCGCCGGCGCCTTGGACATTTTTCCTGTAGATAGCTTCCAGCCGGCTGATCTCGCGATCCTTGTTGGCAACCAGTGTCTGCCAGTCGAAGCTCGCCTGCGGCACGGTCCAGCCGTAACCGGCGGCGTCGGCAAAGTGCTCGGGAAATTGCGAGGCATAGACATAGAGCTTTTTCGGCACGCAGCCGCGGATGACGCAGGTGCCGCCATAGCGGTATT
This sequence comes from Mesorhizobium sp. WSM4817, assembly GCF_055811135.1. Classification (NCBI taxonomy): domain Bacteria; kingdom Pseudomonadati; phylum Pseudomonadota; class Alphaproteobacteria; order Hyphomicrobiales; family Phyllobacteriaceae; genus Mesorhizobium; species Mesorhizobium sp. WSM4817. Next base: position 52,424 of record NZ_JBVVQQ010000012.1, on the reverse strand, counting down.
CCTCGGCGATGCCGACGCGCTTGCCGAGTGCCGCCGCCACGCGCGCCGCCCTCACCCCGCCGGAGCCGCCGCCGATGACGAAAAGATCGTAGTCATAGACGGCCATGGCGCGGCTCCTTGCCCTTCAAAATGTCTGAGACAGGTAGGCTGCAAACCGGCAAAAGAAAAGCCCGGACGCCGCGCATCCTGTCGGACGCGCAACGGAGGCGGGCTTTCCGGTCCAGCAGCGATGACGCCGCCGGAAACAGGCTCAGTTCTTCGGTGCTTCCGGCTGCGTGCCATCAGCAGGAGCCGCGGCATTTGACGGTGCTGTGGCCTTTGCCGCCGCGGCCAGCGTTTCGCCGACCTGCTGGGCGAGGTCGCGAGCGAGGCCGTTCTGCCATATCTCGGCGGCCTTGAGCAGCTCACGCGTCACGGCCTGGCCGCTGTCGAGCAGTTTCTTGCCGGTATCGGAATTGTAGAAAGCGGCGATTTCGGTAAGCTCTTTTTCGGAAAATACCTTGGCATAGGCCAGGGCCGCTTCCTTCTCGAGATCGGCGCGGCGCGAGGCCAGCGCCAGAGCCTTTTCGCTAACCGTTCTGCCGATCAGCTCCTGCATGTCCGGGTTCTTTTGGATAAGCTGCTGCTGAAGCGCGGCGGCGGCCTGCGGCAGGATGTTGTCGAACGGGTCCGTCGCGTCGATCGCCGCGACTGCGGCGCGGGCTGCCTTAAGATGCCCTTCGCTGACGTCCTGCGAGAACGCCGGCGATGAAAACGCAAAGACGGCTGAAGCTGCCAGAATTGCAGAAAAACGGCGAACCCGGTTATGCAACATCATGATCGATAGAACTCCCTTATTTTCGGGCGGCATGGACGGTTTGGACGCCGTCGCCGGCTACGATGGCCGCTGATGCCAGCCCGATGAAAAGACCATGCTCGACCACGCCCGGAATGGCATGGAGAGCATTCGAAAGCGCTCTTGTATCCGGAATGCGGCCAAAAGATGCATCGAGGATAAAATGGCCGCCGTCTGTAACAAAAGGCTGGCTTCCCGTCATCCTCAATGTGACGGGGCCGGAAAGGCCGAGCCTTCCGGCTGCCGCGGCGACGGCGATTTCCGTGGCACGCAGGCCGAACGGGTTGACCTCGATCGGCAGTGGAAAACGGCCGAGCGTCTCGACCATCTTCGAACGGTCGGCGATGACGATCATGCGGGCGGAAGCCGCCGCCACGATCTTTTCGCGAAGCAGCGCACCGCCGCCGCCCTTGATCAATGTCAGCTCCGGATCGATCTCGTCGGCGCCGTCGATGGTAAGGTCGAGCTCGGGCGTTTCTTCCAGCGTCGACAGTGGCACGCCAAGCTCGCCGCAGAGGATAGCGGTGCGCTCCGAGGTCGGCACGCCGATAATGGTAAGTCCGGTGGCGACCTTTTCGGCGAGCAGCCGCACGAACTCGTCGGCCGTCGAGCCGGTGCCGATGCCAAGCCGCATGCCATCGCTGACATGGGCAAGTGCCGCCCGCGCGGCCTCGACCTTCAGTTGCCTCGCATCCATACTTTGCCCCGGATTTCGCTTGTTTCGGCGCTCCTAGCATCTTTGCCCGTCCGGTCAAAGACTTTGCCCTGTGGATTGACGCCCTGTGGATGAGTTGGCACGGCTTGCCTGGATGGGCTGCAGCGGCTATCGCCTGCCGGCAGCGCAATCGTCACAGGACATGCCATGACCCGACCGATCATCGTGTTCGACCTCGACGGGACGCTGGTCGACACAGCGCCGGACCTGCTCGACAGCCTCAACCACAGCCTTGCCGCCAGCGAACTCGCAGCCGTCGACGAGGCCGGCTTCAAGCGCTTCGTCGGCCATGGCGGCCGGGTGATGATCGAGCGCGCGCACGCCGCGCAGCAGAGATCGCTGGTGGTAGAGGAACACGACCGATTGCTAAAGCTGTTCCTCGATCACTACACCGACAACATCCCGGGCAAATCGCTCCCCTACCCCGGCGTCGTCGAGACGATCGCGCGATTCGAGGCGGCTGGCTATCTCCTGGCCGTCTGCACGAACAAATACGAAGCCAACTCGGTGGCGCTGATCGAGGCGCTCGGCCTGGCGAAGCATTTCGCGGCGATTTGCGGTCAGGACACGTTTGCGTTCCGCAAGCCCGACCCGCGCCATCTGACCGAAACCATCGTGCTCGCCGGCGGCGATCCGCACCGCGCGCTGATGGTCGGTGATTCGCAGACCGACATCGATACGGCGAAGGCGGCCGGCATTCCCGTGGTGGCGGTGGATTTCGGCTACACCGACCGCCATGTGCGCGAATTCGAACCGTCGGCGGTGATCTCGCATTTCGATGCGCTGACGCTTGGTCTGGCCGAACGCCTGATTGCCGCTGCCGGGCACTGAGCGCGACGGCGACCGGACCGTTCCCGGCGTGGTTGCATTCGGTCTTCGTCGGAACGCCAGCACATCGCCTTGACTTCCCCGGCCGGCCTCCCTTATATCGCGGCGCGCTTGGCCTTCGGGCAACGAGCGGGCGATTAGCTCAGCGGGAGAGCACACCCTTCACACGGGTGGGGTCGCAGGTTCAATCCCTGCATCGCCCACCAATACCCGCTTCCGGTACAAAGCTACCATCCGCTTCGGAGCCGCCTACGCTTCGAACTTCCGCCTCATCGCCAGGTTTGCCATGACTTGGTCATACGACTCGCCAGGCAGCCGGGGACACATCACAAGGCGCTCGTTACCCTTGGAATCGCTCAAGCTGCACATTGAACGCGGCCGGGAGAAAGTTGACGGACGATAAAATCGTCCTAGGTGAACTGCTATCTCAGTGGCCCGGGAACTGACGAGGGGAAATCGCCGTCGACCTGCTGCTCCGACCAGGTGAAACTGCGCAATTGCAAATGCGTCCGGCTTCCGCGAACATTGCTCGACCCCATCAAGGGCCCGTAGCGGCCGACCCGAAACTGAGCGCTGGCTTCCCGGCCCGCTGTCCTGGCGGCCTCGCCTTGGATCCAGCCAGCGTCCTTAAAGTCAAAAGGGAGGAATATCAGATGAAACTGACAAAACACCTTGCCGGTGTGGTGATCGCGTCGACCTGTCTGTGTGCGCCCGCGCTGGCGCAGACCAAGTTGACCATGTGGTATCACGGCGCCGGCAATGAGGTGGAGTCGCGAATCCTCAACCAGATTATTTCCGACTTCAACACCAGCCAGTCCGACTGGACGGTGACCATCGAGAGCTTCCCCGAGAAGAGCTACAATGATTCCGTCGCGGCGGCGGCCCTGGCGGGCAACCTGCCCGACATTCTGGATGTGGACGGGCCCGTCATGCCCAAATGGGCCTGGGCCGGCTATCTGCAGCCGCTGCCGATCGACAAGAGCGAGTTCGCCGACTTCCTGCCCGGCGCCAAAGGCGTGTGGGATGGCAAGCTCTATTCGGTCGGTCTGTGGGAGGCGGCGGTGGCGCTTTTTGCACGCCAATCGACGCTGGATGAATTGGGCTTGCGCACCCCGACCCTCGACAAGCCTTGGTCGCGCGAGGAATTCATGGCCGCGCTCGACGCTGCCAAGGCCTCCGGCAAGTATGAATTCGCCCTTGATCTCGGCATGAACGACCAGGCCGAGTGGTATTCCTACGCCTTCTCGCCGTTCCTGCAGAGCTTCGGCGGCGACATTGTCGACCGTTCGACCTACAAGACCGCGGAAGGCGCGCTGAACGGCGAGGCTGCGCAGGCGTTCGGCAAGTGGTGGCAAGCGCTGTTTACCGGAGGCTATGCGCCTGGCACCAGCGAGGACCCGGCCGATCAGCAGACCGGTTTCATCGGCGGCAAGTTCGCCTTCCAGTGGAACGGCAACTGGCGCGCGGTGGCAACGATGGAAGCCGTGGATGACGTTGTCTTCCTTCCAGCCCCCGATTTCGGCGCCGGCAACAAGATCGGCGCGGGATCCTGGCAATTCGGCGTGTCGGCCAAGTCAAAACATCCGGAAGGCGCTGCCGAGTTCATCAAGTTCGCCGCGCAGGACAAATACCTGGCCGCCTTCTCCGACGGCATCGGCCTGATCCCGCCGACGCCCTCGGCGGCGCAGATGACGAAGAACTACAAGGATGGCGGCCCGCTCGCGGTGTTCTTCGACCTCTCCAAGGCACAAGCCCTGGTGCGCCCGGTCACCCCGGGCTACGTGGTCCAGGCCAAGGTCTTCACCAAGGCACTGGCCGATATCGCCAATGGCGCCGACGTGGCCGACACGCTTGACGCGGCGGTCGACGAGATCGACGCCGACATCGAAAGCAATGGTGGCTACGGTCACCGCTAGTCTGTCGCGCCGGGGTCCTCGCCAGCCGCGGACTCCACCCTCTGTGGCTTGCTGGGCGGATACCGCAAATGGCGTCGAAGCTAACCCTGTCGAACCGGGCGGGCTGGACATTCGTCCTGCCGGGCTTCGCACTTATCTTCACATTCATCGTGCTGCCGTTTTTCTTCGCGATCGGTCTGTCATTGACAAATCAGCGGCTGCTGTCACCGAACCCGACCCAGTTCGTCGGGTTGGAAAACTATCAGCAGCTCCTGGGCCTTGCTGTGGTGACCCTCAAGCCAGAGCGCGACGATGCTGGCGAAGTGGTCCGAAACGAGGCCGGCGAAATCCAGTATCCCCGCCTGCGTGAGATCACCCGTAGCGACGACTATCCTCAGTATCGCGGCATGCGCGAGTGGTTTCGCTGGCAGTCCGGCGAAAACGTCATGATCGTCATCGCCAGCGACGTTGTGTTCATGAAGGCGCTGGTAAACACCTTCCTGTTCGTCCTGGTCGTGGCGCCGGTACAGGGCAGCCTCGCGCTGATGCTTGCTTTGCTGATCAACCACAAGGTCAGGGGCATCAACCTGTTCCGGACCATCTACTTCATGCCGGTGGTGGTCTCCATCGTCGTGGTCTCGCTCCTCTGGCGGTTCATCTATGACGGCCAGAACGGGCTGTTGAACAGCATCCTCCAGGCCCTCACCTTCGGCCTCTTCCAGCCCGTCGACTGGCTCGGCAATCCCTCGACGGCGCTGCCCGCAGTCATGGCCATGTCGATCTGGCAGGCCGTCGGCTTCCACATGGTCATCTGGCTGGCGGGGTTGCAGACGATCAGCCCCACGCTCTACGAGGCCGCCGCCATCGAGGGGGCTTCGAGATGGCAGACCTTCCGCTATGTCACCTGGCCGGGCCTGCGCAACACCGCCGTGCTTGTCCTTGTCGTGATCACCATGCAGGGCTTCGCGCTTTTCGCCCAGATCGACGTGATGACCAATGGCGGTCCGCTCGACAGCACCCAGACCCTCGTCTTCCAGGCGGTCGAGCGCGGCTACGGCAAGCAGGACATCTCCGGCGGCTCGACCATCTCGGTCATCCTGTTCGCGATCGTGCTGGCGATTTCACTCATCCAGCGCTGGCTGACACGGGAGCGTTAGGATGGCCTTCGATCCCGACAATTACGGCCTCAGGCTGTTCGTCCGCTATCTGGTGCTGTGCCTGATCGCGCTGATCTTCGTCTTTCCGCTCGTGTTCATGATCAACTCGAGCTTCAAGCCGGACAGTCAGCTTCTCGCGGACACTTCCAGCCTGCGTGCATTCCTGCCCGTCGGGGACATCAGCCTCAACAACTATTTCGGTGCGTTCCGGCGGGCGCCTGTCGGCCTGTTCGTCCTAAACTCGGTTCTGGTCACCGGGGTGACCGTCCTTCTCTCGCTGCTGATCTGTTCGCTGGCCGCGTTCTCCTTTGCTTTCCTGCGGTGGAAGGGGCGCGATGTCCTGCTCACGATCGTGATCGCGACGCTGATCATCCCTTTCGAGACCATCGCTATCCCGCTCCTGCTCCTGGTCTCGAAACTGCCCTGGATCGGGCTTGATGGGCTGCATTGGGGCTGGCTCAATACCTACCGGGTGCAGATCATTCCGTGGATCGCCGACGGACTGACGATCTTCCTGTTCGTGCAGTATTTCAAAGGGCTGCCGGGCGAACTGATCGAGGCAAGCCGGGTGGAGGGCGCGAATTGGTGGCAGGTCTACTATCGCGTCGTCATGCCGCTTTCAGGGCCGGTACTGGCGACTGCCGCCATCCTGAAATTCCTCGTCATGTACAACCAATATCTCTGGCCGCTCATCGTCGTGCAGCAGGAAGGCTATCGCCCGGTCATGGTCGGCCTCGGCTACTTCTTTCAACTCAACGTCGCCTGGGGCGAAGTCATGGCTTATCTCACCCTTATCACCGTCCCGGTGCTGGTCTTCTACCTGTTGCTGCAGCGCGCCTTCATCGCGTCGATCGCCTCGACCGGCGTGAAGGGCTGACTGCATGGCTCTCGCGCTCAAACGCCAGTGGATCTGGGACGGCCGGTCAGCCCCATTCCTCAAGGCCGACCAATCGATCGGAGACCCCGAATTGCCGCACATGAATCAGGAAACGGGAGCCATCGCTCATGGCTGAGGTCTCACTCAAGGGCGTCAAGAAATCCTTCGGTCGCGTCGAAATCATCAAAGGCGTCGATATCCACATCAACGACGGCGAGTTCGTCGTCTTTGTTGGACCGTCGGGCTGCGGGAAGTCCACGTTGCTGCGCATGATCGCCGGACTCGAGGACATAACCGAAGGCACCCTCGAGATCGGAGGCCGGGTGGTCAACCAGCTGCAGCCCAAGCAACGCGGTGTTGCGATGGTGTTCCAGAGCTATGCCATCTTTCCGCACATGACCGTGCGCGAGAACATCGCGTTCGGCCTTACGATCGCGGGCGCTTCCAGGCAGGAAAAGCAGCAGAAGGTGGCCGAGGCCGCACGCATCCTGCAAATGGAACATTTGCTCGACCGCCGGCCAAGTCAGCTTTCGGGCGGCCAGCGCCAGCGCGTCGCCATCGGGCGCGCAATCACCCGGAAACCGGCCGTATTCCTGTTTGACGAGCCGCTCTCCAACCTCGACGCCGCACTGCGCATGGACATGCGCATGGAAATCGGTCGGCTGCGCAGGCAACTGGGCACAACGATGATCTATGTAACCCACGACCAGGTCGAGGCGATGACGCTGGCTGACAGGATCGTCGTCCTCAAGGACGGTCAAGTCATGCAGATCGGAGCGCCGATGGAGCTCTATCACGAGCCGGCCAACAGGTTCGTTGCCGGCTTTCTGGGAGCCCCGTCGATGAATTTCCTGGACGTCGACGTCCTCGACCTCGATGGCGAAGCGGCAATGGTTGGCAACCAATCCCTGGAGCCGATCAGGGTAGCGACCAGAGGACGCCCCTTCCGGAAAGACGGCAAGGCCATCCTGGGTGTCCGTCCGCAGTACCTGCGGCCGGTGCAATCTGGAAAAGGCTTGCTGCATGGCATCGTGGCACATGCCGAGCGCTTGGGCAGCGAGACGGTCGTCGACCTGACACTTCGCGATAACAGCGAACTCATTGCGGCCTTCAATGAAGACAAGGTCTTTCAACCGGGCGACGCTCTGGAGCTCACGTTCGACACGGCCCTGGCCCACCTCTTCCCCGACGAAGGTGAGTTGCAGACGCATTAGCACGAGCAACGACAACAAGATGCGTCGGCGCAGATTCGCGGGTGTCCATTCCGGAACCCGGAACAAACCTGCATGGCCGCGAGTTTCTACTTTTGCGAGAAGTGAGGGAAAGCCATGTTCAGACTTGTTTTGGCGACAGGCGTCGCAGTTCTCTTTTTCGGTGAACCGGCCCTTGCCGCAGACGGAAGTCCGTTGCCGCCGCAGAATGCCAGGAAACTGTCGGAGATAATCGCCAAGGTCGAGCAGCGCGACGACTTTCGCTATGTCGACGAGGTCGCCTGGGACAGCGGCGCCTACACCGTTACGTATTACACAACCGACAAGGCGAAGGTCGAAATCACCTACGATCCGGTGACAGCCGAGCCCAAATAGATCGCGGCCATCTTCCCCCAGCCGATACGTGCGGCCGGCTTATCTCAAAGGAACCGGGAATAATTCCGGCAACCAGGTTACAGCGCAGCCTGGGGACGATCCCTCGGAAGCGGGCGGCGGCGTAGCTTCACCATGACTGGGGCGACGGTTCCCGCACGCTTTTCGGCATCCCCTTGCGCCGATGCGCCTTTGATGGCTGACTGCGGCGTGATCATTGAGCCGCACGGGGGTGGGCATGGCGACGGCAAAGCATGTGGCGAAACGCGTTCTGATGATGCTCGCCGGCTATTTCGTTGCGGTGCTGGTCGGACTGATTGCCGTGGCCACGATCTATGGTGCATTGAGTTCGCTGCCTGATGCACCGGCGTATTTCGATCTCATGGGGGTCTCCCCCATCGCGGCGCTGGTCGTGCCGCCCCTCGGCATGTTGATCTATTTCCTGACGATCATGCTGACGGGTCTGCAGACGCTGATCTTCGCGCTGATCGCCGAATTGTTTTCGCTGCGCAGTTTTTGGCTGCATATGGTCTTCGGCGCCGCAGCAGCGGCTGCCGGCTTCGTCCTGATCTGGCCGAGCGCGCCGGAGGACCTGAGCCCCGAGCGCTGGGCCGATATCGGCATCATCGCCGCCGCTGGCCTGGTCGCCGGTCTGGTCTACTGGCTGATTGCCGGGCGCGAGGCCGGCTTCCGGCGCCCGCTCTCCCTACGTTAGAATCCTCAGCTTGCCGGCGAGCGCACCGCTTCCGTGCTGTCGAGTGCCTGCTGCAGCCGCGTGTCGCGGTCATAGACGTCGCTGAAATATTCGACTTTGCCGGACATGTCCGGCCAGGCGGTGAAATAGGCGACATAGACCGGGATCGTGCGCGCCACCTTTTCGGTCGAATGTCCGTGCTTCAGCTTCTCCGCAATGTAGTCGACCGAGGTGCCGAGCACGGCCGCCGCCATGCCGCGCGGATCCTGCAGACGAACGCAGCCATGGCTGAGCGCGCGCGTGTCACGCTGGAAAAACGTCTTTTGCGGCGTGTCGTGCATGTAGATGGCGTGCTTGTTGGGGAACAGGATCTTCAGTTCGCCCAGCGCATTGGCCTCGCTCGGCAGCTGGCGCACGCCATAAGGTATCTTCGCGCCATAGGCGCCCCAATTGACCGAGGAGGAGGGAATGCGTTTGCCGCGCGCGTTGACCACTTCGTAGCCGGCGCGGTCGAGATAGCCGGGATCCCTGCGCAGCCGCGGCAGCATCTCGTTGACGAGGATCGACTGCGGCACGCCCCAATAGGGATGGAAATCGACCTGCTCAAGCTGGTCGTAAAAGAAGGAAGTCTGGTTGGTGGTCTTGCCGATGACGACTCGGGTCTTCAGCTTCTCCTCGCCATTCTCGATGTAGCTCGCGGTAAAGGCCGGCTGGTTGATGAAGACACGCGGGCTGCCGAGATCGGATGGCAGCCAGCGCAACTCTTCCAGCGCGACATGCACCTTTTGAATCTTGTCGGCCGTGGACGTCCCGACCAGCGCCGCGACGGTGCGCGGACCGATGACGCCGTCGCCCTTCATGCCAGCCTTTTTCTGCACCGCCTTGATGACCGGCACCAGTTCCGGGGCATAGACCTCGCTGGTGGCGAGTTGGGCCAATATCTCGCCATAGGCGCCGCCCATCTCGTCGTCGAGATTGCGCGCTATCTTCGTCAGAAGCTTCGGCAGTTCGGGGCTGGTCTCCCCCGGCTTCAGCAACAGCTTGGGATCGACGACGATCTCGTCGTCGACGCTGGCCTGAAGTGATTCCAGTTCGACGCGCAGCGCCTGATATTCGGCGTTCTGCGGATGCCGCGATTCGAGATAGGTGCGCACTTGCTGGGTGCGTGCCAGCGTTTTCAGCACGCCTTCCATGTCGAGCGGCTTGACCGGGAAATCATAGTAGCCGGTGATGCGATTGGGATCGACGCGGCCGCTTTGCGCGTCGTGGACATAGCGCAAGACGCGCGCTGACAGCGCCATCTCGAAGCGGACGAGTTCCTTCAGCCGCGCATCGGCGCTGCCGGTCGATGCGCCGGCGGCAGGCACTTCAACCGTATAGTCGGCCGGCGTGAGGCCATAGCTCGTCGCCTCGCCAAGCACCCTGACCGCATCTTGCGCGCGGCTGTTGGCACTGGCTCCCGTCACCCAGATGAAATCCGGATTGGCCGCGTAATAGGCGACGAGCGCCTTGGCGATGTCTTTCTCGGCGTAGAGCTCGTAGTCGTCCAGTCCGGCAATCGCTTCGCGGAAGGCCGCGCCGGTGGCGGAAGATGGCTGGAATGCGGCGTCCTGTGGCATTGCCGGCTCCGGCGCTGCCGTCAGCGTCGAGAAGTCGACGCGCACAAGCGGATCGCTCTTGTAGGTGTAATAGGACGGGCTGCGGATCCGAGAGGCACCGGGCGCTGCTGCATATGGCTTGTATTTCGGCTTCTGCCTTGATGGCGGCAGGGGGAAATCAGCTCGCGGCGAATGCCTGACACCACCGCCGAAGAGCCTCTCGAAAAACCCTTGCGCGTCTGCCTGCGGCACGCCGAAGGCCAGCATTGCCGCGACCGCCGCAAGCGGCATCACGGTTGCTTTGTTTCCGAGGAATTTCATCGAATCACCCGCTCCGGCTGCAACCGGCTCCCGTTCCGCATCCCTTGACGGTCTCGCCACCGCATCATGGATGTAGGGCGCGACTACACCGATTCATACTGATTTCGTTAAGCTTTCATAAATTTCAGAAGGTCTGTTGCAGAACAGTTTCACAGCGGTAGCAACCGAAACGAATTGGATCCGCTCCGGTTCCGGCAAATAGCGCGCGGGGTCAGGCGTTAGCGCCGCCGTCGATGGTCAGTGCGGCGCCTGTCACGAAGCGCCCTTCAGGACCTGCCAGCCAGGCGACCATGCCGGCGATCTCTTCAGCCTTGCCGAAGCGAGGCGTCGCCATCTTCTCTCGCTGGTGTTCGGCGTGCGGGCCACTTGCCGGGTTCATATCGGTATCGGTCGAGCCAGGATGAACAACGTTGGCGGTAATGCCCCGCGATCCGAGGTCGCGCGCCAATGCCTTGGTCAAGCCGACCAATGCCGCCTTGCTGGCCGAGTAGGCACTGAGGCTGGTGTCGGTGACACGCTCCGCCAAATTGCTGCCGATCGAGATGATCCTGCCGCCCTCGCCCATATGCACGGCTGCCGCCTTCGAGGCCACGAACGGGGCTCTGACATTGACCTCCATTGTTTCGTCGAAGTCGGCAAGCGGCAATTCGTCGATTGGCGCGACGCGCCAGATACCTGCGCTGTTGACGAGGATGTCGAGCCGCCCGAAGGTCTTCACTGCCTCGCAGACCGCCTCCTGGATCGCGGCGGCGTCGCGATTGTCGGCTTTGAGGGCAATGGCGCGACCGCCGGCTGCCGCGATTTCCCCGACGACAGCGCGGGCCTGCTCCTCGCTATTCACGTAAGTGAGCGCGACGCTGGCGCCGTCGGCCGCGAGCCTTCGCGCAATCGCCGCGCCAATGCCACGGCTGCCGCCAGTTACGAGCGCGACCTTGCCGTTCAAGCCTTGTGATGACATTTGTTTCTCCTTTATGTACTGATCGACACATAAATATCTGCCAGCCTTGCTCGGGTGCGTCAACAGTTTTATGTATCAATCAACACAGAAAGGATGCCATGCCTGAACGAGGCCGCCCCCGCACCTTCGATCGGACCGCCGCCTTGCGGCGCGCAATGGAGGTATTTTGGGTCAAGGGCTACGAGGGCGCATCGATGAGCGACCTGACCGCGGCGATGGGAATCAACTCGCCCAGCCTCTACGCCGCATTCGGCTGCAAGGAAGCGCTCTTCCTCGAAGCGGTCGAGTTCTACACGCAGGTCGAGGGCACCGATATCTGGTCCGCACTCGAAAAGGCGCCAACGGCGCGCCAGGCGATCGAGTGTTTCCTGCGCCAGACGGCCAAGGCCTATTCGCAGACTGATCGTCCACAAGGCTGTCTGATCGCGCTCGGCGCACTGCACCAGGACTCAAGCCGTGGCGCCATCTGCGATGACCTGCGCCGCCGCCGCGCCGAAAGCCACGCAGCCTTGCTGAAACGCTTGGAACGTGGTGTGGCGGAAGGCGAATTTCCGGCAGATTTCGACTGCGGCGCGGCGGCGACCTTTTATGCGACCGTCCAGCACGGCATGTCGATCCAGGCGCGCGACGGCGCGTCGCACGCAGCCCTGCTGGCGACTGTCGCCGGTGCGTTGGCAGCGTGGAAGGTGATGGCGGGCAGCAATACGTGACAAACGCCGCCGATGTTTAATGCAGCGATACCGGCTCCCGGTGTTCGGCAACGAAGCCGACCGCACGCTCGACCACGCCCTTGTCGGCGAGGATGCGGCGGTGGCCGAGCCCATCGGCCCAGTACAGCCGCACATGGTCGCCGGCGCCGGCATAGAGCCTTGCATGGTCGGCGGACACTTCGCGGTCGTCCGGCGCATGGATGACCAGCGTTGGCACCGGCGTGCTGGCAAGCTGGCGGTCGCCGGTGAATTCGTGCAGCGGCCGGCCGGCGATGCGTTCGACCCGGTCGGCCATGGCGGCCTGCGAGCGTGGGCCGACACTGAGCATGCGGCTGAAATCGTTGAAGATCTCCGGCAGCGAGCTCGGTGCCGCGATCAGCACCAGCCGCTCGGCCGCCAGCGGCGGAACGTCCTTGACCGAACCGACGACGGCATTGGCGGCGACGGCACCGCCGAAGGAATGGCCGACGACCGCCACGAACGGGCCGAACCATTCGCCAGCGAGTCGGGCGGCCTCTACAGCGCTGACCAATGTGAGCCGGCGGCCCTGCGACTGGCCGTGGCCCGGCAGGTCGAGCGAGACAACCTTGTAGCCGGCGTCTCGATAGGCTTCGATCAGCGTGCGCATATATTCGGTGCGCGAACGCCAGCCATGGATGACGAGCACCGTGCCGGCGGCCCGCCTGCCCGGCTCTGGCCTGAATTCATGCACCATGACGCAGCCGTTTTTGGTCTTCAGCCGATGATGGCGCGCCTCGGCCATGAAGCCGGCGGCGCGGTCGACGGCGCGCCGCTCGCCGTCGCTGAGGATTTTGGCGTTCGGCGTGCGGCAGAACAGTTCGAATGCCGCGCGACCGGTCAGGCGGGGAGCCACATGTTCGGCGGCGGCAAACACGCCCCGGATGACCTTCAATCCAAATGATGCCATAGTGGCGATCCATCCATTCGTTCAAGCATGAACATAATAGTTCAAACATGAACATTAAACAAGAGCTGCCCTGGGACAACCCGCGTTTTCGCAACTGGGTCGCGGTGGCGCGCGCCTGCCATGCGCTGGAACGCACGCTGGCAGTGAAGCTAGCGCCGCTGGACCTGAAGCCGGCGCAGCTCGACGTGCTGATGAACCTTTACCGCCATCCCGGTATGTCGCAGCACGATCTCGCCCGCCGGCTGCTGGTCGGCCGTTCCAACATCACTATGCTTTTGCCGCAACTCGAGACACGCGGCCTGCTGCGCCGCGAAGGCGATCAGAAGGACAAGCGCGTGCTGCGCCTGACCCTGACCGAAGCCGGCACGGAACTGCTGATGCAGGCGCTGAAGGTCCACATGGCGCTGATCGAGAAAGCGATGAGCCAGTCGACGCCGGAGCAATGCGACATGATCGGCGAGCAGATGCGAAAGATTGCCGACGTGCTCAAGGAAGCATGACTGGAGCATCGGACCCAAAAGCCCGCCCTCGAGCCCGCCCCGGGGTGGATATCGGTTTTGGGAAAATCCGATGCTCAAACAAAGGATGGCGCTCGCGGAGCGACCCACTCACCACATCGACTTTTTCGCGCGCTCCGGCCATTCCCTGTCGTAAGCCTTGCCGTCGATGCCTTTCCGGCTGGTTATTTCCAGGATTTTTCCGGGTGTCGGCAGCGACTTCGGGTCGACATGCCTCGCCGGGTTCCACAGTTCCGATCGGACAATGGCGCGGGCGCACTGGAAATAGACCGAATCGACATGGATGACCGTGACCGAACGCGCCGGTCGGCCGTCGACGCTGAACGAGGCGCACAGCGCCGCATCCGTGGTGATGTGGGCGCGGCCGTTGACGCGCAGCGTCGTGCCGCAGCCTGGGACCAGGAACAACAGGCCGACGCGCGGATCGCGAATGATGTTTTTTAGCGAATCGGCACGGTTGTTGCCGCGCCGGTCCGGCATCATCAGGGTTTTCGGATCATGGATGCGGACGAAGCCGGCGAGATCGCCGCGCGGCGAGCAATCCAGGCCTTCCGGCCCGCTGGTCGCGAGCGCGGCAAAAGCCGAGGCCTCGATGAAGGCGGCGTATTCGGGGATCACATGGTCGAGTTCCTTGACCATCGAGGTCTCGCCGGGCAGGCCATAGAGCGCTTCGAGCTGCTCGACCGTGGTGATGACGGACATGTTTTCGCCTCCGAGTATCCGCAGCCGCTACTCCAATTCCGTGACGTCTTGACGACACGTGCTGCACCTCATTTCGACCGTCTGGAAACGGGTGTCGATCCCCCAATATTAAGGGGTAAGCCACGTTGATAGCACGATCCTGCAACGGAGACGGAAAATGGATAAACCCTTCGATCGGCGACGTACCGCCTTGGAACTTCTCGAAAATATGTTCGAGGCTGAGATGCGATTCCTGCAATCAGGGTCGGAGAGCCTCGATATCCTTGCCAGCGCGTTTCACGCGGAAGTTGTCGTGCATGAGCCGCAGTCCCTGCCCTATGCCGGCGACTGGAATGGCCTCGACGGCGTTGGCGCCCTTTTTCGCAAGGTGCGGGAAATCTGGAGCGACGTGACCGTGGAAAGCCTTCAGGCCGCCCAAAACGATGACATGGTATTCATGAGCTGCACACTTGCGCTGACATCGCGGGCCAATGGTGCAACCATCAAACAGCCATTTGCCGAAGTCTTGCGCTTCAAGGATGACCGGCTGATCGAAGGCACGCCGTTTTATTACGACACCAGCGAAATACTGGCGATCCTGCGTTGACCGAAGCGTCCCGCCCGAACCATTCAACGATCGCGGCTTAGCCCCTTCTCTTCCAGCTCGGCGAGATAGGCGGCCCAGCGTGCGTCCTTCTCATGACCCAGCGTATGCAGGTAATTCCAGGTGAAGATGCCGGTATCGTGGAAATCGTCGAAGGTGATGCGGACGGCATAGTTGCCGACCGGTTCGATCTTCAGGATCGCAACGTTGCGCTTGCCGGGAACGGTCACGCGCTGTTCGGGCGAATGGCCCTGCACTTCGGCCGATGGCGAGGCAACCCGCAGCAGCTCCGCCGGCAGCTCGAACGGCTGATGGCCAGGGAACGTTACGGTAAGCAGCCTGCGGTCCTTCGAGACCCTGAGTTCCTTCGGCGCCGTCATGGTGATAGGTTCCACATCATCTGTCCTTTCCCTACGCCGCTTCGCGCAGCGGGAAAAGGCCGCTTCGAAACTTCCGACACGATCTGTCGGCGGTGTGATGTTGCCTAATGCATGTCGCGCAAAATTGTGCAGCGGTTTTTGCGATAACGACATGCATAAAACAACAACCTAAAGCGCGTCGTATGAGGCCGGTCGAACGCGACGCGCTTTAGGAATCGGAACTTCTTGACTTGAATGGTTGGTTGGATCGTATCACATAGCCATATATAACGAAGCCGTTCGCAGCCACGGGAAACGCACCAGCATGGACATGATCGATCCTTTTGGTCGCACGATCAGCTATCTGCGCGTTTCGGTCACCGACCGCTGCGACTTCCGCTGCACCTATTGCATGGCCGAGGACATGGCTTTCCTTCCCAAGAAGGATTTGCTGTCGCTGGAAGAGCTCGACCGGCTATGCACGGTTTTCATTGAAAAGGGAGTCAGGAAACTGCGTCTTACCGGCGGCGAGCCGCTGGTGCGCAAGAACATCATGCATCTGGTGCGTCAGATTTCGCGTCATCTCGAAAGCGGCGCTCTGGAAGAACTGACGCTGACCACCAACGGCTCGCAGCTTTCGCGCTTTGCCGCTGAACTCGCCGATTGCGGGGTCAAGCGCATCAACGTCTCGCTGGACACGCGGGACCCGGAAAGATTCCGCCAGATTACCCGCTGGGGCAATCTCGACAAGGTCATGGACGGCATCGACGCCGCGCAGGCAGCGGGGCTGAAGGTGAAGCTCAATGCGGTGGCGCTGAAGGATTTCAACGACGCCGAGCTGCCCGAGATGCTGCGCTGGGCGCACGGCCGCGGCATGGAGTTGACGGTCATCGAAACCATGCCGATGGGCGAGATCGACGCCGACCGCACCGACCAGTATCTGCCGCTGTCGCTGCTGCGCGCAGCACTTGAGCGGCAGTTCACGCTGACCGACATCCCCTACAAGACCGGTGGCCCGGCCCGCTACGTCCACGTCGCCGAGACCGGTGGCAGGCTCGGCTTCATCACGCCGATGACGCATAATTTCTGCGAAAGCTGCAACCGCGTCCGGCTGACCTGCACCGGCACGCTCTATATGTGCCTCGGCCAGGAAGATGCCGCCGACCTGCGCGCACCGTTGCGTGCATCCGAAGGCAACGAACTGGTCGCCGACGCCATCGACGAAGCCATTGGCCGCAAGCCGAAGGGCCATGATTTCATCATCGACCGCCGCACCAACCGTCCGTCGGTATCGCGGCACATGAGCGTGACCGGCGGCTGATCTTCCTGGTCGCACCGCCGAAATAAATCCTGCCGCTCTTGCGAGGAGGTTGTAACGAGCCTCCGAGGCCGTGGACCAGCCCTTTGACGTTGCTGTCTTGCCGCCGGCTGGTAGAGGCTTGATGCAGGACCACAGTGGTAACGCCTTTGCTTTTTTCCCCAAATCTTCGCGGTGCACTGTTCATGGTGGTGGCGATGAGTGGTTTCACCCTCAACGACGCGATCACCAAAGTCGCGTCGGAATCCATGAACATGGCGCAGGTCATGCTGATCCGCGGCGCCTTCGCTTCGCTTTTCGTAGGCCTGCTTGCCTGGCAACGCGGTGCGCTTGCCCTGCCCGGCTCGATGCTGCAGCCGATGGTGGCGATACGCGTGATCGGCGAAGCCGGCGCTACCGCGTCGTTTCTCATCGCCCTTGCCCATCTGCCGATTGCCAATGTCTCGGCCGTGCTGCAGGCGCTGCCGCTGGCGGTGACGATGGGCGCAGCACTTGTGTTCAAGGAAGGCGTCGGCTGGCGGCGCTGGCTGGCCATCGCCATCGGCTTTGCCGGCGTGCTGATCATCGTGCGGCCCGGCTTCGAGGGGTTCAGCATCTATTCGCTGCTGGCACTGGCCTGTGTCGCCTGTTGTGCGGTGCGTGACCTCGCCACCAAGCGGATACCGCAAGCCATTCCGACATTGCTGGTGTCGACCACCACGGCAGTCGCCATGACCGTGCTCGGCGCGGCGCTGCTTTTGCCGATGGGCGGATGGACACCGATGACGGGGGAAAGCACGGCGTTCCTGGCATTGGCGGCAGTGCTCGTGGTCATCGGCTACCAGTTCATCATCATGGCGATGCGGGTGGGCGACATCTCGTTCATCGCGCCGTTCCGCTACACGGCCCTGCTCTGGTCGATCCTGCTTGGCCTGTTCATCTTCGGCGACGTTCCTGACCTGCCGATGATCCTCGGCGCCAGCATCATCGTCTGCTCCGGCCTCTACGCACTTTACCGCGAACGGATCGTCGGCCGGCGCAAGACAGCCGCCGAAAGCGCTGGACCTGATATGGCGCCGGACGGCATATAGGCTTGCCATTCGCCACGAGTGACCTTGTCCGTGTCGAGGGTCTGTTGCAGAGCATGAAGCCATGATGAGACGCGTCTTCGGTATCACCGGCTGGAAGAATTCCGGCAAGACGACACTGACCGAAAAGCTGGTCGCCGAACTCGTCCGGCGTGGCTGGAAAGTCTCGACGGTAAAACACGCCCATCATGCCTTCGACATCGACAAACCGGGGGCGGACAGTTTTCGCCATAGGCAGGCCGGGGCCACTGAAGTCGCCATCGTGTCGGACAGGCGCTGGGCGCTGATGCACGAATTACGCAGCGAGGACGAGCCGACGCTGGATGCGATCCTGTCGCGGCTCGGCACCGCCGACATCGTGCTGGTCGAAGGCTACAAGCGCGAGGCGCACAGCAAGATCGAGACGCGGCGGCTGGAGGCCAAGGACCAGGCACCGCTTTCGGCAAATGATCCGCACATCGTCGCCATCGCCGCCGACTTCACCATAGCCGACGAAAGCCTGCCCGTCTTCGATCTCGACGACACCAGATCGATAGCCGACTTCATCGAGCGCGCGACAGGTTTGACGCGCTGAGGGTACTGCCGAAGAAGGATCGGCCGCCCCCTGTTTCCCCGTTGCTATACCTGCCGCAACGTCAGCATTGTCCGGCAATGCGAAACCCGCAAGCAACGGTTTTACAGTTGCTTTTTCTTGGGAAAGAATGGGAGTATCGCGCCAGCGGGCGGTCAACAGAACCGCCCACAGAGCCGTTTAGAACGACGGCCGGGGACATACAGAGAGGACTATCATGCGTACTGCACTGCGTATAGCGCTCGCCGCATCGGCGGCGCTGCTGACATTGGGCGTTGCCCAGGCTCAAGAGAAAACCTTGAGGATCGGCTCGGAGGGAGCCTATCCGCCGTTCAACAACCTGACCGCTGATGGCCAGCTCGTGGGCTTCGACATCGATATCGCCAAGGCGCTTTGCGAGGAGATGAAGGTGACGTGCACTTTCGTCGCGCAGGATTGGGACGGCATCATCCCGGCGCTTCAGGCCGGCAAGTTCGACGCCATCGTCGCCTCGATGTCGATTACGCCGGAGCGTGCCGAGAAGGTCGACTTCACCAACAAATACTACAACACGCCGCCGGCCATCGCCGCGCCCAAGGACAGCGATATCAAAGGCGTGACCAAAGAGGACCTGGCCGGCAAGACGATCGGCGTGCAGGCGTCCACCACCCACTTCAATTATTCAACCAAGACTTATGCCGACAGCACAATCAAGCCGTACCCGACCGCGCAGGAATACCAGCTCGATCTCGCCAATGGCCGCGTCGATGCGGTCAACGACGACATCACTGTCATCGAAGGCTGGCTTGCCACGCCGGACGGCGCCTGCTGCAAGCTGATCGGCGCGATCACGCCCGACATCGAGATCCATGGTCCGGGCGCCGGCATCGCGGTACGCAAGGGCGATACCGCGTTGGTCAATCAGTTCAATAAGGCGATTGACGCCATCCGCGCCAACGGAAAGTACAAGGAAATCAACGACAAGTACTTCAAGTACGACGTCTACGGCGGCGAGTCCTGATCCTTCCGGGTTGACGGCGAACGGCGGGACATCCCCGCCGTTTGCGCAAGGCGCGGCGCGCCAGGGGCTGACGCCGCGCTCTCAAAAAAAGCATAGAGGAGAACAGGCAGGCGGATGCAAAGCGTTTGGACGCTGCTCAGTTGGGGACCCGAAGGCTGGCTCGACGACATCGCCTATGGTGTCTTCATCACCGTTTTGCTTGCAGCCGCGACCCTGCCTGTCGGTCTGATGATCGGCTTTCTGGTCGCACTGGCCAAGCAATCCAACGAACCGTCGCTGCGGCTGGCCGGCAATATCTACACCACGATCTTTCGTGGATTGCCTGAGCTGCTGACCCTGTTCATGATCTTTTACGGCGCGCAAATCGGCATCCAGCAATTGATGCGCCTGTATGACCCGACCGCCGCGGTCGAAGTGAATGCTTTCGTTTCCGGCATGATCGCGCTCGGCGTCGTCTTCTCATCCTACGCCAGCGAGGTCTTCCTCTCGGCATTCCGCGCCATCCCGAAGGGACAGTATGAGGGCGGCTATTCGGTTGGCCTGTCGGGCGGGCAGACGATGCGACTGGTGGTGCTGCCGCAGCTTATCCGCATCGCCCTGCCGGGTCTTGCCAATCTGTGGCTTATCTTGCTCAAGGACACTGCGTTAGTTTCGGCGATTGGCCTTGCCGATATTCTGCGGCAGACCGGTGTTGCTGCCCGCGTGACCAAGCACGCCTTCCTTTTCTATGGATTTGCGGCCCTTATCTATCTGCTCCTCGCCATCATATCGTCTTTCGGCATCAATGCCATTGAACGCAGGGTTGGCCGACAACAGGTGCAACGATGAGTGCGGCAGCGGCCGACGTGGCGACCAAGGTCGAAAAACCGCCGGCAATCCCGCGCGGCTGGTCCCGGCAACGTGTATTGGGATATGCGTTGGTCGGTCTCTGGATCGTGCTCGGCATCGGCATGATTGTATACTTGGTCGAGGCTTGGAATTCCGAACTCTTCCAAAAATACGCCCCGGGCTACATCTCTGGCCTGGGAGTGACCCTCACGCTTGTCGCTGTGTCGATCGTATTGGGAGCCGTTCTTTCAGTTCCTGTCGCGTACGCGCGGATGTCCAGGAACCGGACCCTGTCCAGCTTTGCCTACGCTTACGTCTACTTCTTCCGCGGCACTCCGCTTTTGACCCAAGTCTTTCTTATCTACTATGGAGTGGGTTCGTTTCGACCGGCACTTGAAGCTGTCGGCCTGTGGGGCTTTTTTCGCGAAGCTTGGTACTGCGCCATTTTCTCGTTCACACTCAATACAGCAGCCTATCAGGCTGAGATCCTGCGCGGCGCAATCGAGAGCGTGCCCAGGGGCCAGTGGGAAGGCGCTGCCTCGCTTGGCCTGCACAAATTGCAAACACTGCGCAAGATCATCCTGCCACAGGCATTGATCGTGGCGCTGCGCCCCTACGGCAACGAGATCATCCTAATGATCAAGGGCTCGGCCATCGTAGCCCTCATCACCGTCTATGATCTGATGGGCATCACGAAGCTTACCTATTCGCGGACTTTCGACTTCCAGTCCTATGTCTGGGCGGCGATCATCTATCTGATCATTGTCGAAACGCTGCGCCACGTAGTCGAATGGATCGAACGGCGCATTACGATCCATCTGCAACGCTGACTCCCATCGCTTTGCCTGATCCGCTAAGAAGGCCGGAAAACAGGATTGAAGGGATTCGAAAACATGGCATCGGTGGCATTTCTCGGTCTTGGCGTCATGGGCTATCCAATGGCCGGACATCTCAGGAACAAGGGCGGCCACGACGTTACCGTCTACAACCGCACCAAAGCAAAGGCCGAGCAATGGGTTGCCCAGTATGGCGGCAGTGTTGCCAACACGCCGGCTGAGGCCGCCGACGAAAAGGACTTTGTCTTTTGCTGCGTTGGCAATGACGATGATTTGCGCGCGGTGACGATTGGAGCCGAGGGTGCGTTCCAGTCGATGAAGAAGGGAGCCATCTTCATCGACAACACCACGGCCTCGGCTGAAGTCGCGCGCGAACTGGCGGAGAAGGCGCAAGTTCGCGGTTTCTCGTTCCTCGACGCACCGGTCTCCGGCGGTCAGGCCGGCGCCGAAAACGGCATCCTGACCGTCATGGTCGGCGGCGAACAGAAAGCCTTCGAGCAGGCGAAGCCTGTCATCGATGCCTATGCCCGCATGGTCGGGCTGATGGGCCCGGCCGGCTCGGGCCAACTCACCAAGATGATCAACCAGATCTGCATCGCCGGCCTTGTCCAAGGGCTGGCCGAAGGTATTCATTTCGGAAAGAAGGCTGGGCTCGACATCGAAAAGGTCATCGAGGTGATCTCCAAGGGCGCGGCCGGCTCATGGCAGATGGAGAACCGCCACAAGACGATGAATGCCGGCAAATATGATTTCGGCTTCGCCGTCGACTGGATGCGCAAGGATCTCGGCATCTGCCTGGCGGAGGCCGACCGCAACGGCGCCAAGCTGCCGGTGACGGCACTTGTCGACCAGTTCTACAAGGATGTGCAGGGCATGGGCGGCAAACGCTGGGACACGTCTTCGCTGCTGGCGCGATTGGAGAAGTAGGTTTTGTCGTGGCCGAGCTTTCGCCTCAATCCAGCGCCGAGGAGATTGTCGCCCATCTGCGCTCGATCGGCTCGCAGGAGAACCGCCTTGGCATGCTGCGCTACGGCATCAAGATCGAACGTGCGCTCGGAATCTCGCATGGCGTGCAGAGGCAGATTGCCAAGAAAATCAAGCGCAACCATGAGCGTGCCTTCGAACTATGGGAGTCGGGCATCATGGAAGCGCAGTTCATCGCTTCCGTCACAGCCGATCCGAAGCGGTTTTCTGCTGCGGATGCAAGACGATGGGCGGCGACTTTCGACTCGTGGGATATCGTCGACGGCGTCTCCGATCTCTTTGTCGATACGGATTGCTGGAAGGAGCTGATAGAAGAGTTCGCGGCCGACGAACGCGAGTTCGTTCGACGCACGGCCTTTGCCATGATGGCCTGGTCGGTCGTCCACCGGAAGAAGGAGCCAGAGACGACCTTCCTCGACTTCCTGCCGATCATCGAAGCGCACGCCAGCGATGCCCGTAATTTTGTGAAGAAGGCAGTGAACTGGGCGCTTCGCTCTATCGGCAAGCGGTCGATGAATTTGCACGGCGCTGCCCTTGCCCTGGCACAGAAGCTTGCCGGATCGACCGACAAGACGGCGCGCTGGATCGGCAAGGACGCTGCACGGGAGCTTTCCGATGCCAAGACGCTCGAGCGGCTCGCCAGGAAAGGCTGACCGGAGCCAAATCCGCTTTACTGAGGTGACGCGATCCACGCGCGCCGATTTCGAAAACCTGTTCGAGCAGGCGGGCGGCCCGAAATATTGCTGGTGCATGGCCTGGCGCCACCTCGAAAACCGCGAGCACGCGTCCAACGATGAGCGGAGACGGGCCATGATGGCGCTCATCGAAGCCGGCACGCCGGTCGGTATCGTTGCCCATGCCGAAGGCAACACCGTCGGCTGGTGCTCCGTGGCGCCACGCGAGACCTATCGCAAGCTGTCGCAGGCGCAGGACGACAGCGAGGCGGGCGTGTGGTCGATCGTCTGCTTCTATGTGCCGAGGGCGTCGCGCGGCCGTGGACTGGCAAGCGCCTGCTCGACGCGGCCATCGATCACGCCTTCGCCAACGGCGCCAGGACCATCGAGGCCTATCCAGTCGACCAGGCGTCGCCGAGTTACCGTTTCATGGGCTTTCGAGAGATGTTCGTGGCCCGCGGATTCCATGAGATCGGCATGGCTGGCTCGCGCCGGCATGTGATGCGGCTCCAACGTTGACGCTGTCGGCGACGGCAGCTTTACTCCTGTCAAATGGAGAGCACACGGTGAGCAATCGTTTCAAATCGACAGCGGCGCTGGCGGCCGTGCTGATTTCCATAGTGGCGGGCAGCGCTTCCGCCGAAACCGCGCGCATATTCTGGAAGGACCTGCGCCCGGCGACCCAGCCCGCTGCCGAAAGTGTCGGATTGCCGATGGTCGCGGCAAAAATGCCTGACCGTGGCGAGACGCTGTCTGTCAATTTGCGAGACAAGGCCATTCAACTGGTGGGCTACGCGCTGCCGCTCGATCGGGACGGCGATCTCGTCTATCAGTTCCTGCTGGTGCCGTGGACAGGGGCGTGCAGCCACATGCCGACGCCGCCGCCCAATCAGATCGTCCTCGTCACGCCCGCCCGCCCCTACAGAATGTCGCAAGCCTATCAGCCGGTTGCCGTGACCGGCGCGCTGGAGCCGGGCATGGAGAAAAGTCAGCTCTTCATCCTTGACGGTGTCAGCGTGATCCAGTCGGGTTACACCGTACGCAAGGCGGAGGTGACGGATGTCGATCTCGTGCCGGACACGATCACGCTACCGGCAAACTCGCCGTGGAGTTTCCTCAACAAAAAGAAGAACTAAGCGAAAACTCCTCAGGCCGCGTTGGCGCCCGATTCCTTGTCCAGAACCATGTAGTCGAGCGGCATTTCGGTCGTGTATTTGATCTGCTCCATGGCAAACGACGACGAGACGTCGCGGATCTCGATCTTGGCGATCAGCCGCTTGTAGAAGGCGTCGTAAGCAGCGATGTCGGGCACCACCACGCGCAAGAGATAGTCGACGTCGCCGCTCATCCGGTAGAACTCGACCACTTCCGGAAATTCCTGGATGACCTCCGAAAAGCGGCGCAGCCACTCATGGCTGTGCGAATTGGTGCGGATCGACACGAACACGGTGACGCGCACATTGACCTTTTCATGATCGAGGATGGCGACGCGCCGCTTGATGACGCCTTCCTCCTCGAGCTTCTGGATGCGCCGCCAGCAGGGCGTGGTCGACAGTCCGACTTTCTTGGCGACATCGGCGACCGCGAGCGTCGCGTCCTCCTGCAAGAGGCGGAGGATTTTTCTGTCAAGGCGGTCCATTTGGGTGCTCCCACGGGGATAGATCAGGAATAGATTGGCTATAGTCCTTCTTATTTGGGCCATTCACAAGAAAGAAATTCTGTCAGATGGCGCAAAAGCGAGTGATTTCTTGCTTACGCGTCAGCCGAGGCGATAGCGGATTTCCGATCTCAGAAACGGCAGCAAATCCATTTCAAACCACGGATTGCGCTTCAGCCAGCCGGTGTTGCGCCACGACGGATGCGGTAGCGGCAGCACTTTCGGGATGGTGGGCGCATCCCAGATGGTGCGCCAATCCATCACCGTCTCCGTCAGCGAGGGCCGGCGCGCGGCGCCCATGTGCCAGGATTGCGCATAGAGGCCGATCGTCAGCACCAGGTCGATATGCGGCATCAGCGCCATCAGCGGCGCACGCCAGGCCGCTGCACATTCGCGGCGCGGCGGCAGGTCGCCGCCCTTGGCATCCTGGCCGGGAAAGCAAAAGCCCATCGGCACGATGGCGAATTTTGTCGTGTCGTAGAATTCTTCGCTGCTGACGCCCAGCCAGTCCCGCAACCGATCGCCGGAGGCGTCGGTGAACGGCGTGCCTGACATATGCACCTTGGTGCCCGGTGCCTGGCTGGCAATCAGGATACGGGCGCTCGACGACGGCCTGAGCACCGGGCGCGGCTCATGCGGCAGCGGCTGGCCGACCGGGTTTTCGACGCAGATTCGGCAGGCGCGCACCCTCGCCGCGAAGTTTTCCAGCTCTCGATCATGCCTGGGGCTCATCCTCAGGCCGCGGCGCTCGGCCGGCTGGAGATCGCCTGATGCCAGCGCAGCACGTTGACACAGTCTTCCGGCACCTTGATGCGCGCCGGCTTCATGAAGTCGATGGCAATCAGCCCGGTGATGTCGGCGATCGAATAGGCGTCGCCGGCGACGAATTCGCGGTTCGCCAGTTCGTCGTCGAGGAGTTTCAGGAATTCAAGGGCTTTCAGCTTGTTGGCCTCGCCCCATTCGGGGATTTGCGGAATTTCCCATTCCTTCATCGCCGGATGGACGTGGCGGAACGCGGCGCTGACGCAGTTGAGCAAGTTGAGCTCCATCCGTCTTTGCCACATCTCGACCAGCGCCTTGCCGAGCGCGCCGCGGCCGAACAACGCCGGTTCCGGGTGCAGTTCCTCGAAATAGCGGCAGATGGCGACGGATTCGGTGATGACGGTGCCGTCGTCGAGTTCGAGCACCGGCAGGCGCTGCAGCGGGTTGCGCGAACTGACCGGCTGCTCTCTGTGCTCCAGTGCGCCCATGTCGACGGGCACCAGCGGAACCTCAAGCCCCTTTTCAGCGAGGAAGACGCGAACCCGCCGTGGATTGGGCGCCCGGCCGCCGTCGAAGAGTTTCATCCCATCCTCCTTTCGCCTCGGCCCGACAACCGGAATCGATTGCCGGAAAGCACGACGCGAAGATCCAAAAATCTCAGCGCATGGCTTGTGCGTCCGACTGGACGCACGTCGTTCTGTTGCAACACTATAGGATTGACCATCACCAGAAGCGAAAAATTTCTCGTAAGCCATCGCCGATCGAAGCCAAGCGACCGTGCTTTCTTTCGACCACTTCGTGATCGCGGCTCTCGCGCCAATCGTGCGGCTCGTCGAAAGTGCCGGCCCAGATGCCGGCCTTGCCTGATCGGGCAGCGGCCTCCTCGGTTTCGAAATCGCCATAGGCAACTGCCCAGCCGGCCTCGACCTGGGCGCGGTTGAGATCCTTGCCGCCGGCGTTGCAATCGCCGAGCAGCCGGCGGTATCGGTCGCGCTGCCAGCCGGTGCAGGAGACGGGTTTGCCTGCTATCAGACGTACCAGCGACTGCCGCGCCAGCTTGCCGCAGGGATAGTCGGCGCCGTCCTTGCGGCAGATCTGCGAATATTCTGGCGCATCAATGCCGCGCATGCGGATGCGCTCGGTACCGAGCGTGATCGTATCGCCGTCATTGACGACGGCGGCACCCTCAGCCTTGCGCGTCTCGATCCGATCAAGGCGCGCCGCCAGAAGGATCAGCAGACCGAGGACAAGCACGGCCAGTGCATAGTCCACCAGCCGGCGCCAAAGGCTTCGCGGCTGCGGCGGGACGTATCGCAGTCCCGGCCGCCGCGACCACGAACCGCTCATATGGCAAACCGTTGGTTAATCATTCGAACGTAGCTTAACAATTTGAAACCGCTGCCCGCATAAATTGAAGTCTCCATGCCCTCGCAACGTTCGACCACAGCGGACAAGTTTATTGTGGACCGCCGGAAACCCCATCGCAACAGCGATGTGGCGCGCGCGGTGCGCAAGACGCGCGACCGTCTTTCGCAGCAGGCCGGAAATCCTGATTTCGACCGCGAGCTGTTGAAACTCCACGCCCGTGCAATGATAGGCGGCGCGATCATAGTTCCGCTTCTCGTCCTGGCTACCGCCGCGACCGGTCTGTTTGCTGGCGTCGGAAAGGCAATTGGCGTCTGGGCGCTTCTTATACTCATCTGCTACGCCATCGTTGTGTTCATGGCGAGGCGCGTCGACCGAACGGAAGCTGCCGAACTCAACCCGCTGCAAACGCACCGTGATTTCCTGATAGGCCATTTCCTTTGCGGCCTGGGCTGGGCCTGGTTTGCCTGGCTCGGTTGCGACGCCTGCCAGGTCGACCAGTTCCAATTGGCCAAGGCGGTGGTGCTGCTGCTTGCCATGGCGGCGACCGCGATCACGGCGTCATCGTTGCGCGGCGCGTTGCTGGCGACTTTTGCCGTACCGGTGGCCGCCTATGCCTATGCCGGCGCCAGGCAGTGGATGCCGGTCGAGTTGATCATGGCCGGATTGCTGATTGTCTCGCTGCCCTTCTTCGCCTATGTGGCGCGCCGCCTCAATCGCTCGTCCTTGATGCTGCTCTCGTTCCGCTCCGAAAAGGACGCGCTGATTGCCGAATTGGACACGGCGAAATCGATGTCGGACGAAGCGCGCCGTCGGGCGGAGGACGCCAACCTGGCAAAGTCGCGGTTTTTGGCCTCGATGAGTCATGAGTTGCGGACGCCGCTCAACGCCATTCTCGGTTTCTCCGAGGTGATGGCGAACGAGGTGCTCGGACCGATGAGCAATCCGACCTATCGCGACTATGCTCGCGACGTCCATGACTCTGGCCAGCATCTGCTCGACCTGATCAACGAAATCCTCGACCTGTCGCGCATCGAAGCGGGCCGCTACCAGCTCAACGAAGAGCCGATGATGCTGCTGTCCGTCGTCGAGGATTGCTGTCACATGATGGAGCTGAAGGCGCGCAACAAGGACATCCGTATCATCCAGGATTTCGAACACGCCTTGCCGCGCCTGTTCGCCGACGAACGCGCGGTGCGACAGATCGCGCTCAATCTTTTGTCGAACGCAATCAAGTTCACCGGAACAGGCGGCGAGATCCGCGTGCGCGTCGGCTGGACGGCGGGCGGCGGCCAATACTTCTCTGTTAAAGACAATGGGCCCGGCATTCCGGAAGACGAGATTCCGGTCGTGCTGTCCGCCTTCGGCCAGGGCTCCATCGCCATCAAGAGCGCCGAGCAAGGCACCGGGCTTGGCCTGCCGATCGTCCAAAGCCTGCTCGCCATGCATGGCGGCGAGTTCGAACTCCATTCCAAACTGCGCGAAGGCACCGAGGCGATCGCCATCTTTCCATTGAGCCGGGTGATGGAGGAATTGCCGGCGCTGCCGACCAGGGCCGTTGCTGCGCGCCGGCGATAGACGCTTAATGCATGTCGCGCAAAAGCATGCCCTCGGGCCTGACCCGAGGGTGTGCAGCGGTTTTGCGATAACGACATGCGTAAAAACAACAACCTGAAGCGCGTCGCATGAGGCGGGTCGAACGCGACGCGCTTTAATGCAGCGCCGCTGCCATGCCCGAGGCGGTGAGCGCAGCGGCTTTGACCAGGCCGGCCGCAAGTGCCGCCCCTGCCCCCTCGCCGTGGCTGACGCCGAGATCAAGCAGCGGGCGCAAGCCGAGCCGCTCGGCGGCCCGAGCATGCGCAGGCTCTGGCGACAGGCTGGCGAGCAGGCAATGATCGAGCGCAGTGGCGTCGGCGGCATGCAGCGCCGCCGCAGCGGCTGTCGCCACCAATCCATCGAGCAGGACGGGGATCTTCTGCGTCCGGGCGGCGAGGATGGCGCCGGCAATCGCTGCGAACTCACGGCCGCCAACCCGGCGCAACGCATCCAGCGGATCCCTGAGACTTGTGCCGTGGAAGGCTAGCGCGGCATCGACCACTTCCGCCTTGCGCACCCGCATCGATCCATCGGCGCCCGATCCGGATCCGACCCAATCTGCGCCACTGCCGCCAAACAGTGCGGCAAGCAAGGCCGCGGCGACGGTGGAATTGCCGACGCCGAGGTCGCCAAGGCAAAGCAGATCGGCGCCGCCGGCGATCGCCTCCATACCGAAGGCCATGGTGGCGGCACAGCCGCGCTCGTCGAGTGCCGCGTCCTCGGTGATGTCGGCGGTTGGAATGTGCAGCGCAAGATCGAACACTTTCAGCCCGAGATTATTGGCGATGCAGATCTGGTTGATCGCCGCACCCCCGGCCGCGCAAAGCTCGACGGCGTTCGCCGTGGCAGCGACAGGCCGTGGCGAAATGCCGTGGCGAGCGACGCCGTGATTGCCGGCGAAGATCGCCACCAGAGGCCGGTTCACTGCCGGCGGCGCGCGGCCGCTCCAGGCGGCCAGCCAAGCCGCGATGTCCTCGATGCGGCCGAGCGAACCTTTGGGTTTGTCGACCCTGGCAAACAGCGCACGGACGCGGGCTTCGGCTGCCGTGTCGGCTCGCGGCAGGGTCGCCAGAAGATTGCGAAAATCGTCGAAGGGCAGCGCGCTGGTCATGTCGTTGATGATCGTTCCCGGAATTGGTGACCGGCATAGCCGCCTTGCTCGGCCGGCACAACTGCCTGCACTGACGCGAACGCGGCTGCCGGCGGCGCATTCCGGAGGGCTTGCATTGGCGTTGCCGTTACACCATGTGGAGGCGAGACGAGGGATTCCTGACGGAACCCTGAGAGAATAAACATGACGGCCATCGAATCCCCATGCGTCCTGGTCTGTTCGATCGATATGAAAACCGGCTTCTGCTTCGGTTGCGGCCGTACGCGCGAGGAAATCGGCGCCTGGATCGAGATGACCCCTGAGATCCGCCGCAGCGTCATGGCCGAGCTGCCGGCCCGGCTGGAAACGGTTGAGCGCAGACCGCGCCGCGAAACCCGCCGCACCCGCCTGGCGCGCGAACGCGACGCTCTCTCGTGAGCCACATATGAACCGGGTTTTCTGGGTTTTGATGATCCTGATCGGGGTAGGCGTTGTCCTGCTCATGCTCAACGATTCCGCCGGCAGCACATTCGGCGTCGAGAATTACGATTTCAGCCGGCTGATCTGGCTTGCCGCACTGGTCGCGCTCATCGGCGCCGGCCTGCTCAGATCAGGCAGGCCCTTGGGCACGATGGCCCGCAGCCTGGGCACCTGGGCCGTCATCGTGCTCGCACTGATCGCCGGCTACCAGTACCGTTATGAATTGCAGGATTTCGCCAGCCGGGTGACGGCCGGCCTTGTTCCCGGCAGTCCACTGGCGTTGGGCCTCGACGACGGCCATGCCACGGTGACCCTGGACAAGGCCGGCAATGGCCATTTCGAAGCGCGCATCATGGTCAACGGCACGCCGGTCCGGGCTGTGGTCGATACCGGCGCAACCAGCACCGTCTTGACCGCGCAGGACGCGCAAGCCGCCGGCTTCAACCCAGCCGCTCTCAATTTCACCATACCGGTTTCCACCGCCAACGGCATGGCGCGCGCCGCCGTCGTGAGAACCGACGAATTGGCGATCGGCGGGATCGTGCGCAAGGACATGCCGGTCATGATCGCCGCGCCCGGCATGCTCGGTCAGAGCCTGCTCGGCATGAACTTCATCGGCTCATTGTCCGGATTCGACGTGCGCGGCGACCGCATGATCTTGCGCGATTGAACAGTCAGGCCACTGCGCCGCTCAGTGAGCGTTAAGCATCTCGACCGCTTGATCAAACCGGCCGTCCCGCTCTGCCCAGCGCAGGAAGCCCACGCACTCCACCAGGATCTCCTTCGGCGTCGGCTCCCGGCTGAACAACGCCATCGCTTCGTCGACAAACGCATCGAGCGGCATGTAGTCGTCGCGCCTCGACTGGCCGGGTGCCGCCGAAGCGCGATGCGATGCGCGCTCGATCCATGTCGCACGCGATCAAAGACTTGGAACAAGCGCAATCGATCGCATGATCTTGCGCGAGACAGTCAGGCTGCTTCGGCGTCCGTCCCGCCAAGATCGACTGCGGCGAAAGCTGCCTTCAGCACATCGGGTCCGGCGCCGGGCCTTGTCGCATCGGTCGAAAGGATCTGCCGGTAACGGCGCGCACCGGGCAGGCCGTGGAACAGGCCGACCATGTGACGGGTGACATGGCCAAGCCGCCCGCCCCGCTCGATATGGCGTGCCGCATAATCCGCCATCGCATCGATCAGCGCGGCAAAATCGAGCGTTTTGGGTGTGTCACCGTAAAACGCGGCGTCGACGCCTGCCAGAATGCCCGGCGTGTGGTAGGCGGCGCGGCCGAGCATGGCGCCATCGACATGATCAAGGTGGTCAAGCGCCTCCTCAAGGGATTGAATTCCGCCGTTGATCCCGATGAATTTGTTTGGTTTTTTGGTTTTTAGCCGATACACCCTGTTGTAGTCGAGCGGCGGGATGTCGCGGTTTTCCTTCGGGCTCAGCCCTTCCAGCCACGCCTTGCGGGCATGCACCCACAGCGCGTCGGCGCCGGCCGCGAAAACCCCGTCCGCCAGCGCATCGAGCGCCGGCTCGGGATCCTGCTCGTCGACGCCGATGCGGCATTTGACGGTGACGGGAATGCCGACAGACGCCTTCATCGCCGCGACACAATCGGCGACCAGGTCAGGCGCCTTCATCAGGCAGGCGCCGAACGTACCCGACTGGACGCGGTCGGACGGGCAGCCGACATTGAGGTTGATCTCGTCATAGCCGAACGCTTCGCCGATGCGGGCCGCCTCGGCAAGCTTCTGCGGATCGGAGCCGCCGAGCTGCAACGCCGCCGGATGTTCCGTAGCATCGAAGCCGAGCAAGCGCTCGCGCTCGCCGTGGATGACCGCGTCGGCGACGACCATCTCGGTGTAGAGCAAGACCCGGCGCGTCAACTGACGATGGAGGAACCGGCAATGCCGGTCCGTCCAGTCCATCATCGGCGCAATGGCAAATTTGTTATATTCTTCAATCATTTATATATAGTTTTTAAACCACACTGAATTTGGACAGACTGATACTGCCGGCCTCTATGATATGTGACTCATTTCATTCTACTTTTCAAAGCGTAATCATCAATGTCACTCAACACCGCTTTTCTGCTCATGGCACAATACAATGGTAAGGCAATCATTCCGCTCGATGAGGTCCGTCGCGATCCCTTGGCACATTTCTGACTTGTTTCTATTCGCACCGTCTAGCTGGCAGACACTTGGCTCACGTAGCGGAGCCAGACTAACTCTGCGTCGCGAGCAGACGTGCAGCTGACTTCAGATCAGCAGTATCCAAACCCTCAACGAAGCGCTCGAACCGCGGCTGGAGATGCGCCCGGGCGGTTTCGTGTTGTCTGCGATCGATCAGAAGGGTAGCCAGGTCGATCGCGGCGCGCAGCTCCCACCCCCACGCGCCCCAACCCTGACTCATTTCGAGAGACCGCCTGAAGTAGGTTTCAGCCTCGTCGGCGCCAGACTGCACTGACGCCAAAACAAGGCAGCCCTTCACGCGCAGCAACTCCGGCATATAGCAGAGATCTCCGTTTGCCTCGACCGACAGGATCGTGTCGTCGAGCAGTGCGAGGGCCTCCGCGAGCCGGCCCGTGGCGGCAAGGCCTTGAACGAGCGCGACGTTGAGCGGAGTGGTGAGCAGTTCGTAGGGTGCTGCGTGGAGCTCCGCGAGACTGCGTTGCAGACTCTCGATTCCCTTCTCCGCATCGCCTCGACGAATGGCCAGTTCTCCCTTGAAGCCTCGTCCTAGCGCCAGATACGGTCCGAGCGAGTGGGGTTCCGCACGCAAGCAGAGACGGTCTATATGCTCGTCCGCGCGGTCGAGATCGCCGACCCAAAGGAACACGGAAACGGCCCAGACAAGAGCGATCGAAAGCGTCAGCGGATGGTTCAGGATCTCGGCGTCCTTGATCGTCAGCAGCGCGCGTTCCACCGCCCGATCCGGATGGCCTTGCAGCCAAAGCGTTCTTGCCAGGATCGCGCCGGCCAGGATTCTCCCGTCGAAGCCGAGATAGTTGGTCGTGGTCCGACCGGAACGCGGCCCGTATCGCAATGCTGCCGCAAGCGAGGTCTGGGCGCGAGCTAGTTCTCCATTGAGGTGAAGCGATATTCCCATCAACGAATGCGCCAATGTCGTGGAGACGGAGTCTTCCAGCGCGTCGGCAATGACGGTGCAACGCTCCGCGTAGCGGAGCGCGGCCCTGAAATCTCCCGTACGCAAATGGAACATCTGCAGCGGCCCGAGAACCTGAATCTGGTCGAGCGCATCGCTGCGCTGCTCGGCAATGGAGAAGCTTCTGTTCAGCGCCACGCGCGCTGCGTCCCTTCCCCCGTGCGTGAACATCAGGGAAACTCCAAGGGCCGCCTGAAGGTGCATCTCCTCGCGTCCGCTGCGCATGGAGTCGTCGAGAGCGAAAATTGCCCGGGAGCTCCAGCGATGGCACTCGGTGAGCAAGGACATCGACAGGAAAAGCGGAGCAGCGGCGGCGGCAAGACGAATGCCGAGCCTGGCATCCCCGTTGGATCCGAAACACCAATCCAGAGCCCCACGCACATTGGCAAGGCCCGCGAGGTGCAGTGATCGTTGCGACGCGCTCGACAACGTAGGCCACTCATTCCCCGTATCCTCCAGCCATCGCAGACAGTACGTCGCGTGCCGGGCGGCCAGTTCCGTGAGTTCCGCATCCTGGACCTCGAACTGAAGGGCATAAGCCCGCGTCGTATCGAGCAGTCGATAGCGCATCGTTGCACCGGCTGGCCTCGCCGCGACGATCGACTTCGCCACGAGGCTATCGATGGCGCTGAATACGAGCGCATCGTCCACGGTCGGGCTCGTTACTATTGTCAGCGCGGCATCGATCGAAAAATGACCGACGAAAACGGCAAGCCGGCGAAGCACCAGGCGCTCGAATTCGGACAGAAGCCCGAAGCTCCAGTCCAGAGTAGCCTGAAGTGTCTTCTGGCGCGGCGGTGCGCTGCGCTGCCCCGGCCACATGAGGGCCAGGCGTTCGTCGAGAAGCATCGCGGTCTTCTGCAGGCCGTAGCTCGCAACCCGTCCTGCTGCCAGTTCGATGGCAAGTGGTACGCCATCAAGCTTCCGGCAGATGTGCGCCACGACCCCCGCATCCGAATCGTCGAGGTCAAGACGAGCACCGCTCGCTGCTGCGCGCTCCAAGAACAGCTCGGTCGCAGGGAACGCCTGCGCGACTGCCGCGGTGGGTTCCAGATCGTCCGGCGGGTAAGCAAGCGGCGCCAGCTTGTAGACGTGCTCGCCTTCGACCTGGAGAGCCTCCCGGCTCGTCGCCAGGATGTGGGCCTGCGGCGCGGAAGCGAAGATACGGGCGGCCAGGTCTGCCGCCGCGTCTATGACATGCTCGCAGGTATCCAGGATCAGGAGGATTCTCTTGTCAGCCAGGTATGTGATGAGAGCGGACGTGGCGTCGTCAGACTGAAGCGACAGGCCCAGCATCGAGGCTACAGTCGGCGCAACCAGGTTGGGATCATTCAGCGCGCCAAGATCGACGAAATGCACGGCGCCGGCAAACGCATCGACGACGTGATGCCCGGCCGCCACTGCAACGGTGGTCTTGCCGACCCCACCCGTGCCGACGATCGTGACGAAGCGCGCGGCCGCCAGCTCCGCGGAAAGCGCGGCCGTGTCGTCGGTTCGCCCAACCATGCGAGCTAGTTGGCTCGGGAGGTTGGCCTGCGGGTAGCTGGCGGCAGCCTCGCTTCGCGCATCGTTGCGACCACCCGATCGCGAGACCGGCGCCACGAAGCAATAGCCCCGGCCCTTCAAGGTAGCGATGTAGCGCGCGCCGTCCTTGCCGTCGCCCAACGCCTTTCTGAGATTGGCCATGTGAAACCGCAGACTACCCTCCTCGACGGTGACGTCGGGCCAGACGTTCGCCAATAAATCCCTCTTGCTGATCACCTCGTTGGAGCGGGCAGCCAAAGTAGCCAGGATATCGAAAGCGCGCCCGCCCAGATCGACGGTGGTGCCTTGCCGCAAGAGCAGCCGTTCGCGGACGGCAAGCGTAAAGGGACCAAATGATATCGTATCGGTTGCAGGCCCTGTCATGACACTCCCTTCGCAGCCTGCTCATGCAGGCGACCACTCACCTATGAGAACAACAAAAGTGGGGGCTTCGCTGCAAGCCTGCATTCGCCGACGAGCGCTAACGTTGCATAACGGGCGCTTCGGGCGATCTCCTTCTATGTGTCGAAAGCAGCAAGAACCTCTCTGCCGACGGACCCAAGGAAAACGACCATGCCCGCATCATCGCCATCGCTCACGCGACGAAGCCTGCTTGCCGCATCAGCGGCCACAGGCGCCTTGAGCCTGCTTCCAGCAATGGCGCGCGCGAGCGTCGATAGTGAAGCCGTCCGTCCCTTCCGCGCCGGCATTCCGGAGGAGGCAATCGTCGGTCTCCGCCGACGTCTGGCAACGACGCGCTGGCCCTTGCGGGAAACAGTTACGGATCAGTCCCAAGGCGTGCAGCTCGCAAAGCTCCAGGATCTCCTTCGATACTGGATGACCGATTACAACTGGCGGAAGGTCGAGGCGAAGCTCAACGCTCTGCCTATGTTCGTCACCGAAATCGACGGCCTCGCTATCCACTTCATCCACGTCCGGTCCCGCCATGAGAATGCTATGCCGATGATCATGACGCATGGCTGGCCCGGCTCGATCTTGGAATTCATGAAGGTCGTCGGTCCGCTGACAGATCCCACGGCCCATGGCGGCGCGGCGGAAGACGCATTCCATCTCGTCGTGCCGTCGATACCTGGCTTCGGCTTCTCCGGGAAACCGACGGAGGCTGGCTGGGGCTCAGACCATATCGGCCGTGCCTGGGGCGTGCTGATGAGGCGGCTGGGTTACGACCGCTACGTCTCGCAGGGTGGCGACTGCGGTTCGGTCATCTCCCATCGCATGGCGCTGCAGAAGGTGCCTGGGCTCATTGGCATACACGTCAACATGCCGGGTACCGTGCCGCCGGAAATTGCATCGGTGCTGGCGGCCGGCGGGCCGACGCCGAGCGGACTGACCGAGAAGGAAAGTGCGGCATTCGATGCGCTCGACACCTTCTACAAGGACAGTTCCGGCTGCCGCCATGATGGTGACGCGGCCACAGACCATCGGCTACTCCCTGGTGGATTCACCTGTGGGTCTTGCCGCCTGGATCTACGAAAAGTTCGCGCAGTGGACCTATAACGGTGGCGACCCCGAGCGGGTTCTGACCAAGGACGAGATGCTCGACGACATCTCGCTCTACTGGCTCACTGAATCCGGAACCTCCGCGGCGCAGATCTACTGGGAAGACCACTCCAACAATTTCAATGCCGTGGACATTGCCGATCTTCCGGTCGCCGTGACGGTATTCCCCGGCGAAATCTACTGCGCGCCGCGAAGCTGGACCGAGCGCTGCTACCACAACCTCATCTATTTCCATGAGGCCAAGGCCGGCGGGCATTTCGCTGCCTGGGAACAGCCGGAAATCTTCACGCAGGAGGTCCGTGCAGCTTTCAAATCGCTGCGCTGATCGAAGATCCGATGTCATACAGGATGCATGCCATGACTACCCAAGCAAAACGACTCTACACAGCGAAGGTGCACACAACGGGCGGCCGGGAGGGCGGCTCACGCAGTTCCGACGGCAGGCTGGACATCAGGCTCTCGACGCCCGGCGGCGCGGGCAGCGGCACCAATCCCGAACAGCTTTTTGCTGCCGGTTGGTCGGCATGTTTCGAGGGCGCGATGGCGATCGCCGCGCGCAAAATGAACGTCGTGCTGCCAGCAGACCTTTCGATCGATGCGGAGGTTGATCTCAACAGCGGCGACGGCGCCTTCTTTCTCAGCGCCCGGCTCAATGTGAGCCTGCCAGGGATGGATCGCAACGACGCCCGGGCCGTTGTCGATGCTGCTCATCAGACCTGTCCCTACTCGAAGGCCACGCGCGGCAACATCGAAGTCGAAATTAACCTGATCTAGTCCCTCGGTTTCGGCACTGCCGCGACAGCCCTGGAAACATGAACAAAGGTAGTAGTCCCATGAACGCAATCAATATTCCGGAAGTCGTCGACCATCATCGCCGACGCCTGTTCGGCATCGCGGCCGCGACCGTGGCGTTGGCTCAGTTAGGAGCGGTCCGAACCTCCACTGCTCAGGGCGGGACGCAGACGACATTAGCCGGCGGGACAGGATCGCGAAACTCACTCGCATCGCTGAAGCAGATCGAGGCTGGTCTGCTCACCGTCGGGTATGCCGAGGACGGCCCGGCGGATGGGCCACCCGTCATACTGCTGCACGGCTGGCCCTACGACATCTACAGCTATGTCGATGTCGCGCCGCTGCTTGCAGGAGCCGGCTATCGGGTCATCATGCCCTATCTGCGCGGCTACGGCACGACGCGGTTCCTGTCGGATGCCACTCTTCGCAACGGCCAGCAGGCTGCGCTGGCGGTCGATATCATCGACCTGATGGATGCCCTGGGCGTCGAAAAAGCGATCGTCGCCGGCTACGACTGGGGCGCGAGGACGGCAAATATCCTTGCCGCGCTCTGGCCGGAGCGCTGCAAGGCCATGGTTTCGGTCAGCGGCTATCTAATCGGCAGCCAGGCGGCCAACAAGGCGCCGCTACCGCCACAGGCCGAACTGCAATGGTGGTATCAGTTCTATTTCGCGACCGATCGTGGCCGTGCCGGCTATGCGCAATACACGGACGACTTCGCCAAACTGATCTGGCGGCTCGCCTCACCGCGCTGGAACTTCGACGATGCGACCTTCGCCAGAAGCGCCGCTGCGTTCAAAAACCCCGACCACGTCGACATCGTCGTCCACAACTACCGTTGGCGGCTCGGCCTTGCTGAAGGCGAGCGCCGCTATGACGAACTGGAGGGAAAGCTTGCCAAGCGCCCGGAGATCGACGTGCCAACGATCACGCTGGAGGGCGACGCGAATGGTGCGCCACATCCCGATCCCGACGCCTATGCGAAGAAATTCTCCGGCAAGTACGAG
Source organism: Mesorhizobium sp. WSM4817 (assembly GCF_055811135.1). Lineage (NCBI taxonomy): Bacteria > Pseudomonadati > Pseudomonadota > Alphaproteobacteria > Hyphomicrobiales > Phyllobacteriaceae > Mesorhizobium > Mesorhizobium sp. WSM4817. The sequence continues at coordinate 14,925 of NZ_JBVVQQ010000012.1, read as the reverse complement.
CATCGGCTGATCACCGGCGGCATCGGGCATGACCTGCCGCAGGAGGCGCCTGATGCCTTCGCCACGGCCATCATCGATGTCGACAAGTTCTGAACGCGGACGGAGCGAGCGCATGAGACGCAATCTTGCAATTGCAGCCGTCATCGCCGTGTCGATCGCTTTCGCTATCGGCTGCGTTGAGATCGACAGCGTTCGAGCTAAGAACGCGGAAGCCTCGCCGATCTACGGCGTGACGATCCCGGTCGGTTACCGCAGCTGGGAACCAGGACCTGGCCACCTGGTCGCAGGCATGCGGTCTAGCCTGCGACCTTGATGAGCGCCCGCTCCATGGCTGCAAGGAAGATGTCGACATGCTCGGCCTGGCAAACGAGCGGCGGGCGCACTTTGAGCGAATCCTCGTTGGCCCCTGTCGTGCTGACAAGGACGCCGTCGTCGCGCAGTGCGTTCACGACATCCAGCGCCATTGCCCGCCGGCTTGCCGCCGGGGCACCCTCACGCCCGATGTCGATGCCAAAGAACAGACCGGCGTTTCGGATAGCGCGAACTCCATATGGCTGCTGTGCGATTTTCTCCAGCCCGGCTCGGAGGCGCTGGCTCATGGCAAGCGCTTTCTGGGGGATCTGGTCGCGCTGCAGGATCGCCAGCACGGCGTCGGCGGTCGCTATGCCAACCGTATTTCCGGCGAACGTGTTGGAGTAGCGAGCGGTTGCGCCAAATTGCTCCATCGGTGCTTTGCGACCAACGACCGCGCCAATTGGAAATCCGTTGCCCATCGGCTTGCCGAGGGTAGCGAGATCGGGAACGATCCCGTGCCGTTCAAAGCCCCACATATGAGCGCCGGTTCGCCCAAAACCCGGCTGAACCTCGTCGGCGATGACGAGACCACCTGCCTCCCGCACCGCCGCAACTCCGCCGGCGATGAAGCCGGGGGGATCGACCCATACGCCATCGCTGGAAAAAATACTGTCGATGAGCAGGGCCGCAACGCCGATGCCACGACGGTTCAGATCTACGATGGCCGCGCGTACTTGCGCCTCGAAAAAGTCCGCAGCCTGGGCTTCCGGCACACCCTCCGGCCCCGGCAGGGAAACCATGCGCACGAATGGGCTGAGCTTGACGGCGTCGCCCAGGTTCGGGGAAACCGCGGCGACAGCCGCGCTGGTGCCGTGATAGGCGTAGCTCGAGACGATCACGCCTTCATTGCCGCTCGCAAATCGCGCGATACGCAGGGCCAGATCGTTGGATTCACTTCCCGTGCAGGTAAAAACCACCCGGTCGAGCTCGCTTGGGAAAGTGTCGACCAGTCGCTCGGCATAGTCGACAAGTTTTGGCTCGAGATAGCGCGTGTTGGCGCTTATCCGGCCCGCCTGTTCAGCCATTGCGGCGTTTACTTCTGGGTGGCAATGGCCGAGCGACGGCACGTTGTTGTAGAAATCAAGATAGGCACGCCCGTCAGGGTCGTAGAGCCACATGCCTTCGCCGCGAACGAAGTGCACGGGCCGGCGGTACTGAAGCCGATAGGAGGCCCCAAGTACTTCGTCACGGCGAGCAATGAGCTCGGACTCGCGCCTCGGAAGATCGGATTCGCCGGGCCTGTAGCGATTAGGCATGAGATCTGTGGACATGTGCTGCTGCCTATCTGAAAGAGTACCTTGATCAATTCGCGGTTCGTCTTTTGGCTACCGTGCCGGTCGAGCGAACCGAGATGCGTTACGGCTGAAACGACGACATTGCCGCCAGGACGGCTGCCTCGCCCGATGCGACACCAAGAGGCGCCAGGATGGAAAGTCCGTGCTCGGCACGCGAGACATTCTTTTTGATGTATTGGGCATCGGCCGGAAAAAGGTGGGACCGCCAGTAGTTGACCAGGATCAACGCGCTTTGTCGCGCCCGCATCAGTCCGACGAGCAATTTTGCTTCCAGTGCCGAAAGTGCAATGACAGAGGCATAGCCGGCAATAAGATGCTCGGCTCCACCCAAAGGAAGTGTCGAATCCCCTACGACGTGACTTGCTGCGATCGCCAGGTCCTGGATCCTGGGGCTCCAGCAGCCATCGCCGAAATCGATAAAACCCATTCCCTGGCCAGTCACCATCATGTTGAATGGGCTGGGATCATTATGCGTTACCTGCCACGCCACATCAGAGATTTGTGGCTCAACGAACTCCGCATACTCCGCCATCGCGACGCGTACGCTCTCGGCAATGCTCCCGGATGGCAGGTATTGCTCCAGTTCCATCAACCTCGACCAGCAACCGACATGCCAAAGAACGGGACGGTAAGCCGCGGGCACACTGACCAGCTCAAGAGCCAGGTCCAGCCGGGCGAGAGCGCTGCCGGTTCGAAAAAGCAGGTCGGGAGTTGGCGTCGCCTGGTGCAGCGGAATGCCCTCGATCCGGGTCTGCAAGTACCCGCATGTCCCCTCTTGCTCGAACATCCCCTCTTGCTCAAACATCAACGCGCCGCTGGTCGTGCGGAGCACTTCGGGTGCAACGAAGCCCGTGAACCCTTGCAATCCGGCCATGGCGGCGGTTTGAAAACGAAAGCTGTCGACCGCCTCCGCTGTTGCCGACGTCTTCAGGATCAACCGGCGGCCGTCCGACAGGTTGACCTCAATGGTGCGCTCAACCTCGGAGGACAATGTCGCGATCGATCCCGTCAATCCGTAATGGCGCTTCAGCAGTGCCGCCGACATGTCCGGTTCGGAAGCGCCCGGCCGCATCGCCAGGCTTGCGGCGGCAGCGCGAAAATAGGCTTCGGTTGAAGCTGCCGCGTAAGGCAGATGGTCGCATCCTGCCGTCATGGAGCCATCGAGCTGACCAGCTTCCTCATCGGGGACCAGATCACCATAAGCGCCCAATTCGAAAGATCCTCGCCTGTTGGGGACGGTTGTTCTTCATGCTTCGACAGATGGAGCGCTCCAGCGATGACGCCCCGCAGGTCTATTTCTCGCGGTATTTCAGACGGCGCCGCTGGCCGCCCTCGCAAAATGGGCGCAGTGCTCTGCGGGTCTCCGGCCTATCCTCGCCCTCAGAGTCCGAAAACGCCCGGTAGCTGCGTCACGTCACGGATTTCCGTATACTCGTAATAGGGGTTGGCCGGCTCATGGCCGCGATTGACCCAGACCTTGCTCTTGATCCCCAGATCATAGGCAGACATCAGGTCGTGGCGGAATGACGAGGACACATGCGTGATATCCTCCGGGCCGCAGCCCAGCGTGTCGAACATGTACTCGAACGCCTTGAAATGCGGCTTGTAGGCACCCGCCTCTTCAGCGGTCAAGACGGCATGAAACGGCGCACCGAGCTTTGCCACGTTCGACGGAATCTGGGCCACCATGGAGTTCGTCAGGGTGACCAACGGAATTTCCTTGGCCAGCTTGGCCAATCCCTCGGGAACGTCCGGATGCGGCCCCCAAGTCGGGATGCGGTTGTAGATCGTTTCGGCGTCTTCGGCACGGAACGCGACGCTGTTGCGGCGGCAGGTGCGTTCCAGTGCGTTGTGAACGACATCTGCATAAGGCTTCCAGTCCTGCAGCACCTCGTCGAGGCGGTAGCCCTGGAAATTCCTGATGAATTCAACCATGCGCGGCCCATCCAGAAGATGACCGAACAGGTCCCTGGCGGCTTCCGCCATTTGGAAATTGATGAGCGTGCCGTGGCAATCAAACGTCACGTATTTCGGCCGGAAGCGATCCATGTCCTTGGTTCCTGTCAATCTGCCCTATCAGCCGAGCATAATCGCAGGCGTCCGGCAGAATGTGCGGCAATGCATGGTCATTCAGCACAAGGCCCTCCGGTCGACAGCCAAACCAGCACGCCCTTTCGCAGCGCTGTCTCTTTCGCCCCGCCTGAGCCGATACGGGCGCAAAGGCGACCTTATTTTCTTAGTTTAGCTGTTCTCAAGCACCTGCCGCTTGAACGATCCCTCGGACTCTGCGGTCAGCCAATCGCGCAATGCGGAGAGGCCGCTTGAAACAATGATCGACTTCGGATGGATCAGGCCGTAGTCCGTCCCGTCGCGATCAAAGCCGAGTGGTGCTTCCAATCGCCCATTCGCGACGTCATCCGTTGCAATCGCCTGGGGGGCAAGAGCAACGCCAAGACCACCCAGGGCCGCTTCTGCCATCAGGAAATGATGATCCAGCAATCGGGTCGTTCGAGGACGCGGCGCATCCATGTGCGCGTCGAGCCACGCTTCCCAGGCATCCGGTCGCGTCCGTGATCCGAGCGCCACATAGTCGCCACTCTCGAACCGCTTGCGCAGGGATGGCAGCATGACCGGACCGACGCGCTCGGGCATCAGCCTGATGATGGTCCATTCCGGGTCCACCGGAAAATCGAGACGGCGGATCGCAAGCGTCACCCGGTCACGCGCGAAGTCGAGCCCTCCGCCGCCGGTCGACAGATGCACCTCGACGTCCGGGTATCGATCCTGAAACCCAGACAAGCGGGGGATCAGCCAGCGCATCGCCAGCGAGCGCTCGCAGGACAAGATGATCGGAATGGGCGTCGAGCTGGATCTGATCTTTGCCAAGGCATCAGTGATTAAATGGAACGCCTTGCCGGTCGCCTCCGCCAGCTTCGCGCCATCGGAGGTCAGACGCACCCCGCGCCCGTCCGCTTCGAGCAAGCGCAAGCCAAGATCGGCGGAGAGTTTGGAGACGCGACGGCTGACTGCACCATGCGTCAGAGCGAGTTCGGCCGCCGCAGCACGCACAGACCCCAGACGCGCCACTGTTTGGAAGGCACGCAGATCGTCGAGTGAAGGTAGGTCAGATCGTTTCATTGGTGATTTCATATCACCATAAATCGTCAGATCATATCGATATTCGGTTCTCACCGTTCTGCTATTCTCACCAACATGAAGCAGACCACATCTCTCCTCGTCGGGATAGTCGCCGACGATCTGACCAGTGCTACCGACGGCGCGGCGGCCTTTCTCGCGAGAGGCTATGCACCTGTGATCAGGCGACAGGTCGACGGCGCGGAGAATGGAGCTATCACTTCTATCGATACCAACAGCCGCGCCTCCGACATCTGGCAGGCGACAAGGGCTATCGCCGACGCCGTGTCGGCCCTCTCGCATGCCCGCCTTCTGTTCAAAACGATCGATTCGACCCTGCGCGGCCATATCCGCGTGGAAGTCGCCGCCGCCTTTCGCGCCAGCGGCCGGAGCAGGCTTGTCATCGCTCCAGCCTTTCCCGAAGCGGGGCGGCTCACCGTCGGCGGGATCCAGACGGTGAACGGCATTCCCGTGAGTCAGAGCGTCTACGGCCGTGACCCAGTCCATCCCGCAGGCACATCGCACATTGCCGATCTGGTCGACCCGTCCCTGGGGATACCGATCATTCTCGCAGCAAACAGTTCCGGCGATGCGGCGACGAAAGGGTCCATTCTGATCCTCGACGCCGACAGTCAGAACATACTGAACCGGCAGGTCGCCGACATTCCCGATCCCGAGACTGTCCTTTGGGTGGGCTCCCCTGGTCTCGCCATCGCGCTGGCATCGCTGGTCCCTGCAGTGCCGGACGAACGCCCGGTAACGGGCAAAGCCGCCGGGCAGGTGGTGATCGTCGCAGGAAGCACCAATCCGGTGACGCGCGTCCAATGCGAGACCTTGCGTGTACGAGGCGTTCCCGTCGTCAGCGACCTGGCCGACGCTCCCGGCGACGCCCGTGTGATTTGTCTTCGGGCACCGCTGCAAGGGCAGGAGAATGCCAGCGCGGTGATGACGAACCTCGCCGGACAAGCAGCCGCAGCGGTCGCCCGGCGCGACTATGACGCGGTGATCGCCACCGGCGGCGAGACGATGGCCGCGATCCTCGACCGCCTCGGCATCAACGGGTTCCTTCTCACCCGCGAGTTGGAGCCCGGCTTTCCGGTTGGCCGCGCCGAACGGGCGGATGGAGAGCCGCTCACCATCGCCATGAAGGCGGGAGGCTTCGGCTCACCCTCTGCACTCCTTGATGCCGCCCGCGACCTGCTGGCAAACCGCTTTCACGAAAGGCTCTGATCGATGACCGCCCATGACGCTCCTCTCGCCGTGACCATGGGCGATCCCTCCGGCATCGGCCCCGAGATCATCGCAAAAATGTATCTCCGTCGCCCGGACAAGCGACACTGGATCGTCGTCGGTGATCCGCTGGTGATGACCCACGCCCTTTGCGGGCTCGATGCTGATGTGCGGATCCGGCCGATCGCTTCCGTCGATGAGACCGTGCTCGATGACGGAACCCTCAACGTGCTTTGCTCCTCGCAGCTTTCCGCCCTGCCACCGGTCAGCCAGGTTTCGGCCGTCAGTGGACGCGCGGCGTTCGACGCCATCGTTGTCGCGATCGGACTGGCGCGGGACGGTTGGGTGGGCGGCATCGTAACGGCGCCGATTCACAAGGAAGCACTTGCAGCAGCCGGTTTGCACTATCCCGGCCACACCGAAATCCTGGCCGATCATGGCGGGGCTCCCAAGGTCGCCATGATGCTGGCGAACGAGGACATTCGCACGGTCCTCGTCACCATCCATTGTTCGCTGTCCGAGGCGATCCGCAAAGGCGATTTCGCGGCGCAGATGGATGCCATCCGGTTGGCCGATGCCGGTGCGAAGGCGCTCGGCATCTCCCATCCGCGCGTCGCCGTCGCCGGCCTCAATCCGCATGCCGGCGAAGGCGGTCTCTTCGGAGACGAGGAAATCCGCATCATCCGGCCGGCAATCGAGGCGGCCCGTGCCGAAGGCATCGACGTCTCCGGCCCATGGCCAGGCGACACCGTGTTCATGCAGGCCCGCAAGGGCCGGTTCGACATCGTGGTCGCCCAGTATCACGACCAGGGTCTCATCCCGGTCAAATATATGGGCCTCGACCATGGCGTGAACGTCACGCTGGGCCTGCCATTCGTGCGCACCAGCCCCGATCACGGCACCGCCTTCGACATCGCGGGGTCCGGCGTTGCCGACCCCTCCAGCCTGGAGACCGCCTTCGACTACGCCCTTAGGCTGAAGGCCTCCCTCCCCTACCAGAAAGCCGTCACCCCATGACCCAATTCGACTTCATCTTCATGCTGACACGCAACGACCGCACGGTGACCGACGCCGCCGTCCACGCCGAAACGGCGCTCAGAGCCGGAATCCGCCACATCGGCTTCAAGGACATCGGCCTGCCGCTCGACGCGCTTGCCGCCCTCGCCCGCCAGATCCGCGAGGGCGGAGCCAACACTTATCTCGAAGTTGTATCGCTCGACCGCGACAGCGAGATCCGCTCGGTCAAGGCGGCGATCGACCTCGGCGTCGACTTTCTTCTCGGTGGCACCCATGCCGAAGACGTGCTGCCGCTGCTGGAAGGGACGCCCATCCGCTACTATCCGTTTCCGGGTCGCATCGTCGGGCACCCGAGCATTTTGGAAGGATCGCAGGCCGAGATCGTCAAAAGCGCGGTCGCGCTCGCCAGCCATCCCGGTGTCGCCGGTCTCGACCTTCTCGCCTACCGTTCGGCAGGCAATGTGCCGTCTCTGATCGACGCTGTGTGCCGGGCCGTGCCCAAGCCCGTTATCGTCGCGGGATCGGTGGACCGGCCGGATCAGATCAACACCATTCGCAACAGTGGCGCAGCGGGATTTACCGTCGGCACCTCCGCGCTGGACGGCCGGTTCCCGGCGGAGGATCCCGCACTGGAATTCCAGCTGCGGGCGATCTCGGCGTGCCTCGAAGGACATCAAGAGAGCGTGGGAGGTTAGTCCTGGTCAAAATAAATTACAAATTGAACTCAACACGGCGGAGCTTCGAGCAATCGAGGAAGCTCCAGACCAGAGTTCTCTGCCACTCCATTCGATCGCATAGACAAACGCCCTGTCGACGCACCTGCCCGCGCGCCGTCGCAACATCGAGGTCTTTGATGCCACGCCCGATCGTCGAACGGCCAGACCGGTGATCTCAGACACCACCGCAAGCCCACAACCCGCAGCACGAGCCTCACTCGCAGCGAATACCCGGCGGCCACGCTCGTCCGCTTCGAGCGGTCCGCCTCCACCGCTGCTCGATTCCGCGTCGGTCGATCATGCCCGATCGGTAACCCACAAAGCGACCGGATAGAAACGCAACCTGATGAGTCAAACCGACGCAGACGTCACCAAATCCGATTCAGTCATCAACCGACATGTTCTAACTGATTACCGATCCGCTCAGCCTACAGGCGTAGACGGCAGCTGCGCCCTCTGCGCCAGGCGAATGTCGCCTAGAAATAGCCGAGGATGGATTTGACCTCGAGGTACTCCAACATGCCTTCGATGCCATATTCGCGTCCGTTTCCGGACTGCTTGAAACCGCCAAACGGGGCGTGCGGGTCCCAGGCGGGGTAGTTGAGATGAACCTGACCGGCGCGGATCCGCGAGGCGACGTCCCTGACGGCGCCCATATCCGTGCCCTGTACATGGGCCCCCAGGCCGTAGACCGTATCGTTGGCGATAGTGACGGCCTCCTCGACTGTGTCGTAGGGGATGATGCACAGAACTGGCCCAAAAACCTCTTCCTGGGCAATGCGCATGCCTGTGCGCACGTCGGAAAAGATGGTCGGCTTGACATAGAACCCGACGCTCAGATCGTCCGCGCGACCCGACCCGCCGGTGAGGAGCCTGGCGCCCTCCGAAATGCCGATGCCGATCATGGTTTGGATGCGGTCGAACTGGGAACGGTTGGCGATTGCACCATGAGTGGTGGCTTCTGAAAGCGGATCGCCGACGATGATCTGGGCTGCGGCCCTCTTGGCGACCGCCTCGATCTCGGACAGCCGCTCGCGCGGCACGATCATACGCGTCGGCGCGCTGCATGACTGGCCGAGATTGCGGAAGGCGGCGGCTATGCCCAGCGAAACGGCACGATCGGGGTCGGCGTCGGGCAGAATCACATTCGGCGACTTGCCGCCGAGCTCCTGTCCGACGCGCTTGACCGTCGGCGCGGCGGCCTGGGCCACCGCGATGCCGGCACGGGTGGAGCCGGTGATGGAGATCATGTCGACATCCGTGTGGGAGGCGAGACCCATGCCCACGCCTGGGCCGTCACCATTGACGAGGTTGAAGACACCGGCAGGGAAGCCGGCTTCCTCAATCGTCTCGGCGAACAGCAGGGCGTCCAAAGGAGAGAGTTCGCTTGGCTTCAGCACGACCGTGCAGCCTGCGGCGAGCGCCGGCGCAACCTTGGCGGTGATCTGGTAGAGCGGCCAGTTCCAGGGCGTGATCAGGGCGCAGACACCGATCGGTTCGTGGGTGACGGCGGTGTGGCCGCGCTGCACGACGAAGGGGAAGGTTTTCAGGACATCGCGAGCGACTTGCACATGGGCGATCGCGAGCGGCACCTGCGCGGTGCGCGCATATCCGATCGCCGCTCCCATCTCGAGGCTCAAGCATTGCGCAAGCAGTTCATTGCGCGCTTCGAGCAGCGCCTGCAGGCGATCAAGCAGACCCGCGCGGTATTCCGGCCTGGTACGGCTCCAGGTGGCGAACGCCCGGCGGGCCGCTGCAACGGCCGCGTCCACATCCCAGCTGTTTCCGAGCGGAAACCGGGCCACGATCTCTTCGGTGGCGGGATTCACCACGACGCTCTGGGCGGTGCCTCTCGGCTCGACCCATTGACCGTCGATGAAGAACTTGTCGAGGCGGCCGTTGCGGGACAGGTGTTCGAGGGGCGAAATCATGTGACAAGGTCCTTCATGCGGTAATAGGCGCCGAGGATCGGCAGGAACCAGGGACGCCCAAAGTATCCAGGGATCGCCGGCCAGTCGAAATCCTTCCAGGGGTTCAGGTCGGGACGCCCGTCCATGACATCGGCCATGATGCTGCCCATCAGCGTCGACATATGGGTGCCGTGGCCGCTATAGCCCATGGAGTAGTAGATTCCGTTGCGCTCCCCGGCGCGTGGCAGGCGGTCGCGGGTCATGTCGACCATGCCGCCCCAGCAGTAATCGATGCGGATGTCGGCCAGTTCCGGATAGACCTCGACCATCGCCGCTTTCAGGATCCGGCCGCTCTTCTCGTCGGACTGCGGGTTGGATACTGCAAACCGGGCCCGCCCGCCGAACAGCATGCGATTGTCCGGCGTGAGCCGCCAGTAGACGACGAGATTGCGCGTGTCGACGACATTGCGTCGGGTCGGCATGAGGCGCTCGAGTTGCGAAGGCGACAGCGGTTCCGTCACGACCAGGAAGGCGCCGACCGGCACGATGCGGCGGCGGATCCATCCGAGCGGACCGACCTGGGAAATGCCGCTCGCCAGCAGGACCTGACGCGCGACGATCTTGCCTCGCGGGGTCTCGACCTCATGCCCGTCGGCGACCTTGCGCAGAGCCATGACGGGGGCGTTTTCATAGACCTCTGCGCCCCGCCGTGCGGCGGCGGTCGCCAGGCCCCGGACGAAACGGCCGACATGCATGCTGGCGCTCTTGGGAAACAGCAGCCCGCCATGGTAGCGGCTGGTGCCGACTTCAGTTCGCAGGTCGGCGCGCGCGATCATCCTCGTCCCGGGATCGACATTTGCCGCCAAGAGTTCCTGGCTGCGCGCCAGCACGTCGTAGTGCTCAGGCTTGGCGGCAAGCTTGAGCTTGCCGACCCGGGAGAAGCTGCAGTCGATCTTTTCTTCCTGCACCAACCGCTCGACCATATCGACGCCGGCGTCGAAAGCCTTGTAGAGGGCGTTTGCGGCCGGCTTGCCGTGCTTGCCGGCCATGATTGCATAGTTCTGGGCAAAACCGTTGTTGCACATGCCGCCATTGCGGCCGGAAGCGGCGTTGCCGATCGTTTCGGCCTCCAACAGTGCAACCCGGGCGCCCTTTTTGGCGAGGGCCAACGCGGCAGAGGATCCAGTCAAGCCGCCGCCCACAATCGCTACATCGTAGTGGCCTTCGAGCGGTTTGGACGCGCCCTCGTTGAACGGCTGAGAGGTGTCCAGCCAATAAGATGTAAACTTCATGATTGCACCACCAGTGCGTCAGTTTGCACGGGCGCCATGCAAAGCGTTGCGATTGCAGCCCCTACCATCCGCGGATCCGCTCCCAACGGGCTTCGATCCGGGGACTGTCCCCGTTGACGACGCTGTAGAAGTGGTGCTGGGCGGCCATCGCGCAGGCATGGTTGGGCAGAATCCGGACCCGAGCCCCGAGCGGGAAATCGGGCATGGACTTTCCAGAACCGGCACGAATGGTGAGGATACCGTGTTCCTGGCTGGCCTGCGCCACGATCACATCTTCAAGCACCCGCCCCTTTTCATCGCAGACCACGCCGTAACCCTGGTCGACCTGCTGGTTTGCGGTTCCGCGGTCGCGCGAAAGCGCCATCCAGCCCGCGTCGACCAGCACCCATCCTTTTTCCGGCTTGGACCCGATCACCGTGGCCAACACGGAAATCGCGATATCGTCGAGACGGCAGACCCCTACCCCGTGCTGGACGAGATCGAAGAACATGTAGACCCCGGCGCGCAGCTCCGTGACGCCTTCGAGGTTCTCGGCGAAGTGCGCCGTCGGCGTCGAGCCGAGGCTGACGATCGGGCAGGCATGGCCGTGGGCGCGCAAAGTTTCGGCGGCGCGCACGGTGGCCGAACGCTCGTCCTCGGCTGCCATGACCAGCGCATCGGGCGTGCTCAAGCCATAGGACTCGCCGGCATGGGCGAGGACGCCGACCAGGTTGGCGCCAGCTGCGACGATCCTGTCGGCCACATCGAGCAGCTTGGGATCGTCCGGCTTCAATCCGCCGCGATGGTCGTCGCAGTCCAGTTCGATGAAGACGGACGGCGTCACACCGGTGGCCTCGCGTACACCGGCCAGGGCGTCGGCCTGCTCCACGAAATCGAGCAGCAGCTTCACATCAGCGCCGGTGCGGCGACAAAGCTCCATGGCGCGGACGGCCGACGCCGGCGACATGCCGACTGCATAGGTGATGTCGCGAAAGCCGTGGCCGGCGAAATACTCCGCCTCGGCGATGGTCGAGACCGTGATCGGGCCGGGTTCGCCGGGGAACACATGTCGGGCGACGTCGATGCTTTTGGCCGTCTTCATATGCGGGCGCAGCACTACGCCAAGCTCTCTGGCATGCTCGGCCAGACGCTGGATGTTGCGCTCGATCCGCCCCCGGTCCAGAAGCAGCGACGGGGTGATGAGGGCATCGATCGTTTGTGCCGCCTCACTGATATTTACATTCGTATCCATCGCCACCCTACCTCATTCCTCAACCGAACGACTGATTTGCCAAGGCATACATGCGGGCTGTCCCGTCGCAGACGGGCCGTCGCCCCTTGACCATCGCGATCACAGCACCGACACGCGCGAGGCCCAGGCTCTCCAGCCAGTCGCCCAATCCGTGTTCGGCATAGACGTCGATGCGCACGAATTGGCCGTGAAGCGTCGCAAGCTGGGCCAGGATCAGAAGCCGCGCGTCTTGGGCGCTTTCTGCTGCAACAGGGCCGACGACATAGCCGCGGCCGAACCGCCTGGCGATGGCGTAGCCTGCAATCCGCCCCGCGCGTTCGATGACCAGAACATTGCCAGCATCAGCGAGCGCAGCCACCATCGACGGCCGGGGCATGCCTGTCGCCCGCTCGTCAAAAGCCTGGATCGCCGCGAGGTCGGAGACCGTCGCCTGACGGATGTCGTCGCGGGTACTCTGCGTCACGGCGACGCTCAGCGAGCCCTGGTGCTGAATCACCGTGCCCCAGGCATTGAAGCCGCGTCGCTTGTAGAGCGCGAGCCCCTCTTCCGTCGAATTGAGCAGCACGTTGCGCCCGTCCGTGGCCTGAAGCAACCCGTCAAAAAGCCGGGAGCCGTTGCCGCCGCCTTGCGCGGAGCCGGTTACTATGATCATCCCGGCAGTGGCATAGGCCTGTCCGTAATTCCAGGACATGGCAGTGCCGATCACCTGTCCTGCCCGCTCGAGGACCAGGCCATTGCCGACCTTCACGGCAAATTCCCAGTCCTCCTGGCGATAAGGCCAGCCCATCTCCTGCGACAGATTCAGCGCGCCCGGCACATGGCGGGTCTCGAATTTCATCAGCTCGGTCGGGGCGCTGACGCTATCCCTGTCATGATCAACGGCCATAGGTGCAACGCTGTCGCTTGATCCAAAGTCACATTTGTAGTCGGACCTTAGAGTGGCGTCCGGCGGGCAGATTTCGCTGCTGTTATGCCCCTTCAATTCAGCGGGATCATTCGTTTTGAGCCGTCCGTCGGCATGCCATATGGCGCAAATCGGGCGAGGAATGCGGCAAGACCACTCGGGCGTCGCTCAGGCGAGGTGGAATGCAGACCTCAGCGGCATCTTTCGGTCGCAGCCTGCCACTCGCCTGACCAACCTCAATGCAATTTGAGACGCGGACGGACAACCCGGTTGACATGGCCGACCAGGATAAGAGCCAGGCCCTTGATCCAGCCATGTATGGCCACCAGGTGCATGCGGTACAAAGACACGTAGATCATCCTGGCCAGCCGCCCTTCGATCGCCATCCGCCCTCCGACGAGATTTCCCATCAAGCTGCCGACGGTGGAAAACCGGCTCAACGACACGAGCGAGCCCTTGTCCCGATAGACAAATGCTTCCGGCGTTTCCCCGGCAATCAAGTGAAGAATGTTGCGATAAGCGGTCGATGCCATCTGGTGGGCGGCCTGAGCGCGTGGCGGCACTGGGCCGCCCGCCCCTTCCGGCTTGAAAAAGCAGCAATCGCCGATAGCGAAGATGCGCTCGTCCCGGCTCGTTTGGAGGGTGGGAAGGACGACAAGTTGCCTGCTGCGCGCCACCTCAAGTCCGTCGAGCTCTCCCAGAATATTTGCCCCCTGCACTCCTGCAGCCCAGACGCAAATATTGGCGTGTATCTGCTCCCCGGTAGCACACCGCAGTCCCTGTTCCGTTGCTTCGGATACAGCCGTGTTTGCGAGCACCCGGACGCCGAGGGCCTCAAGTTCCTGATGCGCGGCCTTTGCTAAAGCTTCTGGGAGAGCCGGAAGAATCCGCGGCCCGGCCTCTATCAAAGTGACCCTCAGCCGGGTCTCGTCGAAGACTTCCAGGCCATAATGTCTGAGAGATGATGCAGCATTGTAGAGTTCAGCAGCGAGTTCGACGCCTGTCGCGCCACCACCTACGATAGCTATATCAACAAAGGCGTCGTCGGTTGAATCAGCTGACATTGTCCTGGAAACTCGAAGACAATGATTCAACAACTTCAATCGAAAGCGATCCGCTTGGTGACGGTCTTCGAGGAAAAGGCAATGATCCTTGACTCCGGGAGTGCCGAAGTCGTTTGAAACCGACCCGATTGCGATAACGAGGTAGTCGTATCGGAGCCGATGTCGACCGACCAGTTCCGACCCGTCATCGTCGAATATCGGCGCCACTGTGACCTGCCGCGCGGTGCGATCGATGGCCTCCAGCGACCCGTAGAAGAAGCGGTAGCCCCAACGGTGCCCGTGGCCGCGGTAGCCCACTTCGTCAAGATTTGCGTCGAGTGATCCGGCCGCGACCTCATGGAGCAGCGGCTTCCACACATGGGTGTGGTTACGCTCGACAAGAATGATATCGAAATCCTTGCGGCCGAGCCGTGCTCCGAGCCGGCGCACGAGTCCAAGGCCTCCAGCCCCACCGCCAACGACGACTATTTGAGTCTTCATTCGTGCTTGCCCGGTCTCGTTGAGGAATGCCCCTTAACACGACTACCCGCTGTCAGAGGCGCCAGATGGCAATCTAGTCCTGGATTCGATAGCCCTGAATGATAAAGAAGCGTCATCATCGCCCTCACGAACTCAAAAATCGCGCTATTCCCGGGCGTTCACGCCGCGAATGGCGAGCCCTGTAGTCCGGCCCCAAGGCCGCCCTCACCAATCCATGACAACCTTGCCGGAATTGCCGCTCTTCATCGCCTCGAAGCCGGAAATATAGTCGTCCACGCCGATGCGGTGGGTGATCAA